>NZ_CP053947.1:937108-1249478 GCF_018438165.1 Acinetobacter sp. WY4 | reverse complement strand
TTTTTGGCTCAAATTAAAATGATTTCAAACTAAAAATAGTGTTAAGCCAATACTTTATTTAAACATCTGGTCTGTTCGATGTAATAAAAAAGTTGACTTAATGATGGTATTAATTTAGTTGGAGGCGACATGGATGTCGCCGTTCACTTGTGATACATGGAAGTATCATCAAGTTAACAAAAGATTTTTGTTACTTTTGATCTTTCAAAAGTAAGGCAATAGTTTCTGACCTCTCCCTAACCCTCTCCTATAAGGAGAGGGAACTACACAAAAATTTATTTAGTAATGAATGCTCCTCCCCCTCTGGGAGAAGGTTGGGATGAGGGAAATAACTAATAAAAAAGCCCCTACATCAGTAGAGGCTTTCTTTGCTTAAAATGGAAATCTTAAGACACTTTATCACCCGGTTTAGCACCAGATTCAGGTGAAATCACCCAAACACCGTCGCCATTACCCGCAGCTAGCACCATACCGTTAGAGATCCCAAAACGCATTTTACGTGGCGCAAGGTTTGCCACCATCACCACCAGTTTACCTTTTAAGTCTTCAGGTTGGTAAAACTCACGAATACCACTGAACACATTACGTGGCTCAGCTTCACCAACGTTTAAAGTGAGTTGAAGCAGTTTGTCAGAACCTTCAACCGTAGCCGCTTCCAAAACTTCAGCCACACGCAGGTCAACTTTCATAAAATCATCAATATTAATGATTTCAGCTTCACCGACTTTAGGTTCAGCTTTCTTTTCAATCTTCTTCTCTTTTTTCTTCTCAGCTTTTGCTGGTTCAGCAGCAGGAGCAGCTAAAGAATCTTTAGATGCATCCACCATGGCAGCAACCGCTTTTGGATCTACACGTTGCATTAAGGGTTGGAACAATGCAATTTCATGACTCACTAGAATGGTTTTGCGAGAAGCAAAATCGAAGCTTTCAAGTTGCAAGAAATCTTGAACCTGTTGAGCTAGTGTCGGCAATACAGGAGCCAAGTAAACTGCCAATTGGCGGAATAAATTAATACCTACAGAACATACATCATGGACCTGTTGTTCCTGACCATCTTGCTTCGCAAGTGCCCAAGGCTTTTTCTCATCAATATACTGGTTGGCTTTGTCTGCAAGCGCCATGATTTCACGAATCGCCGCCGAGAATTCACGTGCTTCATAAGCCTGAGCAATTGAACTCCCAGCATCAATAAAGCTTTGTACCAATTCAGGTTCAGCGCATATCGTGCTTAACTTGTTATCAAATTTGGTGTTGATGAATTTCGCACAACGGCTGGCAATATTCACGACTTTACCGACCAAATCTGAATTTACTTTCTGAACGAAATCATCAAGGTTCAGGTCAGAATCTTCAACTTTGTCAGAAAGTTTCGACGCGAAGTAATAGCGTAGATATTCAGGATTTAAATGCTCTAAATAGGTTTCCGCTTTAATAAATGTGCCGCGAGATTTTGACATCTTTTGGCCATTGACAGTCAAGAAACCATTCACGAATAAGCCTGATGGCGTGCGGTAGTTTGCACCTTCAAGCATTGCCGGCCAGAACAGGGCATGGAAATATACGATGTCTTTGCCAATGAAGTGATAGACCTCATTTTCAGAATCTTTTTTCCAGTAGTCATCAAAATTCAATTCAGGACGTTTGGTTTTGATGTAGTTTTCAAAGCTCGACATATAACCAATCGGCGCATCCACCCAAACATAGAAATATTTGTTTGGCGCATCTGGAATTTCAAAACCGAAGTATGGCGCATCACGTGAGATGTCCCAGTCATTCAAGCCATTTTCAAACCATTCGTCCAGCTTGTTGGCAATCGATACCGGCAAGCGACCTTCATCACGAGTCCATTTTTGCAGGTATTCACCAAAATTTGGCAATTTAAAGAAGTAATGATCAGATGATTTTTCGACTGGAGTTGCGCCACTTAAAGTGGAATGCGGATTCAACAACTCTGTCGCATTATAAGTTGCACCGCAGACTTCACATGAGTCGCCGTACTGATCTTCTGCCTTACATTTCGGACAGGTGCCTTTAATGAAACGGTCTGACAGGAACATGCCTTTTTCAGGATCAAAAAGCTGGGTCACCGGACGAACTGCAATATTGCCCGCATCACGGTTTTTCACATAGATTTCTGACGCACGGGCACGGTTGGTATCGCTATGTGTAGAATCATAATGATCGAAATGCACACCGAAACCGTCAAAGTCACGAATGTGTTCTTTTTGCACATTGGCAATTTGCGCTTCAGGTGAAATGCCATTCGCTTCGGCACGTAGCATGATCGCGGTTCCGTGAGCATCATCCGCACAGACATAAGTCACATCATGACCCATCGCACGCATGGCACGTACCCAAATATCTGCTTGGATATAGCCAAGTAAGTGACCCATATGAATCGGGCCATTGGCGTAAGGAAGGGCATTGGTGACTAAAATTTTACGCACGGATTCACTCTCTCATTCGTATTCATTATGCAATGGGCCATAATTTTACATGATGCCGAGGGGATTACAAAGAAATGCTTTGCTGAAACCCTGCGAATAGATGGACTTGGACCGCTCGAATACAAAAGCCTGCGTCATCTTTAGCATAAAGCTTTTCAATACGGATTTGACTCTGCTCATGCTACATCCTGCAAACAATAGCAACAACATGTACAGGCTTTGTTGCAGTTTGCTTACTTCGCCCGATTCGCGTAATGCTTTGTGCTAAAAAAATGGCTGATTGTTTATATGATATGCCTAAGGAGGGTACCTCATGACTCAGCAGAACCAAAACAATACGTCGAAGCAAAATCAAGATAAAGAACAACATGCACGCGAATTGAATGATCAGCTTGCAAAAGAGCAAAAGCAAAACGAGCTGGATAAACAGCATAATCAGGAACATAAGAACGGGCAAAGTGCCCAGACCCATGCTGATCAGAAGTCTGATACCCAGCATAACGGTAAAGAGGAAAATGCTGAGCAATCAGCACAAAAAGACAGTTCTCAAGAGAATCAGTCTGATAAAAAAACTGAAAGCTTTAAGATGGATGACTTAAAAGCCAAAGCGATAGCGATTGGTGAAGAGCTATTGCAAAAAGGTGAAAAGCTTCTGAATGAGCTGAAACATGGCAAATCTGACAACCAGCAAAATGCTGAGCAAGGTTCGGATGATGCGAAAAAAGCCAAAGCGGATCATACCTCTCAAGATAAGTCATCTAACAAGTCAGATAAACAAAATGCTAAAGATGGTCAGACCGATCAGCAGGCAGGTATGGCAAATTTAAAAGATGAAGCCATGCATAAGTTTGAAGATACCAGACAGAAAATCACAGACTTATTCAGCGAAGCCTCGGTTAAGTTCGCTGAGCTGAAACAGATGGCAACTGATACGATGAATAAAATGAAAGATAATCAATCGAAGGAAAGTGATTCTGATCAGCAGCAAGATGCCAAAGATGCAGATTCAGAAAGCGACTCTCAGTCCAAAAAGGACGAATCGAAACAAGATCAGGATAAAAATACCAAGGATCAAAAGGACAAATCTGAAAACAATAAAAATCATAAATAGTCTGTGATCATAGAGCCACTTTAATTACAGAGGGTTAAAGTGGCTTGATCGCATAAGATCAGTAAAAAAATTATTACATCAAAATAATCCGCCTTTCTTTGCTCTCAATCATTCATTTTTCATTATTTCTATTCACCACGATTTCATAAAACATTTCAGAAAACCGAGTAAAATGGTTGGAAATTGAAGATATCTCTTTCATCTTCTCCAATACAATGCTTAACCTTCGCCTAAAACCCCGTTAAACTAAGCGATTCAGATGTCGATCTACATTTTTGGAGTAACCTATGTCTTGGCTTTCTTCGCTTAAATCGGTTTTTTCGCCTTCCAAGGAGGTGAACGAAGAAGCTGTGCAAAACGTACTGCAAAACTATATCTTGCCAAATTCCAGCAATGCCTTGAAAGATCGTATTACGCAGGTCAATGTACAGGGTGAGATTCTGCAAATCACTTTGAATACCTATCCAGAAGAAAAAGCGCAGCTGCAACAGATTCATGATGAACTGGCGGAAGCTTTGCAAAAATGTGGTATTCAAGAACTGAATATGCATGTGATTCAGCAGAAAACTGGACATAAGAAAGAAGGGGGTTGCGGGCATAACCATGCTGAAGGTGAAAACTGTTCAAGCGAGCCTAAAGCGGAAGCAAAACCCAATCTTCCCCCTGTGGTTGATGCGTCGGCACAGCCTGCAAAAACAGAAGAAGCTGATCCAAATAATCCACCTATTCAAAAAGCTGCGCCGCAACAGCGTGATGTTCCAAAACACCCAAGGATTCAAAATGTGATTCTGGTGTCATCCGGCAAAGGTGGCGTAGGTAAATCGACCACGACTGTAAATCTGGCTTTGGCTCTACAGAAATTAGGCCTGCGCGTAGGCGTACTGGATGCCGATATTTACGGTCCAAGTATCCCGACCATGCTCGGCAATGCCGGCAAAACGCCAATGATCGAAGCAGAGCAGTTTGTCCCAATTGAAGCCTATGGAATGGCGGTGTTATCGATTGGCCATTTAACTGGAGACCACAATACTCCAGTCGCCTGGCGTGGTCCAAAAGCCACGGGTGCATTGATGCAGTTATTCAATCAGACCCTATGGCCAGACCTCGATGTGCTGATGATTGATATGCCACCTGGGACAGGCGATATCCAGTTAACTCTCGCGCAGCGTATTCCGGTGACGGGTGCAGTGATTGTGACGACACCACAAAACGTGGCATTGCTGGATGCGACCAAAGGCATTGAATTGTTTAATCGGGTGCAGATTCCGATCATGGGCGTGATTGAAAACATGTCGACCCATATCTGCTCAAATTGTGGTTTTGAGGAACAGATTTTTGGTACAGGTGGTGGCGATAAACTGTCTGAGCAATATCAAATCCCATTGTTGGGCCGTTTACCTTTGGATGCTAAAATTCGTGAAAATGCGGATGCCGGTACACCTTCTGTCATTGCCGAAGATGCTGCTGCAGAAAGCTATATGCTGATTGCAGAGAAAATTGCCGCACAGCTACCCAAAGCAGAAAAAGACCATAGCCGAATTTTCTAATTCTATAGACAATTCAGATATTTAAGCCTTAGCTAAAAGCTAGGGCTTTTTATTTCTTATTTTTAAAATTAGCTCGATTTAAATGACCGAAATTGACTGAAATGACTATCGGGTGTTTATCCTGAAAGCTTATATAAACATTTGAATTAATTAAAATAAATAAATTTAAATTTTAGATCATATGTTCTCTTACAATTATTTTTTTGCAGCACTGACCGAATTCTTCTATGCTACTCGGATTAGAGCGAGGTCAAACTATGATTTCATGGTTTTTTATTGGTTTAGTGGCAACCATTCTTTTAACACCAGGCCCAACCAATACCTTATTGGCATCTTCAGGCATTCAGGTCGGATTTAAAAAAACATTTCGTTTAATTCCTGCGGAAGCCTTTGGTTATCTGATTGCCATTAGCTTATGGGGCATTCTGATCGGAAAAATTTCCGTTCATCTTCCGCTTTTACCGACCATTCTCAAACTTTTTAGTGCTGGCTATATTCTATTTCTCGCTGTGAAATTATGGCGGACTGCAGAAATAAGCGAAAATCTTGAAAATGTCTCGATTCGCGCACGAGAATTATTTTTGGCAACCTTGCTTAATCCTAAAGCACTTTTATTTGCCTCAGCGATCTTTCCTGTCATTGTCTGGAAAAGCAGTCAGCATTATGTGACTCATATGCTTGTCTTTTTACTTCTGCTGATTCCGATTGCATTCTTCTGGACTTTTCTGGGTTCAATCCTGGCCAGAAAAAACAGTCGCTGGCTGAACCAGAAAAACCTGCAAAAAACGGCTTCGCTGGTGCTAATGAGCTTTTCTATTCCTTTAAGCTATTCTGCACTTTTAAGTTTATAAGCTGATCTCAATCAGCAATTTTTTGGCAACTTTAGCTCTAAGACTTTCACTTATTTTCATTAGTGTCAATTTCAGTTAAAGTACGTCGCAATAACTTGTTCTTAAGATTTTTGGATTATATCAATGGCAATTAAGTCTGATCGTTGGATTCGCGAAATGAGCGAAAAACACGGCATGATTGAACCGTATGCAGAAAACCAGGTACGTTTGGATGAAAATGGTCAAAAGCTGATTTCGTATGGCGTATCCAGCTATGGTTATGACGTGCGTTGTGCACGTGAATTTAAAGTATTCACCAATGTGCATTCTGCAATTGTCGATCCAAAGAACTTTGATGAACGCAGCTTTATTGATATCGAGTCGGATGTTTGTATCATTCCGCCTAACTCGTTTGCTTTGGCGCGTACGATTGAATATTTCCGCATTCCACGTAATGTCTTGACCGTGTGCTTGGGTAAGTCTACTTATGCGCGTTGTGGCATCATTGTTAACGTGACTCCGCTTGAGCCAGAGTGGGAAGGACATGTCACTTTAGAGTTTTCAAATACTACCAATCTTCCTGCGCGTATTTATGCAGGTGAAGGTGTAGCGCAAATGCTGTTTTTTGAATCTGATGAAGTCTGTGAAACCTCATATAAAGATCGTGGCGGTAAATATCAAGGTCAGACAGGCGTTACTTTGCCGAAGACCTAATTGTTTTAAGATATTGAATGACGGGACTTTATGTCCCGTTTATTTTTTTGAGATTTTCATTCATCGGAAACTGCTATTTTTCGCCTAATTGGCTTTGGCATCTGTATCAAAAATCAGCATAATGGATTCCGCATAACCATAAAAAAGATGCGATGCATTATAAAAAATCAAAGATTGGCGGCTAGGAAGCTGAAGCATAAGGTGCGGAGCATCGAATAAAAAGGAAAGAGTGAGATGGCTCAGATAAAAGATATATTTAAATTTCGCAAAAGTTATTTGGCGATGACAATCGGTTTCAGCCTGTTGCCTTCTGCACATGCGATGCAGGAATTATCAGATTCTTCTCTTTCTGACACCACCGGTGAGGGTGTTGCGCTGGTACTTGATGATTTTAAAATGGTGTTTCAAGGTCCTAAAGATCTTTCTGCTAGTTCTAGTTATGCCAGAGGCATTGAAAACCCCGGACAAGCAGATACAGGCTTTATTCGTATTATCCCGACGGGTGAGAATTACAACCAACTTGGGCAGCGTGTATACGACAAAGTTTATAAATCTACATATGATAATGCTTTTCATGTTGAAAGAACGCAGAATTATGCAACTGAGTATCAGCAAGCCTTTGATACCTTAAAAACTGATTTTTATAATGATAACTATAATACGATTAAGAATACTTATGACACACAAGCTAACCGGGACGCATTTAAGCAAGAATTAGTTGATTATTATTATAATACAGACTTTATGAAAGCCTATTATGACCAACGTCGTGATGATTATTATAATGGTGCAGGTAATACCTCACCAGGTATTGATTATGATATCAAGCATGATGGCACAACAGAATATGAATTAACGCCACTGCGACCAAATAAGTCTGATGAATATGCAAATTTAAATACCCTTGAAATGATTCAATTTCTATATGGGCAAAATGCTAATCAGCAGATTCCAAATACTGAATGGAGTACGGCGGTTGATAGGCAGAATATTATTGGAGCAATTGTAGATGCAAGAATTATTGAACTAGTTAAAGCAGAATACAACAAAAAATTGGAAGCTGCTCTAGCCGGAATGATGAAAGATGCAGATAGTGCTGCTATGGCTGAAATCATTGCTAGAGCAGATCAGGCTGCTAAAACTGAAGCTGCTAAAAGCTCTGTGAGCACTTTAAGAACTAAAGCCGATGTATTTATTTATGGTCTGGCATTATCGAAAAGCGATGGTTCTTTAAGCACACGATACAGTAATCAGGGTTTTAGCTGGGGGTCAGCAGATAATCCTTGGTTATTCCGGGCAGGAACTGAAAACGTCACACAGTTTAAGGGCGCTGCTAAAGATGTAGGCTATATCGCTTTGGAAGCCCCATTAAGTCCAATTGCAGGGGTCGAAAGTGATAATAATATCAAGCTAGGCTTCTGGAGTGATATCTTTGCACGTGAGCTTAACTCCTCGAATGCTGTAAATTCTATAACAGGTGGACCAACTTCAGGCCTTGACACAAATTATCGATTAAGAACTCAATTTATTGCCAATGGTCTGAGTTTTAATGGCTCGCAAGTTCGGTTATTCCAAACCTTAGAATCTGACAATAAGAATTACAGCCAAACATTAGGTATGGCGAGTATTGTTCGTCTGAATACCAATGATCGACCAGAAACTCTAAGCAGTAGCGATAACAATCTTAACAGTAAGGGTATACGTCTAAGTACCGCAGCAAAAACAGATGCACTTGATGGTAATGTCCCGACCCCGGCCTTGAATGGAAGTGATGCTCCTATATTTCATGATTCTGAGGGTTTATATTTATATAGCCCAAATATTAACTTAGTGCTTGGTAATATGTACCAGCCTTTCGTTGTAGGTTCAGAAGGCAATAATATTATTTTAGAAGTGACACGTATTCCCAATATTCCTGCTATTTATAATCAAATTTATCAAAATTATGGGGGCGGATTGGGTACAACAGATTTAAAGGGTTCGACCTGTAATGTCTATAGTTGTGGTACACCGATTAAAAATAATGTGTCAGATACCACCGCACTTTATCAAGGGCGTAATGCGACTCACAGTAGTATCTCAATAGGGACTACAGAGCGTATCTCAGGAACAAATATGCTGCGTGCCAAGGATGGTGTGAATTCAACAGGAATCGTATTTAAAAATACTGAGGGTGTAAGTAAGAATTTTGGATCTGCTGTCATTGATGGTGTCCTGATTCAGCATCTGAAAATTAGAACAACTGGTCTTTAAGGGAGTATAAGAATGTCCAAATTAGTAACACTCTGTGCATTATTATGTACTTCTATGGCCAGTCTTGCCGGATTGGAAGCCCTTGATCAGCAAGCATTAACCAATACCGTGGGGCAAGGCGGAGCAGATCTTAACTGGACTTTATCTTTAAACCATATTTATGCGACAGATTTAAGTAAAGATAAAATTTCTCGGCTTGATGGAAGTGGCAACCCGCTCGAAGTATTTTATGTTCTAGATCCCACCGCTTGTGGAGCAACAAAACAATTTTGCCGTCTGGCAATAGCGCCGAATAACCATGTCGATGCCAATGGAAATAAAAAGTGGTTAGTCTTTAAAGGCATTCAAGGCACGATTCAGATTGATAAGTTTTCAATTGATGGTACAACCATCATTAATCATCGTAATGAACCACAAACGGCGATGCAAATTACCTTTTATGATCACCAGCCTTTAAAGATCCGTAATTTAGGCTTTAATACAGTTTCCATTGAAACGGGTACAGGTGCTGGCGCCTTGGAAGGTTATGCCAATACAGGTGTTTATAGTACGTATACAGGGCGTACCTATAATGCCGATGGAACTTATACAACCGCGCCCCAAGATGTTCCTTCGTTTGATCAAGGTGCTGAAAAAGGATTTATGGGGTTGAACATTCATGGAAATCTGCATATGTCAGGCAATTTGAAAATATTTGGTTATAACTGTACAGGTGGGGCACAAAGTCGTTGTTAGTAACAACGTCAAGTACAGCATAAGGATATAAAAATGAAAAAAACAACAATAAAGTTGAAATTGCTAACGGTATGCATGTGTCTTATACAACAAGGTTATGCACTTGAAACTATTGAAGAGCAGGAATTGAGTGAAGTCACTGGACAAGATGGTATGGTGATTACTCATGAAATCTCTAAAGCCAGTATTGCTCAAGCCAATTGGTATGATCCAAATCCAACTGCCAATACTAAAATGGGCTTAGGTCTACATAATGTTGAGATTATTGGAAAAGATAATAAACCAATCATTAGTCAACTTGAAATAGATGTAGGTGCCACTTCACAAGGGGCAGGACTTCGGCTAGCTGCAAGTGTTTCACCCTTTCAAGCCACTGCAGATTTAAAATTGGTAAAGATCGCCTGTACGACCAATCCATGTAGTCAATCTGCGAATAGTATTCGGACTGCGGGTACTCAATCTAATCAAAGTTTGGGGGCATTAGGGATTAGTACCTCTACACCGCTTAGTGTGCTATTACAAACCAGTGCAGGTCTATTTAATAAAGATTCAATTGCCAGTATCGATTTTCAACTTAAAAATGCCACGATTAGTCATAAATTAGGTGAAAATAGTCTGATTTTGAATGACTTTAACTTTAACTTCGCGGGTCAAGGATATATGTACATTGACCCGGATGAAGGCGTGGTACTGACCACACGAAATGGCAGTCAAGATCATTATGTGGATCTAAAGCGTGCTGAAGATATGACCGATATCACGGCTGACCGGGTTAATCCGACCAATCCAGGGGTTAATATTAACTTGCGTTATAACACGCCAAATAATGAACGTAAAAATATTATGCGTTTAGGGGCTTCGGGTGCAGTCACTAACGCAAGATTATCGATGAGTGCCGATCAAACCCAGATAGGTACTTTTGATGTTAGTAACAAGGTGAATGGTGTACTAGAACGTCAGGACAAAGCTGCTACAGGTTACAGTGGCCTGGTCGGAGAAGGTGGGTTAAATCTAGGCTTGTCTGCAGATTTTACAGGTGCTAATAGTACCGGGCTTCCAGCAACTATGGCACCTACAACACTTGAGATTGGTCATACCGGTAAGGGAAGCCATGCGGTGCAATTTTCCAAGCTCAGACCATTGACTACACGTACTGCTGCCGGTGCCTTACATGGTAAAAATGCTTATATCGACTTTGGAAATATATATATAAATACCATTACTGCAAAAAGTCTCGATTTCATAATCAATGAAAATATGCAAAAGACTTTAGGTAGTAGTAGCATTGTACTTAAACAGACACTCAGTACCACCACGAATGGAGAAGATTTTGCTTATATCGCCGTACGTGGAATGGATTTTCAGTCTATTGCTGCGAAAGCACGTTTTATATCAGATAACTCTTTGGCGGAAATTGGTGGCGATGGTGGTTCATGGGGAATCGGTATTCCTATTTATAATTTAAATGCC
Organism: Acinetobacter sp. WY4; assembly: GCF_018438165.1. Lineage (GTDB taxonomy): Bacteria > Pseudomonadota > Gammaproteobacteria > Pseudomonadales > Moraxellaceae > Acinetobacter. The sequence continues at coordinate 1,238,371 of NZ_CP053947.1, read as the reverse complement.
AATGTTGCCTTGTCTGGAACGACTTATGGAACAAACAATAAGCAAGCAATTGCGTATAACATTATGGCATCTACAGAAGGCTATGGAATTGACAAGAAAACCGGTTTACCAAGCACAACCTCGATTATATTGATTGATGGCAAGAATGGCGATCATGGTGAGGCTGTTAACTATTATGCTGGTTTTAGGAATATCGATGCTTTGATCAAGTCAGAAGGGATTATTAGTTATAAAGATGAAGGTATTTATATTCGCGCTGATAAGCTGCTGATTGGAGCCAAAGCTGAGCTTGCGATTGGTCAATTACCAGGATCTAAATATAATTGTACCAATGCATCGATCGCTAAATGCGGGAGCTACGTGCCTCACGATAATTTTTCTAAACGTGATGATGTCCTGACGAATATTGCTTTTAAACTTGATGGAAATGGTGAGCTCCTGATTATTCCTGGTATAGACCCAACCAGCGGTTCACCAGATACCAACTTCCTGTCATTTGATGCAAACTTTAAGTTTAGACCCCTTACCGCAGAAGAAACTGCAAACAAAGATAATTTGGGCAGCTATTTTAGTATTGCCAATGAAGATATTGACTCAACGGGGGTATTAAAAACTTCGTCAATTAACTTTAACCGGATGGAAGGTCATTTGGGTGTCAAAGCAAAAGTTCGTGTTAGTGCAGATACAGTGACTTTGGATAATCAGGTCAAACTCAATTATGAAAATAATATTGCAACACCATTTAAGACCAATTTTGCCATGGCGACCAATGGCAATATGCAAAACATGGCAAGTATTGCACTGACTGGTGGAACCATTCGTAGCACGATGGGAATCACACCACGCTGAAAATCAGGATGAGAAAAATGAAAAAAATAATATTAAAAAGTCTAGTGGTAGCTATGATGGGCCTAAGTGGTCAGGTATCTGCATTAACCTCATTGGAAGACCAAGAGCTCTCAGAAGTCAATGGGCAGGCTTTATTGTCAATGGAGGTTCAGTCTGGATTTAACCAGATGGATAATCTAGGAGCTACTTATGACCAGAGTAATATCTCATTTTATAAATTAGGCTTGGAAGCCGAGATGGAAATTAATGCCAATATAAAAAAGCTACAACTCGGGTGTGGCGGTGTTAATGGTGCAACCGGCTGTGATATTGATATTGATCATATTGCCTTAAGTGGTAATCCTACGAATGGCGCGGATCGTGCCGCGACTTCAGCTCTGATTACTAATCCATTTGTACAATTTGCCATAAAAAATCCAAATCAGGCATCTACACGTGAAGTTTTAGGTTTCCGTTTAAGTGCGGAAAAGATTTCAGGTCTATTGACAATGGGGACAGAAAATAGTGCTACACCAAATGGTATTAACAGTTTCAGTGGTTATATGAAAACAAAATCTTCATCAGGAGTTGCAACAACCGCTCCTCGTGTCATGGATTATGCTGCAACTGGAATGAATATTGAGGGCACGGTAAAAGGCACTATATTAGGTCAACCATTACCTCTGGATTTACATTACACATCTAGCAATTATGCTTTCCAGTTAAATTCTACAACAGCACCTTTTACTATTCCTGCTACTATAGTGTCAGGAACAAGAATGAAAGAAGTTGTACTAAAAGGGACAGGGACAGTAGGTCGTATTGATTTTAAAGGACCATTAAAAGCAGAATTATTGGATGGAGCATTAAAATTAGATAAAGATATTACAGGCTACTTAACCGGGCTACAGACAGACATTACCGTTAAACAAAATCTCGGACTTATTCATGCTTTATATTTAAATAATCCAGCTTCACTCTCCTTGCAATCCCAAAGCATTTTATGGCCTGGTGCAGCAGTCGCGGCAAAACAAGGGTGGTGGCTGGCAATGGAAGATGAAGTGGATTTAGGAAGTATTTCACCTTCATATAGTGTGCCAATTTCAGATGCTGTTTTAAAGCAAACTATTGCAGGAATTAACCATGATTTAACCACTAATGTGCGAGATTGTGGAAGTCTGGTTTTTGGTTGCGTGCTAGGAAGTGCACTTGATGTAAAGGAAATTAAAAATCCTGCGCTACTTGATTTCCCTCTTACTAATTTAACTTTACAAGGCCAGAACTTTAAACCGAACTGCTTTGGTGGACATAAATTCTGCTAAGTTTAGTTGTAAAAAATCCCGCATTACGCGGGATTTTTTATAAGAAAGCTAAATTATTTAGCAATTTTTGCCAATAATTCTTCTTTCGAGATATTTACTGATTCAGCATCACGGCGGCCTTTATATTCAAAAGTACCTGCATCCAAGCCTTTTTCACCAATCACAATACGATGTGGAATACCTGTAAGCTCAAGATCAGAGAATTTCACGCCCGGACGTTCATTACGGTCATCGAGTAACACGTCAAAACCTGCAGCTTGTAATTCAGCATAAAGTGCTTCAGCAGCTTCCATAGTTCTTGGAGATTTGTGCGCATTCATCGGCACAATGGCAACTTCAAACGGTGCAATGGCAGTTGGCCAGATAATGCCTTTCTCATCAAAGTTCTGCTCGATTGCAGAAGCCACCACACGCGTCACGCCAATACCATAACAGCCCATTGTTACAGTGAATGGCTTGCCATCTTCACCCAAGACTTTACAGCCTAAAGCTTCAGAGTATTTTTGACCCAACTGGAAGATATGACCCACTTCGATACCACGTTTGATTTGAAGCGTACCTTTACCATCTGGAGATGGATCGCCTTCAACTACGTTACGTAGGTCATAAACTTCAGTGAACTGCGCATCACGTTCCCAGTTTACACCTGTCGCGTGTTGATCTGCTGCATTTGCACCCGCAACAAAGTCAGACAATACAGATGCTGCACGGTCAACAATGACGGTGATACCTTTTTCGACCAGACCTTGAGGACCGACAAAGCCAGCAGTTAAGCCAAGTGCTTGAAGTTGTTCTTCAGTAGCAAATGTCAAAGGTGCAGCAATTAAAGGATGTTTTTCAGCTTTAATTTCATTCAGTTCGTGATCGCCACGCAGGAATAGAGCAACGACTGGTGCCGCTTGACCTTCTTCAGTAGCTACACCTTGAACCAATAATGCTTTCACTGAATGGGCAGGATCGGTACCCAAGAATGCTGATACATCCGCAATGGTTTTCTGATTTGGTGTATCTACCAGTTTGAGTTCTTGTGTCGGTGCCGCACGCTCACCGACAAGTACTGCTTCTGCCATTTCAATATTGGCTGCATAGTCAGATTCAGTCGAGAAAGCGATATCATCTTCACCGCTTGAAGCCAGCACGTGGAATTCGTGAGAACCTGAACCACCGATTGAACCGGTATCTGCTTGTACTGGACGGAAATCTAAACCAAGACGGGTGAAGATTTTGCAGTAGGCTGCATACATGTCGTCGTAGGTTTGTTGCAGTGATTCCTGGTTAGCATGGAAAGAGTAGGCATCTTTCATGATGAATTCACGTGAACGCATTACGCCAAAACGTGGACGAATTTCGTCACGGAATTTGGTTTGTACTTGGTAAAAGTTTGCAGGCAATTGCTTGTAGCTTTTTAATTCGTTACGTGCAAGATCAGTGATCACTTCTTCATGCGTTGGGCCCAAAACAAATGGGTTGCCATGGCGGTCGTTGAAGCGTAAAAGTTCAGGACCGTATTGTACATAACGACCTGATTCTTCCCATAAAGATGCAGGTTGAGTCACCGGCATATAGACCTGAAGTGAACCGACTTTATCCATTTCTTCGCGAACGATCGCTTCAACTTTATTTAATACGCGAACGCCCATCGGCAACCAGGTGTATAGACCTGAAGCCAACTTACGAATCATACCGGCACGAAGCATCAGCTGATGGGAAATAACCTCAGCATCGTTCGGGGTTTCTCTTAACGTTGCAAATAAAAAGCGACTCGCGCGCATGGAAACTGTCCTAAAAAATTAAGCGTTAAAGCAGGGATTATACAATAAAAAATGAGGTGAGCTTTTGGGAATGTCACCTCATTGTGTTGTATTAAATTATGCCATGATTTTACGTGCCTGACGCAGCATAAAATTCTTAAAGTCATCCAGGTAAGTAAAGATCACCGGCACCACCACCAGGGTCAGCAGGGTAGAGGTAATTACCCCACCAATCACCGCATGCGCCATCGGTGCACTTTGTTCACCACCTTCACCTAGCCCTAGGGAAAGTGGCACCATGCCCATGACCATCGCGCTGGTAGTCATCAGAATAGGACGCAAACGGGTTTTACCAGCGGCAATAATCGCATCATAACGGTCTTCGCCGCGGTCCATGGCCTTCTTGATGAAGTCGATCAGCAGAATCGCATTCTTGGTCACCAGTCCCATCAGCATGATAATGCCGATAATCGAAAATAGATTCATGGTGGAATTAAACAGGAATAAGGCCAGAAACACGCCAATCAGCGACAATGGCAGTGAGGCCATAATTGCTGCAGGATGAATAAAACTGTTGAACTGCGAACCGAGCACAATATAGATAAAGACAATCGACAGGGTAATCGCAGTCAGTGCATAACCTGCGGATTCTGCCATGTCGGCATTGGAGCCTTGAGTGTCGAAACTATAACCCGGTGGCATATCGAAATTTTCTTGCAAGCGGCTGATATCCGTCCCGATGTCGCCTGCAGGACGTCCTGAAGTATTGGCCTCGACCAGAACTTCACGTGCCAGATCACGTCGATTAATCTGCGAGGCGCCCAGTTTTTCTTGAAATTTGGCGACACTCGAAAGCGGGACCAGAACTGGTTGATTATTGGCATCGGTTTTATTCGAGGTGATATACATATTCTGTAAATCGCTAGGCAAGCTGCGCTGGTCTTCGGTCAGGCGCAGATTCACATCATAGGTTTCACCTTTTTCATCCTGCCAGGTCGTGACATCATCACCGGCAATCAGCGGACGCACTACATTGGCAATCTGATTGACCGATAAACCTAAATCACTGGCCAAGACGCGATTGATCTGTACATCAAGAGTCGGCTTGGGTTCTTTTAATGAAGTTTCCAGATCGACAATGCCATTAATCTTCGCCATTTCCGTCATAAAGCGATCGGAAATTTTTTGCAGTTCATCTAGATCCGGACCTTTAATCGAAATCATGATCGGCTTCTGGCCACCTGAAACGGTTTCATCGGCGGATGCCACCGAGGTAATGCTGATTCCTGCAACCGATTGTAGACGCTGGCGGAATTCATTATTCAGGTCATTCAGGGTCTTTTCACGTTCGGTACGCGGCGTTACAGTCACCCGTAAACTGACATGGTTTTTACCGCGGTCAGTTGCGCCATTAATCACCCCATAAGTGGCTTTGACATCCGGATGCTGACGAATAATCTGATCCACCTGCTGCAGTTTGGCTTGTGAATATTCAAGCGATGAATCGACCGGTGTTTCAAACTTGATCCGGATTTCGCCTTTATCCGGGACCGGTACAAATTCGGTGCCGATCAGTTTGGATAAACCCAAAGCACCAAATAATGAAGCGACCGCAATCAGCAGGGTAATAAGTCTAAAACGTAAGGCCAGTTTTAATAATTTTTCATAGACATGGCTTAAGTTATCCAGCTTGCCGGAGATCCAGCTAAAGAAACGTTTCACCCGACCTGGTTTTTTGTTTGGATCTTTTTTCTTTTCTGCCCAGTGTGCAGAGAGCATAGGATCCAGGGTAAAGCTGACAAACATCGAGATCAGAACGGCCATACTTACCGTGACCCCGAACTGGTAGAAGAAACGGCCAATAATTCCGCCCATAAAGGCCACAGGCAGGAATACGGCAACAATGGTCAGTGTCGTGGCCAGCACGGCTAAGCCAATTTCTTTTGTGCCATCGAGCGCGGCAGTTACATGGTCTTTGCCCATGTCGGCATGCCGGACAATGTTTTCACGTACCACAATCGCATCATCGATCAACAGACCAATACTCAAGGATAGCGCCAGCAAAGTCATCATATTGATGCTAAAGCCAAAGGCCCAGATAAAGGTTAAGGTGCCCAAGAGTGCAATGGGCAGAGTCAAACCGGTAATCACAGTTGAACGGAAAGAACCCAGAAAAAGTAGGACTATCAGCACGGCCAGTACCGCACCTTCAATAATGGTGCGGGCTACATCGCCAATGGTGCCGCGGATACTTTTGGAGGAATCTACCACTACTTGTAAAGTAGTGCCTTGTGGAAGCTGCGCCTCAATACTTTCTAAAGTTGCGTAGCTCTTGTCTACTACTTCGATGACGTTTGCGTCTGAACTGCGCAGAATATCAATTGCGACTGCGGTTTTGCCATTTAGAAAAGCAGCGGATTCCAGCTCGGCCTGACTGTCTTGAATATTGGCCACTTGTCTCAGGAAAATCGGTACGCCGTTTTTATTGGCAATGACCAGATCGCCGAAGGCGAGGGGATGCAAGACTTTGGAATTGATTTCAATGACCAGTTCCGAATTACCCGATTTAAGTGTCCCCCCCGGGACTTCGATATTCTCGGCCTTTAAGGTATTGATGACACTGTCCACACCGATGCCAAAGGCTTGCAGTTTTTGCGGTTGCACCTGAATCCGGATCTGGCGCTGTGCATCACCCAGCAGATTAACCGTTCCGACCCCAGGGACTGTGCGCAGTTGTGGCACAATCCGCTGATCCAGATAAGAACTGAGCGCTTTTACATCCATATTGTCGGATTCAAATACGATCGACATCACCGCATTCGCCGTCGGGTCATAACGTTCGACAATCGGCTCCTGAATTTCATCACGGAATTCAGCAGTCACAGAGGCGATTTTATCCCGCACATCTTGAGCTGCAGTGGTCGACGTGACATCCAGATTAAATTCGGTGGTGATGATGGACAGGCCTTCACTGGATTGGGAAATCACCTGTTTTAAACCGGAAATGGTATTGATCTGATCTTCAAGTTTTTTGGTAATTTCCGATTCAACCGTTTCCGGAGAAGCGCCCGGATAGTTGGTATAGATCACCACAAAAGGGAAATCGACATCAGGAAATTCTTCAACGCCCATCCGCTGCCAGGAAGCCAGTCCCAGTACCATCAAACAGAACATCATCATGATGGTGAAAACCGGATACTTCACACTAATTCGGGTAAACCACATGTCAATGATCCTGTATGAATGGTTTTAGTTGGCGCGAAGGGTGACAGTTTTTTGCAGATCGGCTTCGCTAAATTTAACCCGGCTGACCTGATCGCTGCTCTCCAGTCCTTGAACCACGGCAATGTTGTCGCTATAACGCTGTTCTAGTACCTGAACATTGACTTTGATAATTTTATTCTGGCGTATTATCCAGACATAAGGTTTATTCTGAATGTCTTGAATAGTATCTAATGGAATCAGCTGGCCAGAAATCTGTTGTGAACTCAGAATGTTGCCTTCAACGAAGGAGCCGATACTTAGCGAAGGAATGGTTTCATTCGGCGTGGCAAAGAATTCGATCTGGCGACTGGCCTGATCTGCAATGGGGGAAATCCGGCTAATTACGGCAGTGAGCCGATTTGGATTACCTTGAATGTTGTATTCGACCTGACTGCCCAGTCTTAAACCTGATTGCAGATCACTAGGTACGCGTGCTTGAATTTCCAGCCGTTTCGGATCGACAATTTCAAACAGGGTTTGTCCAATGGCAACGGTTTGACCCGGTTCAACCTGACGTTGCGTAATCACGCCACTGATCGGACTGGTCATGGTGCCATCACGATCTGCTTTCTGGGCAATATCAACATTGGCTTGCTGGGCACGAACATTTTCCAGCTGTGCCTGATAGTCCACCTGACTTTGTTCATATTCTACTTTTGAAATAAAACCCTGATCGAGCAGGCGCTTTTTACGCTGCATCATATTGCGGGCCTGATTGGCTTGCGCTTGAGTTGAGGCCAGATTCGCACGTGCCTGTGCCAGACGGGCTGCATTGTCCTGATTATTCAGGCGTACCAGCACTTGTTCCTTGACAACTGTTTGACCTACCTGCGCGTTTACGCTGGTGGCAGTAGCAGAGACCTGTGCTTGTATGCTGCTTTGATTGACTGCACGAATGGTGCCGGTGAATGCAGTTTTTTGAACTGAATTGCCAGATTGAACTGCAACTAGATCTTGAGGAATGACTTCAATGGATTTGGGTATTTCGGTTTGCTGGACGGGTTCATTTTTATCACAAGCCACTAAAAACATATTTAAGCAAAGTGCACTCATGATCAGGATAGAGCGCGGGGAAGGCATATTTAAATCATGAGAATGCTGTGCAGTTTGCATAAGAGTCCTTTTAGCTGGCTGTGAATCAAAACCACAACCAGCTATTTGTATTTATTCAAGTGCTTTTAAACGGGCGATAATTTTGTCGTATTCTGCTTCCAGATTTCGATAGCGACTTTGTAAAGACTGAATATTTTCTTTTTGGGAAACGAGATTTTTCTGGTTGTTGTCTAGCATGGTTTTTAGATGTGCCGGTGTGGTTTTACCTTTACGTAAATATTCACGTTCCTGACGTACGAACATGACCCGATCTTTTTGCAGTTGCTTCATTTGTTCTTGCTGAAAATCAATCTGTTTTTTTAACTGGACCAGGCTATCGTTTTTTTTCTGTAAAGCGGTCTGGCTATTGCTATAAGCACGCTTGAGTTTATGATCTTCGGCAATCCGCTTAGCCTGTTGAGCACGCTGTGGCGCCTGTCTGATATCCGCTTCGGCATTATAAGGACGCGCACGTTTAATGACCTGCATATTCTGGTCAAGTGCTTCATAACCATAACGGATATGATTTGGTGTGACGTTAGTACTGATATTGGCCACACCCTTGCTGTCATAATAACGATACCAGGTGGCTTTTTGCGGGAGTTGGTTGCTACTCGCGCACGTTAAGCTCACCTGTAACAGTAGCAGCACAACAGCAATGAATTGACCAGTCATTTTATTTTTATCAATGACAGCAAGTTTTCTTAAAAACTGACTCATCATTGGCTCCCCGAATTTAAAGTTGACTAAATTACTTATTTTAAAGTAATAATCTTGTTATATTAGACTTAAATTTATCAATAAAAAACTACCGTTAGTCAAAAAAAAACCAATAACGATAAGAAAATGTGAAGCTGTTATTAAAAATAAATGATTTTGTCTACTTGTGTAGAAAATGTTCATTGATAATACAAGTGACTTTATGTTAAAAATGTTTATCGATCGTAATAAAATAATCCTATGAGCCTTATGGCATATAGTTTCTAAAATGGGAAGGGTTAAACAAATGGACGATAAATTCCAAAATCTAAAAATTATGGTTATTGATGACTCAAAGACCATTCGTCGTACTGCGGAAACTCTTCTTCAACGCGAAGGTTATGAGGTCATTACTGCAGTAGACGGTTTTGAGGCTTTGTCAAAAATTGCCGAAGCAAATCCAGATATCGTTTTTGTAGATATTATGATGCCGCGCCTAGATGGTTACCAAACCTGCGCCTTAATCAAAAACTCTCAGAATTACCAGAATATTCCTGTGATTATGCTATCAAGTAAAGATGGCTTATTTGATCAGGCCAAAGGTCGTGTCGTGGGTTCAGATGAATACCTGACCAAACCTTTTAGTAAAGATGAATTGCTCAATGCAATCCGTAACCATATTAGTGCTTAATATTTGATTTTTTTGGGGAATTGGCATGGCACGTATCCTAATTGTGGATGACTCACCGACAGAAACTTTTCGCTTTAGAGAGATTCTTTCTAAACACGGCTTTGAGGTGATTGAAGCAGCCAATGGCGCAGATGGCGTCACCATGGCACAGGCAGAATTGCCGGACCTAGTCCTGATGGATGTGGTTATGCCGGGCGTGAATGGTTTTCAGGCGACCCGCCAGATTGCACGTGGTGCAACGACCAAACATATTCCAATCGTGATTGTGAGTACTAAGGATCAGGCCACTGACCGTGTATGGGGCAAGCGTCAAGGCGCAGCGGATTATCTAACAAAACCAGTCGATGAAAAACAATTAATAGATGTAATTAAGCAGCACCTCAATGCAGGATAAGCTCTATGGCAGCAAATGGATTTATCGAATTGCTTCGCATTGCGAAACGGGGGAATAAAAACTACGTTTCCAATGGCAATGAAGTTAACCGATGGTCGGGCATTGCTTTTGAGATGATGGGGCAATATTTTGTTGCCCCGCTGGGGGAAGTATCAGAAGTGATTTATCCCCCAGAATATACGCCGGTACCCAAGACGCAAGCATGGGTGTTGGGTCTGGCGAATATCCGGGGAAGACTGTTATCGGTTTCTGATCTGACGCAGTACGTATCAGGGCAAAGCAGTCAATTTTCACCGACTCAAAAAGTATTATGTATCAACCATAATGACCAGTATGTGGGTTTGGTCGTAGATCAAGTTTTGGGTATACAACATTTCAATAAGAAAAGTTTCTTTTCGAAGAAATCTGAATTGGATAAAAACTTACAAGAATATTGTCAGGGGTTTTTCCATCAGCACAACCAGCAGTGGCATGTGTTTTTATTCAGTCGTCTGTTGCAAAATCCAAAATTTATGAACGCATCTATAAAATTTATAAATTAAATGTCGCGCTCGAAACTAAGCAAGGCGTCAACCGGGGAGAGGCTGCATGGGCTTTAAACTTAAAAAGAAAAATACAGGTGAGAGCACTGGCCGCAAAGGCGGTAATGCTTTTTTAGCTAAGATTCAAACGCAAGTAGATCAGTTATCACGTGTCTTCGGTGATAGTGAGAAATCAAAACCGCTGATCTATGGAGCAGCAGGCTGTCTTTTAGCCGCACTGATCACTTTATTGTATCTTTTTTATAGTGTTCCACGTACCAATGAACTCACTCAAAGTCTGGGTGATTTGCGTCTCCTCTCGCAAACGATTTCGCGCCAAGCGACTGAAGCGACAGCTTCGGGTACGCCTGAGGCCATGAAGAACCTGACTGATTCGCAAAAAGCTTTTGCTGAAAACCTTGAGACAGTTAAAAGTATTCACTCTAACAATGATGCTTTGCAAGCTGTTGATAAACAGTGGACAGAAGTATCCAGCAGTATTGATCTGATTACCTCGCAACAAAAGATTATTAACCAGTTATACGACACCAACATCGCGATTGGTGAAGCGATTCCGGGGATTCAGGCGGAATATAACTTGATGGTCGACCAGATGGCACGTCAAGATATGCCATCGAACCAGGTGGTTATTGCCAAAAACCAGGTATTCATTGCAGAACGTATCTTACGTTCAATCAGTTTGGTACTGACAGGTAATGATGGTTCACGTGAATCTGCGGATGACTTCAGTGCCGATACCGAAACTTTTGGTTCTTATCTGAATGCACAGTTAAATGGTTCTGCTGAACTGGGTGTACAGCGTATTGCTGATCCAACCCTGCGTGAATCTCTGGAAGGCATCAAGGCTGAATATGATGACGTACTGGAATCTGCATCAGCGATTATTCTGAAAAACTCTACACAGATCGTAAAAGTTCGTCAGGCAGCCGCATCTATTTTTTCTCAATCTGATATGCTTTTGGACAACCTGAATAAATTATCGGGTAACTCAGGTCTTAAAACGGTTGTTCCGGCAGTCCTTCTGATCGCATTATTAGTCGGTTTCTTGCTGTGTGTATTCAAGTTACTTTCTCTGCGTGGCTTGTCGGATAAGCAGCGTGTAGGCCGTTTACAAGAAGAATATGACCGTAACCAGAATGCGATTTTACGTTTACTGGATGAGATCGCCGATCTTGCAGACGGTGACTTGCGTTCATATGCAACAGTATCTGAAGACTTTACTGGTGCAATTGCCGACTCGATTAACTTTGCGATTGACCAGTTACGTGACCTGGTATCGCGTATTACTGAAACTTCACAAGAAGTTGCGCAATATACTGCAACTACACAAAGCATTACCAACCAGTTAGCTGAAGCATCTGAGCATCAGGCACAAGAAATTGCTGGTGCTTCTGCAGCGATTAACGAAATGGCACTGTCGATTGACCAGGTATCTGCCAACGCCGATGAATCAGCGGTGGTAGCAGAGCGTTCAGTACAAATTGCTGCAAACGGTGCGGATGTCGTACATCGCTCGATTGAGGGTATGGACACGATTCGTGAACAGATTCAGGAAACTTCAAAACGTATTAAACGTTTGGGTGAATCTTCTCAGGAAATTGGTAACATCGTAGCCTTGATTAACGATATTGCTGACCAGACGAACATCCTGGCATTAAACGCAGCAATTCAGGCATCGATGGCCGGTGAAGCAGGTCGTGGTTTCGCGGTCGTAGCCGATGAAGTACAGCGTCTTGCGGAACGTTCAGCTTCTGCAACGAAGCAGATTGAAGGCCTGGTAAAAACCATTCAAACGGATACGAACGAAGCCGTTATTTCGATGGAACAAACTACATCGGAAGTTGTACGTGGTGCGAACTTGTCTAAAGATGCCGGTGTAGCACTAGATGAGATTCAAACAGTATCGAACAACCTTGCGAAACTGATTGCGAACATTTCTGATGCTGCGAAACTGCAGTCAGCATCTGCAGGTCATATTGCGACCACGATGAATGTCGTACAGGAAATTACCTCGCAAACCACCAGTGCAACCTTCGATACAGCACGTTCAGTATCTGAACTGGCAAACATGGCCGATGCATTACGTGAATCTGTATCTGACTTTAAACTACCAGAATAAAGTCAGACATGATGGGGAAATGTGTCTTGACCGCGGTTGAGACACATTCAGAAAATACAGATAAAGCCTCGACAAGATGTACTTAACTTCATACGTTAGGTATCGCGTGACGGTCACAATTAAGTTTGAGCGCCCTTCTTGGCGGCATAACGTAAGAAGCATGAGCTATGAAAGAAATATTAAAAAATTTAGTTGAAACGACAACGCTTCCTGAAGATAGTTATCTTGACCAAGATGCAGAAATTCTTGAAATTTTTGTTGAGGAAATCGAAGAGATCTTCGTTGAGTTAAATGCTTTATTTCCAGAATGGTTGAGCAATCCAGATCATCAAGAAAATCTGAAGACCATTCGCCGCCATTTTCACACCCTGAAAGGTTCAGGCCGCATGGTCGGGGCAAAATCGGCAGGGGAAATGGCCTGGGCGGTTGAAGATACCTTAAACCGGGTTTTGTCCGGTTCGATTCAGCTAACACCGACGGTACAGAAATTTGCCCAAGCGGTACTGAATGTCTATCAATATGCTTTATATCCAAAATTCAAACATGTACAGCAATTGGATCTCGATCTGCGTCCAATGGTGCTGTTGGGACAACAATTACAACAACAAATTTCGCCTGAACCTGCATTGGAAGAATTACTGGCATTGGCAGATCATTTGACCGCTGAAGGTCAGATGACAGGTCTTGAGCTTGCAGACAATGAGCCAAGTGAAGTTGAGCTAACAATAGCGCCAGTAGAAGTACCGGTTCGCAGTGATATCGAAGAAACTGTGGCGATCTTTATTGAAGAAGCAGAAGAGCATCTGGATACGATTGCGACTTTCCTTCGCACTGAAGATGAAAAATCACAAGATTATAATGCGCTGATTCGTGCGATTCATACCTTGCGCGGCAGTTCATCGATGGCGCAGATTGAGCAGATTTTTGAGGCCAGCTCTAAAGTAGAGCATCTGTTCAAAACCTTGCTACAAGATGAAATTGTCTCAACATCAAAAGAAACCGCTTTACTGATTCAGTATGCTGAGTTTGTCAGTGACTATCTGCATTTGCTACGTCAGGGCAATACTGCAAAACTGGATGCGGTATATGCCACCTTTGAGCGTGTCTGGAATAATTATGGCTTTGCAGTTACTGAAACCAATAGCATTCAGACGCAAGGTTTGGTGTCTAAACTGGTTGAGCTGGATATTGATCTGTTATTGGATGCCGAGTTTGAATTTGATAAACGCGCCCAAGTCGATTATCCGGAATATATTCAGGCACTCAGCCAGCAGGCTGCAGAATTGCTGGCACATACAGAAAGCCGGGCAGCGCAAGGCATTCATGAATTCACTGCCGACCTGAAATTGGCTTATGATGCGCTGCTTGAAAAGCCAGTGCTGCTAAACAGCGATTATGCTTATGAACTGTTCGCACAGGCGCATCAGGAATTTATTCATTTATTTGATACCTTGGCCGCAGGACAGCGCGTCATTCTGAATGATGAGATTCAAAAAATACTCAGCGAACTGTCTGCATTTGTGCAGCAGGATCTCGAGATATTTGCTGAAGATACTAGCAGTCAGAATATTGAGCTAAGCTCAGAGACTACGCAGGCGGCTGAAACTGTCGCGACAGGCAGTGTCGATTTTGCTGGTTTGAGCCAACGCATCACTGCGGATCGTCAACAGCAGCAAAGTGCTGAAACCAACCGTTATTTTGATGAAGAATTATTAAGTATCTTCCTGGAAGAAGCGGATGAACTGCTCGCAGGCATTGATGAAGATCTGAATACCTGGAGCAAAAAACAGGACGATACAACCTCGCTGAATAATCTGATGCGTCATTTGCATACCTTAAAAGGTGGTGCAAACATGATCGCAGCATCGCATATCGGTTTGATTGCGCATGAACTGGAAAGTATTTATGAGCGGGTGATCCGTCAGCAAATTGCCGTGACACCTGCTTTAATCCAGATTATTCGTCTGGTTCAGGACAACATTTCCGATCGTATTCAATCTATTCGGGAAGACGGCATTGATTATCCTGCACCAGAAGCGATTGCGATTCTGCAAAATATTCAGGTGCTGGTGTCTGGACAAGCTGTTGCTGCTGTGGAGAGCGCGAATACTGTAGTTGAAGTTGCAGAGGTCGAAGCGACATCAATTCGTGAACCGCAACTTGAAGAGTTAGCAACGACTGAACAGCCTGCAACTGATTTGGCAGAAGCTGAAGAATTACTGGAAATCTCTGAGTCTTCTGAGGCTATTGAAGACACACCAGTAGAACGTTCTGAAGAAGACGAACTGAAATCCATTGTTGAAGAGTCTTTCCTGGAAGAATCCGAAGAGATTCTGGCGAATGCCGAGAAGCTCCTCAATCAATGGTTTGATCAGCGTAGTGACCGTAGTTTATTGCTGCAATTACAGCGTGCCGCCCATAGTATCAAGGGTGGCGCACGTATGATTGATGTTGAAGAAGTGGCCAGTATTGCCTATGAGCTGGAAACGACTTTCGAACAGTTTGCGGTCTATCAATTTAACTCGAATGCCTATGATGGCTTATTGCAGAAAACGCTGGTCTGGTTAAGACAGGCGATTTTCCAGCGCGACTATAGCGGCTTTGAGCCGCTTCACAGCAGTCTGAAAAAGATTGCTTATGTGGACGTTACTGCGCAATTGCCTGAGCGTCTGGCGAAAACAGATAATCTTGTAGTCAGCACCGACTTCGGCTTTGTTGAAGGTGATGGTACTGAACCGCCACAGATGATGGGTGAATGGGCGAATAGCGGTACCAGCGATAGTAATAACGAGATGATCCGTATCTCTGCTGATCTGGTCGAGAAGATGATTGACCTGTCCGGTGAGAACTCGATTAACCGTTCGCGTATCGAGATGGACCTGGGTCAGCTAGGCAATACCCTGAACGAGATGGAATTGGCGATCAAACGTCTTGCCGATCAGTTACGTCGAATGGAAGGCGAGCTGGAATCACAGATTATTGCCAAACACGGTTCAGAGAACTCGCGCTATGCTGACTTTGACCCGCTGGAAATGGACCAGTATTCGTCGCTCAACCAGCTGTCTAAATCACTGGCAGAATCTGCATCAGATTTGGTCGACTTCAAGAGTACACTGGCCGACAAGATTCGCGAAACTGAAGGTCTGTTATTGCAACAATCCCGTATTCAGGCCGAGATTCAGGAAAGCCTGATGCGTACCCGTCTGGTTCCATTTGATCGGATGTTGCCGCGTTTACAGCGTATCGTGCGTCAAACCTCGACCACCTTGAACCGTCCTGCAGAACTGATCGTACAGAATACCGAAGGTGAACTGGATCGTAACATTCTCGAGCGTCTGGTCACCCCATTTGAGCATATGCTGCGTAATGCGATTGACCATGGTCTGGAAGATACTGCAGATCGTATCGCACTGAACAAGCCGGAAGTCGGTTCTATTGTCTTGAACATCAGCCGTCAGGGAACCGATGTAATCGTGTCCTTTAGTGATGATGGTAAGGGGATCGATGCGGAGAAGATTCGTGAAAAAGCGCTGAGTCTGGATCTAATCAAAGCGGATCAAGTCATTGATCAGGAAGAAATCCTGCAATTTATCTTCCATCCTGGTTTCAGTACCGCGAAAGCAGTGACCCAGATTTCTGGTCGTGGTGTCGGTCTGGATGTGGTACAAAGCGAGATCAAATCACTGGGCGGCCATGTGTCAGTGAGCTCGGAACTGGGCAAGGGTACGGTCTTTACGATTCGCGTACCGACGACCGTAGCGGTCAGCGATGCCTTGATGGTGAAAGTGGGTGATCAGCAATATGCGATTTCTCTGGCGCAGATTGACCGAATCGTGCGTATTGCACCGACCACATTGGAAAGCTATTTCAACAGTAAAGATGACTATTTCAAGATCGATGGCGCAAACTATAAGCTGCGTTATCTGTCTGAGTTTGTTGGCAACCAGCCGATTCCACGTCTGAATAATGTTGGTCATTCATTGCCGGTGCTGTTGATTAAAGGTAATAGTGGTCAAACCATTGCCTTGCTGGTCGATCAGTTGGTCGGTTCACGAGCGCAGATTGTAGTAAAACCGATTGGACAGCAGTTTGCCAACGTCGGGGTAGTGGCCGGTGCCACGATTCTGGGTGATGGTCAGGTCTGTCTGATTCTCGATGGACAGAATGTTGCCCGCCAGATTCAGGCGACACAGCGTGTCAAACAGCTGAATGATCAGCGTGATGGTTCGCGTAATGCAAATGCACGTCGTCTAGTGATGATTGTCGATGACTCGGTGACTGTACGTAAAGTGACGTCACGTCTGCTTGAACGTCAAGGCTATGATATTGTCACTGCTAAAGATGGGGTGGATGCGATCGAGCAGCTTGAAAACGTCAGACCGGATCTGATGTTGCTGGATATCGAAATGCCGCGCATGGACGGTTTCGAAGTGACCAATCTGGTTCGTCACCATGATATTCACCGTGACTTGCCGATTATTATGATTACCTCACGTACCGGTGAGAAGCATCGTGAACGTGCATTCAGCTTGGGCGTAACGCACTATATGGGTAAACCGTTCCAGGAAGCGGAACTGTTGGCCAATATCCAGCAACTGATTGCTGAAAAACAGAGGTAATATATGAGTCAGACCAATTCAAGCAATAAAATGGCTGATCAGATTAGCCAGCAGGAACTTCAGCATCTGATTACGGTATCGACCGGATTTATTGATGCCTATATTATTGATTGTCATGGCAAAGATCCGATGTTATTGCCACAAAACATTGTCCTGTCAGCACTGGATAGCAATACTCAGGTCAAAACTGTAGAATGGCATGAGGCACAGTTACCGGTCTATGCAGTGAATGATCCGTCACGTCAAAATGGGGTGGCACTGGTGATTGAGGGGGATGAAATTACTCAGCGCTTTGCCCTGATGTGTAATGAAATGCCGAAAACCATCCGGATTCGTATTTCCGAAGTGGTCGATGTCGATCAGCCGGTGAATGATCCTGCCATCTTTCAATATGTGCGCATGAACGAACAGCTGTTCCATATTCCGAATATGACCAATATTCAGGCTACAATCGGGCTGTAATCCAGGCTATAAAATATAAAAAAGGAACTCCATGGAGTTCCTTTTTTATTGCGTTATGAATTTACTTAATTGGCAAGTAAATTCACGAGAATCTGCTCATAGATTTCAGCCAATGGCTCTAAGTCTGCAATATCGACATGTTCATTGATCTGATGAATCGTGGCATTCAATACGCCAAGTTCCAGTACCTGTGCGCCGGTAGGGGCAATAAAGCGGCCATCTGAGGTACCGCCCGAAGTCGATAGTTCAGTTTCAGTCCCCGTCACATTCAGAATGGCGGTTTTAGCTGCATTTACTAGTTCACCAACTGGCGTCAGGAAAGGCAGGCCAGATAAAGTCCAAGAAATGTCATAGTCCACACCATGACGATCCAGAATTTCTAAAGTACGTACTTTGAGTTCTTCGGCGGTCACTTCAGTTGAATAACGCCAGTTGCACAATAGGTTCATGGTGCCGGGAACAACATTGGTTGCGCCTGTACCCGAATTGATATTGGAAATCTGGAAGGTCGTCGCCGGGAAATATTCGTTGCCATGATCCCAGACTGTGTCGCACAGTTCAGCAATGGCTTTAGAAGCGGTATGAATCGGATTCACGGCCAGATGCGGATAAGCCACATGACCCTGTTTGCCTTTGACTGTAAGGTTGGCATTTAATGAACCACGACGGCCATTTTTGACTATATCGCCCAGTTTATTAGTACTTGACGGTTCACCGACCAGACACCAGGTAATTTTCTCATTACGCGCTTCCAGTGTTTCAATCACTTTCACCGTGCCGTTAATCGATGGACCTTCTTCATCTGAAGTAATCAGGTAGGCAATCGAACCTTTGTGATTCGGATATTTTTCAACAAAACGTTCTGTGGCAACTACCATGGCTGCCAAAGCCGTCTTCATGTCGGCACTGCCACGACCATAAAGTTTGCCTTCACGGATTTCTGGTAAAAAAGGATCTGAGTTCCAGGCATCCAGATTCCCTGTTGGCACAACATCGGTATGGCCAGCGAAACAGAAGACCGGACTTGCTGTGCCTTTGCGTGCCCAGATATTATCTACATCTTCAAAGCGCATGGATTCAATATTGAAACCAATCTTCTTTAAACGTTCAGCCATGATGTTCTGGCAGTCATGATCAATCGGTGTGACAGAAGGCTGACGTAATAGTTGCAGACTTAAATCGAGGGTAGCGGAAGAGCTCATACGGTATTCAACGGTCGATAATTTTTTCGGTTCTATAATAGGCGAATATAGGCTTGAATGTGAACGACTGATATAAAAAAACCCTATCTGAGATAGGGTTCTGTGAGCGTTTAGTAAAAAACTAGTTTTGACGGATTTCGTCAGAGGTTTTTTCAGCAGTATTGGTTACCGCATCGCCAGCCTTAGACACATCTTTACCCATGCCTTTTACGGTATTACAGCCAGTCAATACAAAAGCCATCATTAATGAAGCAGCAAGAATTTTTTTCATCATCATCTCCGTATAATCAATAATAAAATTATTATGATGTGGGACTTAGAGTAGAAAATATACGCTCTAAAAAATATGTGGTTTTCATAGTGCTTCGGTTAATAAATGTAATGCTTTATAGGGGCTTATGCGAAGGATGCTGAATCAGCACCGGATTGCGATACATATAAAAGTCATTGCTATCGAGTTTTTTATAAAGTCCATCCGTCCACCAAATCGCAGCTGAACTGCTCGGCCGGGCTTGCGGATAAATCCATTCATGTCGTTGCAGACGATAGAAACCGTGCTGTGCAGCAGGAATATGCTGTCCCCATAAGCCCAGACGACGCTCGGTATTGATCCATGAGGGAATTGGCTGATCGGCATGATGTGTAGGCAAATACAGCTGTCCCTTCAGGACGCAATACCGTTTTTGAATGGGATGCTGCAAAGCCTCATCAAACTGGAATTGTTTTTGTGTGAAATGTTTCATTTTTCTGATTAAAGTATCGGTGCGGTTCAGGCCATACCAATGCGGCAGACTAAAATCGGCTTCGGCCAGATAATATTTCAGTGCTACTTCCCAATGTTCAATCTGTTCTGTAGCAGTATTCAATAGCAGAAAATCCAGCTCACCCAAGGTTTTGGCGCCTTCAATTTTTTGCAGACTATGGCCAAGCAGCCGATAGGGATGGTAAGCATCATCAAGCAACCAGAACCAGACCAGCATTTCAAAACGCAGCCCTAAACGCGTGCTTTTCAGTTGCTGCACAAATTCAATTAATTCTTCTGGGTGCTGATCAAGAAACTCTAAACGTAGATGATAACGGCTAAGATGTTGCTGCCAGATCTGGCTGTCATGCAACTCAAAGCGATGTATGAGCTCAAGTTCATCTGGAATATGGGACAGGATATTCGGACTGCCAACAGCAAATGCCAGTTGCCGCACCAGAGGATGTTGATAACGTTGCCATGCTTCTACAAGATTTTGGTTTAAACTGGAAAAGGGCATAGTACAACCTATGAAAAGTGCAGAAATACAACGGACAGTATCGGAAAACGCTTTATACTACCTGAATTCTGCGGTTAGGGTTGATGTATGAAAGTGTTGTTTTGGCGAAGTCTGGTGGTGCTGTTTGTGATCCTGGGCTTTATCGGTGCAATCCTGCCGGGTATGCCAACAACGGTCTTTTTGATTCTGGCCGCCTGGGCCTCATCCAAAGGCTGGCCACAAATGGATGACTGGTTATTGAATCATCCCAAATATGGTCCGACCTTAAGAGATTGGCGTGCCCACGGTACTGTACCGCGTAAGGCCAAATGGCTGGCCAGTATCATGATGCTGATCAGCGGGATCATCATGCTGTTTACTACTGCACCCTTGGCCGTAAAAGCCTTTACCAATATTACGATGCTGATCGTCGCGATCTGGTTATGGCGACGCCCTGAACCGAATCAGATCCTTATTCAGCAAAATACAGTTGACCCAGAAAAGACAGATCTACCAACAGCGCCATCTGAAGATAATCAGTTAAACCCTATAAAGCCAAATAAAATAGAGTCTGAGAATAACAAGTCATGAATACCTTGCATCTGGATCAAGCCGATATCCTGATTGATCTTGCCCAACAAAAACTGTATCTGCCCCGTCTAAACAAGCAATATCTGATTTCCAGTGGCAAAAATGGCATTGGTGAAACTGAAAATAGTGGCAAGACTCCTCGTGGCTGGCACAAGATTGCTGAAAAGTTTGGTCAGAATGCTCCCTTAAATAGTGTATTTGTCGCACGTCAGGCGACGGGTGAAATTTATAATCCCCAATTGGCGGCAGAATTCCCGCAGCGGGACTGGATCCTGACGCGCATTTTATGGCTGAGTGGCCTTGAAGCGGGTTTTAATCAAGGCGAGGGCTGCGATACCTATCAGCGTTATATCTATATTCATGGCACCCCAGAAACCGAAAAGATGGGAGAGCCGCTGTCGCACGGCTGTATCCGTATGCGTAATCCGGAGGTCGCTGAATTATTTGACCTGATCAGTGAAGATGCACTGGTCTATATTTCAGAACAGGCATTAGATCTGGGCAGGCTGAATGTTTCGAAAAGCGAATAAAAGTTAGATTTTAAGATTATGTGAAAATGGTTTTGTTTTTATGGACTGAATCTGCTTGGTGGAGACAGCAGAAAAGATTAATTAATCTGATCCAGATGGTATTTTTATCGCATGGAATGGGTTAAATGATTATTTGAAGTTTAGATTTACTGGCATTTTCTGAATAAAAATAAATGACAGTTGAAAGATTACATGAACACAACGTCGAGTATTTTAAAGCTTTGTATAATCCTTAATCAGAATTGGAATATGTCGTGTGGTTAGACTGAAACTTCGCAGGGTAAAACACAAAATTTCGCTTCTATTTTCATTCTGAAAATTAAAAAATTTCGGTAGAGACTTAAAAAATAAACAAAAAGTGTTGTTTTTTTTAACAAACAACCTATTTTTTAATCACTCACACCTAAAAAGTGGAAAACATTCCGAAAAGCGTTTGACAGGCTGTGCAGATTCTCTATAATGCACCCATCAAACGATGATAGACGTTTAGAAAGGGCGCTTAGCTCAGTTGGTAGAGCGTCTGCCTTACAAGCAGAATGTCGGCGGTTCGATCCCGTCAGCGCCCACCAAGCTCTTTCATGTTGAGGCCTTATAGTTGCAGCGGTAGTTCAGTTGGTTAGAATACCGGCCTGTCACGCCGGGGGTCGCGGGTTCGAGCCCCGTCCGCTGCGCCACTTTAAGATCTTGATTTTCGTTTGCCACAATAGCGACATTGTGTAAATGCAGCGGTAGTTCAGTTGGTTAGAATATCGGCCTGTCACGCCGAGGGTCGCGGGTTCGAGCCCCGTCCGCTGCGCCATTTATACGATAGACCTTTTGAGGGCGCTTAGCTCAGTTGGTAGAGCGTCTGCCTTACAAGCAGAATGTCGGCGGTTCGATCCCGTCAGCGCCCACCAGATTCTTTTGCTATGCAGCGGTAGTTCAGTTGGTTAGAATACCGGCCTGTCACGCCGGGGGTCGCGGGTTCGAGCCCCGTCCGCTGCGCCATTTCAAAAGAAATTAAATTGAGGTCCCTGAGCCTGAATTTAATAAACTAAAGATTGACACTCTTTATCAGGGCGCTTAGCTCAGTTGGTAGAGCGTCTGCCTTACAAGCAGAATGTCGGCGGTTCGATCCCGTCAGCGCCCACCAGATTCTTACGATGCAGCGGTAGTTCAGTTGGTTAGAATACCGGCCTGTCACGCCGGGGGTCGCGGGTTCGAGCCCCGTCCGCTGCGCCATCTTAAGATGAAAAGCTTGGATTCCTGAGATCTGAGTTTTCAAGATACCAAGACTACATTCCTTGTTGGTCTTGCGTCATTTAAAACAACGTTGTTGTTTTCTCAGGGCGCTTAGCTCAGTTGGTAGAGCGTCTGCCTTACAAGCAGAATGTCGGCGGTTCGATCCCGTCAGCGCCCACCATATCTTCTTGCTTCAACTTTATTTATTCCTTAGAATCTGATTGTATTATAATAATATTAAGATTTCACGACCATGAGAAATCCCTATCAGCGCAAAGCCGCGACCAAATCCCAAAAAACTGCTTTCGATCCTCAACAGCTTTATAAGCAATATATTGAAGCCATTGTTGCTAATGCTGGCATTTTTGCACTCTATCAGGATGGGTGGGCCTTATGTGCCACGCCGACCGGACAACGCGCATTTGCCTGTTGGCAAAGTAAAGGTCTGGCTCGACTGTTGATTAAAGACAATTGGGAAAATTACGAGATTCAGGAAATTGGTCTCAAGGATTTTGTAGAGAAAGTCATTCCCTTTTTACGTCAGGAAAGTACCATTGTTTCGCTTGACCTGACCCCGGAAGGGCAGAATATTCTGGTGGCACCGGAAAAATTATTACTTGATATTAAAAATTATCTGTATCAGATCTATGTACAAAAGCCGGAACTGTTTAAAAATCCGGATATGCCTTTGCCTAGGCAGATCCGTTTAAATTAAATTTATTGTTTTTAAAACAGCTTGTTTATTGGAACAATGAATATTCATTCAGTAGCCAGCCACTTATCAAAGCAAAATATTCGCGTAACCAGGAATTATAGCGAACATTCTGGGGTGTGCTGGCACTCAGGCTGATGACTTGTTGATAACCCTGATGTCTGGCAATGGCACGGGCACGAGGGCTATGAAAATCGCTAGTGACAATCGCAATGGGCTCATTTCGATCAATATGTTGCTGTTTTAGGATTGCCTGAGAATATTGCAGGTTCTGTTGGGTACTTCTGCTTTGATCTTCTAAGCTAATGGGGTTTTTGAGCTGCGGATAGTTCGTGTAGATATAACTTTGCATGACTTCAGCTTCGCTCTGTCTCTCCCGGAAATTTCGTCCACCGGTCATAATGATTAAAGTATTTGGATATCGTTCTGCATATTTTGCTGCGGTATCCAGACGATTTTTTAAGATGGGTGAGGGCTGACCCTGATTAATGCCACTGCCTAATACTAAAATCGCTGCAGCAGGTCGTGCCGGAATATTCGGGTTGATTGACATCTGGATATAAACAAAGAAAGCCGCGACACTGATTATCCAGAATAAAAATCCGCCCCAGAGACTGTTCCAGAACAAGGTTCTGAATCGGGAATTCTGTTTCCAGCGCTGAATAGATGAAAAAAATAAGGCGTACAGGATGAGTGCCACCCCAATGAAGATCGACAGGGCAATAGCAAAATGCCTCTGACCTTGGCTCAGTAACCAGACGCTATTGATACATAGGATCAAGCCAGAGATCAGGCTAAGACTTCGTTTAAGTTGATTGAGCATCCAGGGTTCCTTTTTTCTTATTCATATTCTTATTATTGCTTTTGCATCTTCAATAAAAACCGGGCCATTGAGCCCGGTTTTTAGCATATCAGGTTATCTTAATATACATCACGGCGATAACGTCCATCCAGACGTAATTGATCTAACATCGTTTCACCGAGAATCTCAATCAGGGCCTGATCCACATCGCTGGCCATGCCATTGATGCTACCACAGACATAAATCACTGCACCTTGAGCAATCCAAGCTTTTAGTTCTTCAGCCTGTTCACGCAGTTTATGGTGTACATAAACTTTTTCCTGCTGGTCGCGCGAGAATGCAAGATCGAGACGTTTTAGGGTTCCCATTTGCAGCCAGGCCTGAATGGTTTCTTCAAAGAAGAAGTCGTGTTCACGCTGACGTTCACCGAAGATCAGCCAGTTCTGGCTATAGTCCTGACGGTTACGCGCACTGAGCAGACTTAATAGTCCGGCAATGCCGGTACCATTACCAATACAGATAATCGGGCGGTTGTCATCAATCAGGTGGAAAGATTCATTGCTGCGAATACGCAGTGCAATGGGCGCATTGAGAGCCGCATGCTGGGTCAGCCAGCCTGAACCCAATCCCAGATTACCACTAGCATCGGTTTGCTGACGTACCACCAGACGTAAAACCTGCTGGCTTGGAATACTGGCAATGGAGTATTCACGTGTTGCCAAAACCGGTAATTGCGTGAGGAGCTGATCCAGAGAATCAAAAGGTTCAGCCTGAGTCAGATCACGATCCCAGAGTGCCTGTTCAATATTCTGTTGCATAGAAGGTACTTGTGTACCCGCTGCTATCTGGTGCTTTTGCATAAATGCATGAATACGTTCTGGGCTATTTCCTGGCTGAATCTCGGCAATATCACCTGCTTGCCAGACGGCTTCATGCTCAGGGGTCAGTTCGATATTGAAGGCAGGCGCACCCAGACTACCCGGATTGAGGACTTCACGTTTACTCAAACTCCAGTGATCAAAGGTCTTATCGATACTCATCGCTTGTAGCTCAAGTCGAGTGACTTGTGCCAGTGCAGTATTCCATTGCTGGATATGCTCGTTATTGGCATTGTCGACTTCAATTGTATTGAATAGCTGCTGGGCACCATTCTGTTTTAACCACTGATCAATACGGTGACCAAAACTGCAATAGCTGTCTGGATATTCCTGAGAACCTAAGGCCAATACAGCATAACTTAAATGACTGAGATCAGCTTGAGCAGACAGGATTTTTTTCTCAAAAGAAGAAGCCAGATCCGGTGCTTCGCCCGTGCCATAGGTACTGGCAACAAATAATACCTGTTCAGTTTGCTGTAAATCGGCAAGCGTCAGCTGTTGTACCGGCTTGACGGTTACCGGTTGACGCGCTTCCTGCAGGGCAGTTGCTGTACGCCAAGCCAGCTGCTCAGAAACCCCTGTTTGTGACGCATACGCGATGAGCCACGGTTTGGAATTTTCATCTAGGTTTACTAAAGTCGCACCCTGACGTGCTGCCAGCGTTAAGCGTTTCTGTTTGCGACGTTTCAGATAGAGCATCCAGCCGGTCACAAAGAACAACGGCATCAACAAGGCTGCGACCATGGCAAAGAACTGGTAGATCGGGCCGAAGAAGCTGCCACGATGCACCGGTAACATGCTGCTCATGATCTTTTCATTGAGCTTTTTATCTTCATACAGCTCAACTTTAGTAAATTCAGCTGTCTGGTAATTATAAGTGGCACTGTTTCGTGCACGTTCATGCTGAACGATTGGATCGACAAAGCTCAGTTGCATTTCACCATCCGGTTTTTTCGGAAGGTTAAACGTTACAGTAGAATACTTATCTGAAAATTCAGTGTTAAAGCCAATCCAGCTATGGTCCAATGCACGGACAGTGGCTTCAGGGCTGAGACCTTCGCGGCCTTCACCACGAGCACCGCGTTCGCCACCTTGGCGGCCTTCGCCTCGTGCTTCACCTTCGGCACGTAGACCTCGTTCACCGCTTGGACGTCCTTCACCACGGTTATTGCCGGCATTGGCCTGCATTTCCGGTTGCGGACGCTCTACACCCAGCACCTTAAACATGCCGTTGCGCCACCAGTCATAAGACCAGTACAGACCGGTACAGGCCAGAATCAGGTAGAAAATCACCACCCAGGTTCCCACAACAGCGTGCAGATCCCAGATAAAATTACGGCCTTTCAGTTGAGGTTTTACAAAGAACCATTGCTTGATCGAATGACGTTTCGGCCAGCGCAGGTACAGACCTGACAAGACAAAAAAGATCAGCATCAGGGTACAGGCACCGGTAATCTGCTTACCCACCGGACCAACCGTCAAATTACGATGCAGTTGCTGAACAAACTGGAAAAATTCCCGACCCTTAATCTCTGGCAAGACTTCCGCAGTATACGGGTTGATCATGATGTTCTGACCACGCCGTGCGCCTTCTTTGGCAACATTCACAGTACTCGAAGCACTCGGATCTTGTGC
Source organism: Acinetobacter sp. WY4 (assembly GCF_018438165.1). Taxonomy (GTDB): domain Bacteria; phylum Pseudomonadota; class Gammaproteobacteria; order Pseudomonadales; family Moraxellaceae; genus Acinetobacter. The sequence continues at coordinate 1,211,776 of NZ_CP053947.1, read as the reverse complement.
CACGGTAATACTGTTGATCTTCATGTCAGGCGCAGTACGGTTAAAGTGCTGATACAGCTCGGCAGGCGTGAGTTTGTCACGTTGCTGAACCTGAACCGTATAACTGTCGCTATTCATCCATTTTAATATTTGTTGTTCATAGGAATAGATTGCGCCAGTGACCCCCATTATCGAGAGGATTAAACCTGCTGTAATCCCCAGAAACCAGTGGATTTGGAAAAATGTCTTTTTAAACATGGTCGTCAGATTAAGGGTGAGATCTATAAAAGTGGCAAAATTATAACTGAAGTTTAAGCTCGAATTATAGGTGTTGAGGATAATATTTATTCTCATTATCATTTATTGTTTTGAGATTAAAAAAACCTCCATGCCGGGACAGGAGGTTTTTCACTGAAGAAAGAACAGTTTAGATTTGTTTTGCTGCGCCGACTTCTGCTTCCAGATGCTTGCGAATCGTGGCGAAAGAGAAGTTTTTGCTGTCCAGACGTTTCGGCAGGATATATGCACCTTGCTGGCCTTTTACCTTGAAATTGACCAACATGAATTCTGGTGTGTTGTACCATTCATAGATGTCTTTCCAGCTAATCGCCCCAACACCTTCTTGCATGCCCATTTTCTGACGCATCACGATGCCATGTGGTTGTACGCCCAGGCGAACACCTTTGATTTCCTGTACCGGAAATTCATTCATCTTGCGTTTAACATACCATTCCAGACCAAAGGTACGGATCAGGTAATACAACACCACACAGACAATGGCCACCCAGCAGAACACGGTAGAATAGTTCTTCAGGAGCAGAATGCCCAGAATAGAAAGTGCAACAACAGCACCCATGATCAGCCATGCTTTCATGCCAATTTTATTGGTACTACGCCAGATCACCAGCTGAGCATGACGCTGCTCGGCTTCTGAAATTTCATAGTTCACAGGCTGGAGGGTATAAGCGTATAAATTTTTCGCGGTCATAGTGAAATTAGCAGATTTTAAACTGTAAAAAGTTTAGCACTAATTGTACCAATTCAGTGAGTATATTGTTCCAAAATCAGCCAAATTATAATGAACCTAATTCAGTTGCCTGTTCATCACGCTCATGACTCAAACTTTGTTTCAGTTGACTCAACTGCTTTAAAATGCTGAACATTAAAGACAGCTGCTGCAAAATGATCAGGGATTTCTGATCTTGCTCCTGATCTTGAGCCAAGCGCTGTCGAATATGGGGAATCATATTTTGCGCACTTAAATCGGGCATTTCATCTCGTAACAATGCACCACGAATGTTCTCGAGTGCTTTGTCCAATAAATTCAGAATGTCCTGATCTTCAATTTTTTCCCGGTGTGCGCCCAGTGCGGCAATATAACTGATAAAAGTATGGTTCAGACACAGGAACTCAAAGGCTAGTGATTTTTGTACCGGATCAATATCCGGTTCAGTGGCCAGTGTCGAAATCAGTGAGGCTACCTCGGCATCGGTATTATGAGCAGCACGGCGCACAATCCGATATTTCAGGCCATTATTACGTCCCGATTTATACTGCTCGATTACTTCACTCAAATAATCTGCTTCTGCCTGCAAGCTGCGTTTGATACTGCGCGGCAAACGCCGGAACTTCCAGTCTGGAAAAATAAAACTGACGCCGAACCAGGCAATCGCACAGCCAATCAAGGTGTCGATCATACGCGGGATGGCCGCGGCATAGCCCATACCGTCCAGGTTGAAGTTGATCAGGGCTAAAATCGTGATAAAGGCGGTGGCCTGTGCATACTGTTTACTGCGCAATTCAAAGAACAGAATCCCACTCAGTACCAGAAGCAATAATTGTCCTTCGATGGACGGCACAAAATATAAAATGGCATAACCGAGGATAATACCGACCAACGTACCGATAATACGCAGACGTAAACGCCGTTTGGTGGCGTTAAAGTTGGGCTGGCTGACAAAGAGTGCGGTCAATAAAATCCAGTAACCATATTCAATATTGCTGACCTGTACAAAAATATAGCTGATCAGCAGCACAATCGACAGGCGAATGGCATGCCGGAACAGCACCGATTCTGGGGTCAGATGCTGCTTAATCCTAATCTTGATGTCATCCCAGCCTTTCAGGTCATCATCTCTAAGCTGGTTCTCGATATGTTTGAAACGCTCGGACTTGATATTCTGCTCGGTTTCCAGGTTGCGTAACTGGGCATCAATCGATTTCAGGTTTTGAAACAGCGCAAACAGGGCACTGATCCAGACCTGATCATAATGCTGCTCCTGACGTAACTTATCCAGAGACTGTCTCAGGTTGTCAAACGCATGCTTGAAGCGCTGGTTATGTACATAAGGTTTGCGCATCAGCAAACTTTCACTCAGGTCCTTACAGGCTTTGCCCTGAATTGACATGATGCGCTGGAAGCGGAACAGGATATCGCTATGCTGGAAAATCTTGGCCAGTTTCTGATAATCAATATGTGCTGAATCGGCACGTTCATGAATATCCTGCGCCACAAAATAATATTGCAGACTGCGACGGGTATCTTTTTGCCCACGATCACCTTTCAGACGAGTTAAAAGGGCAGTTTTCATCTCATTGAAAATCGCAATCAGTTTGCCGTTTTCAAGCGAGAGTTCAATCATGCTCTGCTGATAGCTTTTCGGCGTCATGTCCACATCAAACAGATTGGACTTGGCATATAAAAAATCACCGAGCGCAGAATAGGAAATGGCAAGCTTGTCTTGCGCCAGCCGGGCAGGGAAAGTCAGGAAACTGATGGTCGACAGCAGACCGTACCACATCGCGCCGATGACCAATAAACCAGCCTGTTTATACCATTCATCAAACAGCTCCACCCCAAGCATGGAATAAACGGAAATCACCAGACAGCCGTAGGAAATCGTGGCATATCGTCGCCCTAGTGAACCCAGCAAAATCAGGGCAATACAGGACACAATTAAGGCCAAGGCAAACAGCAAGGGATAAGGAAAAAGCAGATATACGCCCACTGCCGTAATAAAGAAGCCAATGTAGGTGTAGAGCAGATTTAAAATCCGCACCGAAAAGCGGTCATCAATATCGCTTAAACCGGCTGCGACCACGCCTAAAGTCAGTGGAATCGTCATCAATTGTTGTCCCATAAAATAGGGAACAAAGGCGGTACCTGCAAATGCCGTCATCATGCGCAGGTTATACATCAAGGTCGTATTATAGGTGGTTTGCTTGAGACGAGTGAGCCAAGATTTCAAAGGTCGTCCTTTATACTGCAGTCTTAGAGCTGAATCTGAATAGGCTAATGAAAATAGTATATTTATAAATCTTCATTTCAGGCTAAATCATACTATGCACTGTGTTAATTTGTCTGCATATTAGCGCTTTAAATCTTCATGCTTATGACATCGAATAAAATAGTACAACAACCTTATGCCATGTCCTGGATTATTTTGCTGGCAACACTGAGTGCACTCGGGCCTTTATCCATTGATATGTATCTTTCGGCCTTGCCGGCCATGGCAGCAGATTTTGGTGTCAGCACCCAGATGGTTTCTAACAGCCTGCCGGCTTATTTCTTCGGTCTGGCGATCGGGCAACTGATTTATGGTCCGATCAGTGACCGGATTGGGCGTAAACCGCCACTGTATTTTGGGCTGTGTTTATACATTGTGGCAAGTTTGCTGTGTGTCTTTGCGCAGGATGAATGGAGTCTGATCGCTGCACGGATTCTGCAAGCCTTAGGTGGCTGTGTCGGGGTGGTCATGGCACGTGCTGCAATTCGTGATCGCCTGGATATGCATTCAGCAGCTCAGGCCTTTGCCAGCATGATGATTGTGACTGCGATTGCACCAATCATCGCTCCGAGTCTGGGGGCCTGGGTATTGATGTTTTATGAATGGAATGTGATCTTCTTGATGCTGATGGGCTGCGGTCTGTTGAGTCTGGCCTGTGTACATTTTCTATTTAAAGAAACCCTGGAGCCAGAACGTCGTCTCAAGCTGAACTTCCAGCAGGTATTAAGTTTGTACCGTACTATTTTTCAGGATCCAAGCTTTCGACGCCCGCTCTATGCCGGCTGTTTTTCCGGTGCGGTGATGTTCTGTTATATCAGCGCTTCTTCGGCCATTCTGATGGATCGGTATCAACTGACCGAGCAGCAGTTTGCGTATGCCTTTGGTGCCAATGCCTTCGGGATCATGCTGTTTTCGACCTTGAATAAACGTCTGGCTGGGCGTTTCTCGATATTGCAGCGTCTGAAAATTGGCACCTGTCTGCAGTTTGGCGGTGTATTAGGGTTAATCTTGCTGGGCTGCCTGGATGTCGATTCTGTGCTCTGGGTGTTGTTAGGCATGTTTATTGTGATGGCAGCCCTTGGGTTTACTGGTCCGAATGCCATGGCTCTGGCAATGGCTGAACAGGGCGAGCGGGCAGGAACTGCCAGTGCAATTATGGGCAGTATGCAATTTGTTTGTGGCTTATTGGGCGGTGTATTACTGAATTTTCTGATCTGGCATGCCTTATTAAATATGGCATTGATCATGCTGGTTTTTGTAGGTATTTCCGCTTGGGCGATTTTTAAAACCAAGATGCCAATCTTGAAAAATGCATAGATGCTGGGCGTTCTCTAATATATTAAAAATGCTGGATTGGGCAGAGGGCTAAGCAAGTTGGCTTAGCCCTGCTTGCATCACTCATCGATAAATACGGCAAATTCCTCTACGGGAACACGCGGGGTAATAAAGCTGTTAATAATCTGCTCTGGGGCGGCATAACCCAGTGCCATACCGCAGACCAGCTCTTCATCATCAGGTGCGCCGACCAGATCAAGCACGATCGGATGAAAATGATTCCAGGCAGCCTGCGGACAGGTGTCCAGACCGCGGGCTTTTGCTGCCAGCATGACATTCTGGATCATCATGGAAACATCCATTTTGGAACCAATCGCCAAAGAACGATGGACGGTAAAGAACAGGCCGACAGGCGCATCAAATAATTCAAAATTACGCAGCTGCTGACGCGCCATTTTTTCCTTTTCGCCTTTCTGAATATTCAGCAAGCCATATAAACCCCAGCCATTTTCACGACGACGTTCAATAAATGGCGAGATCCATTGTTCAGGATAATAGGCAAAAGTTTCCTGATACTGCTGCGACAATTCCGGATTTGCATAGATTTGCATTTGTGCCTGACAAACCTGCTGCACGAGTTCATCACGCTTTTTACCTGTTACCACATACACTTTCCAGGGTTGGGTATTGGTTCCTGAAGGTGCGCGGCTGGCCACCGCCAGAATCTCTTTTAAGGTGTCTGTACTAACGGGGGTATTTAAAAAAGCACGCACTGAATGGCGAGAAGTGATGGTGTGATCTACAGCATGAACAAGATTTTGATCCATTATGGGGTCCAGTCGAATATCCTTATTGAGTTTGCAATGACTATAAACTAAACAAACAGAACGGGGGATAGGAAAATTTAATTCTTCGCCAGCTGAAAAAAACAATTTATCAGCAAAATGACTTGAATAATGAAATTTCGCATTCTTTTAGCTGAGCATAAATCGCCTAAGTGATAGCAATGGATTTAGTCATAAAGTTGGTCTTTGATTTAAAAAATGGCTTAAAACCCAAGTGCTTGAACCATTCAACAATAACAATTTCACACAGAGAACTGGTTTATTTTGACTGAAAATCAAGATAATTTAATTTCAAGATCCCTGTTTCATTTTGTGTCGAGTAAAAGATTAATATTTTTTTTGAATTAAAATATAGATTAATCTTCATATAAAAATGAGAATTTATAATTATTTTTTATAGGTAAATTAACTATTGCTAATAAAAAGAAATAAAACCTGATACGAAGAAACAGCATAATGTACGACTTTTCATCTTAATTCATGCATTTCGTGATTAAGATCTGTTTTAAATAACGCGATTCCAGATGGCTTGAATGAAGTCTTTAGGTTGAAAGCACTCATCAAGCACTGAATGTTTTTTTTGAGCTTAAAACACAGTTTTTTTACCAGCATGCGCATCTGTTTGAAAATTGTCTGCAATTTTACAACAGACTGAGTATCGGAATAGAAAAGGTGTTGCTTTTATAAATCTCTCATTTGTTGAATATGATCGTGATGATGATATTCATAAGTTTAAAAGAGATGATAAATCGGTTTGTTTTTCTAAAGGTGATAGATCAAATCAGGATATTTCCAGATGAACATCTAATGAGCGAGCTAGAAATCTAGCGCACTCCATAACTTTTAGAAAAATAAAAAATTCAAAATCATCTTGGGCAAAAAATTATGGATTTTACTTTTAACGCATTTTATACCTTGATTGCCGCAGTCATCGTTTTGTTACTCGGCCGATTCCTGGTTAATAAAATCGATTTTTTAAAGCGCTACAATATTCCTGAGCCGGTTGCAGGCGGTTTGGTTGCTGCGATTATCTCATTACTGGTGCATTCACTGTGGGGATACAGCATCACCACCAGTTCAGAGCTACAAACCAGTTTTATGCTGATCTTCTTTGCCTCGATCGGTCTGAGTGCCAACTTTTCCAAGTTGCGTGAAGGCGGTGTCGGTCTGGTAATTTTCCTGTTTGCTATATCGATTTTTATTGTTTTGCAAAATGCAGTCGGTATGAGTCTGGCAACACTGCTTGGTATTGACCCACTGATTGGCCTGATTGCAGGTTCAGTTACCTTAACCGGCGGTCATGGTACTGCGGGTGCATGGGGCGAGATTTTTGAGGTTGAACATGGCATTCAGGGGGCGCTTGCACTGGGGATGGCCAGTGCTACTTTTGGTCTGATTATCGGTGGGATTATTGGTGGTCCTTTAGCAAAACTGCTGATTAACCGTCATAATCTCGCAATTGCACGTACGGATCAACAAATCGAAAAGCGTGATAGCACGCCAATGGATATCAACTCGACCGAATATATTCCATTTGAATATCCGCATCAGGTGCGTTTAATTACCGCTGATAATGCAATCACGACCTTGGGCCTGTTCGCAGGTTGTTTGGCTTTTGCAGAGTTTATGACGGGTTTCAGTAAAGGTACTGCATTTGAACTGCCAACATTTGTCTGGGCATTGGCGGGTGGTGTCATCCTGCGTAATGTACTGGAAGGTGTTTTCAAAGTTCAGATTTTCGATCGCGCGATTGATGTGTTCGGTAATGCTTCATTGTCGCTGTACTTGGCGATGGCATTGTTATCATTGAAATTATGGCAATTGGCTGACCTTGCAGGACCACTGATGGTAATTCTGGGTGCACAGACCATCACCATGGCTTTGTATGCCGGTTTTGTAACTTTCCGCCTGATGGGCAAGAACTATGATGCTGCGGTACTTGCAGCAGGTCATTGTGGTTTCGGTATGGGTGCAACTCCAACAGCGGTTGCCAATATGCAGGCGATCACCAATATGTATGGTGCATCGCATAAGGCCTTCCTGATTGTTCCATTATGTGGTGCGTTCTTTGTTGACCTAATCAATGCCACTGTTATTCAAATGATCTTGAAGTTCTTTGTATAATTTAGACCTGAAACGATGAGTCATAGGCTCATAAGGATGTGACATGAATGATCAGTTAAATGAAACCTTACTCGGCTGGATTAATGCCCTGAATGGCCCTTTATGGGATTTTCTGGTGGTGTTTCTGGTAGCAGTCGGTATTTTCTACACGATCATGACGGGTGCAGTACAAATTCGTTTGTTCTGGCACAGCATGAAAGTCATGAAAAATAGCCGTGGCAAGGTTCAGGATACGCACGGCATTACCCCGTTTCAGGCCTTTGTCACTGGACTGGCAAGCCGGGTCGGGGTGGGCAATGTCGCGGGTGTTGCCATTGCGATTGCAATTGGTGGCCCCGGTGCCGTTTTCTGGATGTGGTTTACTGCCTTTCTGGGCATGAGTTCTGCTTTTGTTGAATCCTCTTTGGCCCAGTTGTTTAAGGTGCGAGATAACAAAAACCAGCAATTCCGTGGTGGACCAGCTTATTACATTACCCAAGGCCTGAAACAGAAATGGCTCGGGATTGTCTTTGCGATTGCATTGATCACGACTTATGGTTTTGTCTTCAATGCAGTTCAGGCCAATGCCATTACCGGAGCAACCTCTCATGCCTGGGGCTGGGATCAGGCGAACCTGATTCTGCCATTAGGCGGCCTGAATCTGGAAATTTCCTGGGTCGGATTGTTTCTAGTCTTGATGACTGCGGTGATCATTTTTGGCGGGATTAAACGGATTGCGAAAGTTGCGGAAAGCTTTGTGCCGTTTATGGCTGTGCTTTATCTGGCTGTGGCTTTGTATATTGCGGTCATCAATTACGATTTGCTCCCATCCATCTTCCAGCTCATTTTCAGTAAAGCCTTTGAATTTGAAGCCGCCGCTGGTGGATTCTTTGGCGCCATGGTATCTATGGCGATGATGATGGGCATCAAGCGTGGTCTGTTCTCTAACGAGGCAGGGATGGGTTCGGCACCGAATGCTGCTGCAGCTTCCGATGTCAAACATCCGGTCAACCAGGGTCTGGTACAGATGCTTGGAGTATTTGTAGATACCTTTGTGGTGTGTTCATGTACCGCGATTATTATTCTGGTTTCGGGTCTGTATGAAAATGCAGGCTTTGAAGGCGTGACCTTGACCCAGATGGCGCTTGAAAGCCAGATTGGTGCTTGGGGTGATGACTTCCTGGCTTTGATTCTGTTCCTGTTTGCCTATTCTTCGATTATTGGTAACTATGCCTATGCCGAAGGAAACGTCCAGTTCATCAATAACAATAGCCGGGTGATGTTGATTTTCCGCTTATTTGTATTGGTCATGGTGTATTTCGGTTCTATCGCCAGTGTGCCATTGATCTGGAATATGGCAGATCTGTTCATGGGTGTCATGGCAAGCATCAACCTGATCGCAATCCTGTTGCTGATGCCATTCTTGCTTATGCTACTTCGCGACTATACTGGTCAGTTGAAGCGTGGTGTGAAAGAGCCTGAATTTAAACTGGATAACCATCCTAAATTTAAAGACAAGGTCAAATCAGATATCTGGTAAGACTTGAAGCAAAAAGCCCCGATCATTCGGGGCTTTTTTGTGCCAAAGTTATTTAAAAGAAATTTAAATAACTTTGATAAAGCACGAAGCCCAAAATCAGGCTGAACCAGACTGGTAATTTTGAGCGTAGCAGGGCAATCATCACTGCGACAAAGACCAGGTCGGAACCATAGCTAAAATAGCGTTGTGAAAGATCCAACAATAAATATAGTAACAAACCCACCACTGCAGCATTGATGCCCATCACCGCCTGATGAATATGGCGCTGCTGCATCAACCACGACCAGTAAGGCAAGGTGGCAAAGATCAAGAAAAATGAAGGTAAAAAGATTGCACAGGTCGCTAGCAATGTATTCAGCCAGGCATAAGGCGTCCAAGGCAGCAAAGCACCAATATAACTGGCAAAACTGAATAAAGGTCCCGGCATTAGCTGGGTAAATGCATAGCCAAGATCAAAAGACTCTGCACTGACTAAACCGGTTGTGACAAAGTCTTGATATAGCAAAGGCAGAATCACATGACCACCACCAAATACCAATGAACCGGTTTGATAGAAATTGGAAAAAAATTGCAGCTCCGATTCACCCCATAATTTTCCAGCTAAGGGCAGCAGCAAAAACGGCAAGATAAATGCCAGCAGCCAATAGGGTGCAGCGGCAGATCGAATATATGGCGAGCTGATTGCCGTTTTGTTAATTTCTTTGGGTTTCGAATCTGATTGGGAAAAATGTCCAGCCAAGAGTCCACAGATTGCGCCCAGTATAATGACCAGAATCTGATTAAAACTTACTGAAACGACTATCAGTACTACGACAGAGAGGATTAAGACAGCGTATTGCCAAGCCGATTTACAAAAGCTTCTCAGCATTTGCCAGAATGCCCAGGCGATGACAGAAAATACAATTAACTGGATGGTATGAAAGCTGTTTGAGTTTAAAATATGAAAATAGCTTTGACCCAAGAGTGCTACCAAGGTCATCAGAATCATTGAGGGCAGGGTAAAACCCAACCATGCGATCACGGCACCAGTATAGCCCCGTTGCAGATAACCGATCGACAGCCCCACCTGACTGCTGCTCGGCCCGGGTAAAAGTTGCGCCAAAGCGACCAGTTGACTGTACTGGGTGTCATTCAGCCATTGCAGTTGGGTCACAAATTTTCGGTGAAAAAACACCAGATGTGCCGCTGGACCGCCAAATGAAATGCAGCCCAGTTGCAGGAAAATCAGGAAAATCCGGTACAGTGAGATTGAAGGCATACAGTTATGGGAAAAATGAAGATAAAGTAGCTGAACTGTATGACAGTTTTACGAAATTCTACAGACTATTTATGCATGTGTTTATACACTATGCTGCTTTAGATTAATGAGGACATTCTCTGCATGCAGAAATATGTGTTGAGTATGGTGATACTGGGTACATTTGGCCTGAGTGCTTGCCAAACGACCCCAATGACAGCCCAAGCGGCGACCAGTCATCTACAACCTGCTGCACAACGCGGAGAAGCTCAGGCACGTCCAAATCAAATTGATTTTCAAAAGATCAAGCAAACCCAACAGCGTCCGGTAGTTGCTTTAGTTCTGGGCAGTGGGGGTGCGCGTGGTTATGCGCATATTGGTGCGCTGGAAGTACTGGAACAGGCGGGTATTCACCCCGATTTTATTGTCGGAACCAGTGCGGGCAGTATTGTAGGTTCCATTTATGCGAGTGGCAAACCGGCGATTGAACTGCGCAATATTGCTCTCAGCATGCGACCGAATGATGTCCGTGATATCAAACTGGCCAGAAAAGGTTTTTTTGATGGCAAAAAAGTTGAGGACTATGTCAATTTGCAGGTCGATCAAACTCCGCTTGAAGCCATGAAAATCCCGATGTTTGTGGTAGCAACCGCGCTGAAAGAAGGCAAGAAAGTCGTTTTTAATTATGGTAATACCGGACAGGCGGTACGTGCTTCAGTCTCGATTCCGAGTATGTTCATTCCGACCATCATTCAAGGTAAAGAATATGTAGATGGTGGTCTAGTCAGTCCGGTGCCGGTCGATGTGGCACGTGAGTTGGGAGCCGACATTGTGATTGCGGTAGATATTCTGGCACAACCCATTCACACGGAAACCAGCAATGTCTGGGGACTGTTTAACCAGAATATCAATATTATGCAGCAACATCTGGCGCATGAAGAATTAAAGCATGCAGATGTGGTGATTCAGCCGGATTTACGCGAAAAAGGCCATATCTTTGATGTCCGTGGCAGGGAACTCACCATGCAGGCTGGTGCCGAGGCGACCCAGTTAAAGTTGATGGAAATTTCACAAGCCTACCAAAAACATGATTATGCTCAAGGACATCGCATTCCACAGTTTGTGGTACATGAACATCAAGCTCAATAAATCTTTTTTTTGAAATTTCTGTTTATCCCTATATCGCAGTATAGGGATATTCACTCAAAAGGATAACGGATCATCGGCTGTAACGCTTAACTGATTGTTATAAAAGATAAGATGATTGCCTATGTGTATCAGTCAGTCGGAATTATCGCAAAAGATAAAATTAATTTTAAATATAACAAATTGAATTATAAGTATATTGTTTTAAATAATAAGCCTTATTCGTCTTAAATTAAAATTTTAATATTATTATTCGTATACTTAAGTTGATCAAATATTCAAAAGCATCGATGTTCATGCCAGAATGCAGTTTGAAAAGATCACTACACAGATGTAGACATCATGATGCATATTAAAATTGGACAGCAGGTCAAACTGGCACAATTCGAACACTATATTTTTACAGTGACCGCGACCCATCAGGATGGTTCTTTTACCGTTGAAACGACCTTGGATGGTCAACAAATTTTAAGTTATCAGAACGTGGCGCAGGAAATGCTCAGGCCAGTGATACTTTAAATCACGCAGAGCCTTTTTATTTTCCTGAATTATTTTTGTTCAGAGCTTAAAACAGTGAAAAATTCTCAGTTGCTGTGTGATCAACCCCAGATAAATAAGTGTTGATTTATTGACACTTAACTTTCTAACTGAGATTTTAAGCAATTAAATATATTTTTTTCTGTATGAATACATTTTCTATATCAATAATTGTGATGCTTCATTTGCCGAATTGAACATTTTATTCATGTTAAAAACGCTATAATAATAAACGATAACCTTGTCATTCAAAGAGTTCAAAGAAAACGATGGCCCCTTTAGATCAAATTGCAGCAGTGTCGGATGACCAGTCAGAGTTAACGATGTCAGTTCTCATGACGCCAGATATGGCAAATTTTTCAGGAAATGTTCATGGTGGAACTATTCTGAAATTATTGGATCAGGTGGCGTATGCGTGTGCAAGTCGCTATTCGGGTAGTTATGTCGTGACCTTATCTGTAGACAAGGTGAATTTTAAAGAGCCGATTCACGTTGGTGAGCTGGTTACCTTTCTGGCCAGTGTGAATCATGTTGGCCGTACTTCAATGGAAATCGGGATTCGTGTAGAAGCCCAGAATATTCAAAAGAGAACGGTACGTCATACCAATAGCTGTTATTTCACCATGGTTGCGGTGGATGAAAATGGTAAACCAAAACAGATTCCAGCTTTGAACCTGGACAATGACTGGAAACGTTGCCGTTTTGAAGCAGCAGAACAGCGTAAAGTCGCGCGTTTGCAAGAAAATCATCATCCTTCATGCAGCATTTATAAAAAGACCGCACAGAGTTAAGTTAAATCGTGATTGAGAAAAGACCTTCCTTAGAAGGTCTTTTTTTTGATTCAATTTCAGTTTTTTGCTGGAGCTTTGCCATTTTTTACCCTAATATAAAACGATACGTATCGTTTCGATTTTTAAATCTTAAAAGTTAAGTAGAAAAATATGAGCAGTGACGAAAAAAGTTCCCGACGACAGCAGTGCATTTTACAGGCGGTCGCAGATGCGCTGGCAGAATGTGAATATCATCAGCTGACGATTGAAGATGTAGCGGCACGTGCCGGTGTTGGCAAGTCTACGATTTATCGATGGTGGAAACATAAATCGGAACTGGTGCTGGACACTTTCAAACAGCATACAGCTTCGGTATTTGAGCTGGATACCTCTAAAAGCCTGAAAAGCAATCTCATTCAACAACTCGGTTCTTTATCTCAAGCGCTGAATCATCCGGTCGGTCGGGCTTTGCTGGTAGTGATTGCCAATCACCGCGAACTGGCAGGTGAGTTCTTTCAGCAATATCTCTTGCCACGTCGGCAACAGACCCATCAACTGATTCAGCAAGCGATTGAACGGGGAGAAATCCGCGCTGATTATCCTTTTGATTTGATGCTGGATACCTTATACGGCCCGATTCATTACCAGATCATTTTTTTCAACCGGATTCCAGATGAACACTATATCCAGAATCTGGTCGAGTTGGCCTTGCATCTGGTCACTGTTCAAGCCTGAGTTTGTGCTATTTCCCTACAAATTTTAAGAGTTGGTGATTATGTCAGTTAGCGCTGAGCGGTTATGGAATCGCTCATTTATCTTGTGCTTATTCAATAATTTTTTCCTGTTTGTTTATTATTTTGCCTTACTGACCATCTTGCCGATTTACATCATGAAAGATCTGGGCGGTTCGGTAAAAGAAGCGGGTCTGGCGCTGACGCTATTTTTGGCCTCTTCGATTACGGTTCGGCCATTTTCCGGCATGATCATCGAAAAGCTCGGCAAGAAAATCTCGATGCGTGGTGCAGGCGTGATTTTTGCCTTATTTGCCTTTAGTTATTTGCTGGTAGATAGCATGTGGTCACTGTTGCTGGTGCGTTTTTTACATGGCATCTGGTTCAGTATTTTGACCACGGTGGCAGTACCCGTCGCCAATGAATTTATTCCTGAACAGCGCAAAGGTGAGGGCATGGGTTATTTTGTCATGTCGACCAATCTGGGTGTGGTGTTTGGCCCCTTGCTGGCGTTGACCGTAATTCAGTTCACCAGCTTCAAAGTCTTATTTGGCATTCTCGCCATTATCATTTCTTTGGGACTCATTTTCTGCTGGATGCTCAAAATCACAGAGTTACCAAAACCTGAAGCCATAAGTACAGGGAAAGCCAGTTTGAGCTTGCAGGATATTCTGGAAGTCAAAGTTCTGGCGGTAAGTTTTGTGGCTTTATTAACCGCTTTTGCCTACTCGGGCATCATGAGCTTTATTACTGCATTTAGTGAAACCAAGCAGCTTTTGGGCTATACCAGCGTATTCTTTATTGTCTTCGCTGCATCCATGTTGCTGGTCAGACCTTGGGTCGGGAAAATTTATGACCGTAAGGGACCCAGTGCGGTTATTTATCCTTCATTTATTTTCTTTGCCATTGGTCTGGTGATTGTCAGCCTGATTTCCAATCAATGGATATTATGGTTGTCGGCAGTATTTATTGGCATCGGTTATGGTTCACTATTCCCATGTTTGCAGACCTTGGCCATTCAGTCGGTCGACAAACAGCGTATGGGACATGCGATTTCAACCTTCTTTACCCTGTTTGATCTGGGTTTAGCGATCGGTTCCGTAGCCATGGGAGTATTGATTGCCTATTGGGGCTTTGAAACCACCTATGTTTTGAGTGCTGTACTCGTCATTGTGACGATATTGGTTTATCGTCAGTATGTTGCCAAAAAGCAAAATAAGCGCCCGGCACGTTTGGAGTTATAAAATGGAATTAAGACATTTACGTTATTTCGTTACAGTGGCGCAGGAACTGAACTTTACCCGTGCCGCGGAAAAATTAAATACGGTACAGCCTTCATTGAGCCAGCAAATCAAGGATCTGGAACGTGAGGTTGGCGTACAGTTGCTAGAGCGGAATAACCGTAAGGTCGGGCTCACTGAAGCTGGAGCGGAATAACCGTAAGGTCGGGCTCACTGAAGCTGGACAGGCGTTTTTAAAAGAAGCTTTGCTGAGTCTTGAGCATGCAGAGCGCGCCATTCAGTCTGCCAGACAGATCGCGAATGCACAGCAGGACCAGCTGAATATCGGATTCGTGCCGGTCGCGGAAATGAAAGTCTTTCCTAATATCATGCTGAATATCCGCGCGCATTTTCCTGAACTGAAAGCTCAGTTTCACAGTCTGACCGATGCAGAACAGTTTAGTGTCTTAAGAAATGGACAGATTGACATTGCCTTTACCCGTTATCCGGGGCAGTTGAGTGAATTTGATTCGATTCGCATTTTTGATGAGCCTTTAACCCTGATTGTGCCGAGAGATTCCCCGGCTGCGGCCTTGCCCTATGTTAGTATCAAGAGTTTTGAAAATCAGGACTTTGTGATTAGTGATGAGCAGTCCTCACCGCAACTACATAAGCTGATTCAGGATTTTTTTAAGCAGTCCAAATTAAAGGTAAATGTGGTGCAGTATTCCACCAATATTCTGCTCAATGTCAATCTGGTAGGGATGGGGGTGGGCTGGAGTCTGGTGCCGGCCTATGTGATTCCATTGCTCGGCGATAATATTGTGGTGAAAAAGACTCTGGAACCTTTGCCGATGATGGGACTGTATGCCAATTATCGCAAGGATCAAAAACATGTGGTGATTGATCTGATTTTGAAAGTATTAAAAGAAAAGTTTTGTGTGGATCTTTTTTAATATTTAAACCTTCAATCTGCCCATCGAAAAAGCCGTGCGACAGAAATGATCTGTAGCACATCCTTTTAAATCGGGACTGCAAATCACTTTATACTGAACCTCTAACAATAAAAACCGGTTGAAGCAAGATGATGAAGCTCTATAACAACCCACAATCACGTAGCTTGACCTTGTTGCCTTTGCTGAAAGAATTGCAGATTGAAGATCAGATTGAGCAGGTGGAAGTTGCCTATGAGCATATGCATCAGCGGGCGTATACACAGATCAATCCGATGGGAAAAGTTCCCTGTCTGGTGGATCAAGGCGTCATTATTTCAGAAATGGCCGCCATTTTTATCTATCTGGCAGATAAATATCGTGACAAAGGATTGGCACCTGCTTTGGATGATCCGAAGCGTGGGGCGTATTTAAAATGGATGTTTTTCTGTCATGGACCCTTCACCGAATATATCGATATAAAAAATTTGCAGGTGTCGCCAGAAAATATTGAAAAGAACCGGAGAAGTTTAAGTTTTGGGAATGAAGCAGCCGTATTTGATTTTCTGCAACAGGGCATCGGGCAGGCTAGTCCTTATCTGTTGGGTGAAAAAGTCTCGGCGGCGGATCTCTATGTGGCTTACTGTTTGATCTTCGCCATATCTGCGAAAATTTTACCGCCATTTGACGAGTTTAGGCCCTTCCTGCAGCAGATGGCTCGCCGTGATTCCCTGAAAGATATCCCGTGGTTTCAAGAGTACCGAGTCTAATTCCTCGGTCTATATATTGTCCGGGAGATCTAAAACAATAAAAAAAACCACGCCGAAGCGTGGTGAAAAGTGACCCTAATATTATTTCAGGTAAAGCTTTTTAAACAGTTGCTGGCTGGTGCTTTCCATCGATTGAGGAATGGCCAGGGCAGCTACGAAACGGTCAGGACGCAAGATCACAACGGATTCAGACGTGTTGCCAAACCACGAGCGGATATCTGTGCCGATATCACCAATGGTGATGACATCTTCATACTGTTTACGCTGGCTATTTTGCAATTGCACCGCAGGAATTACCTGAATGAATTTCACGCCGAGCGATTTCCACTGTTGCAACGTCTCCGAACTAAGACCCCATTTCGGATCGACACCCCAGGCAATAATCGCAAAATCATTGCCGATCACTTCATCCAGTAATACGGTTTCACCCGAAGCCAGTTGAACCTGAGGCTGGATAAACATCTTGCCGACTGGAGAGTTTTTGGCTCCCTTGCTCAAAAGTGCGCCGTCATGATATTTCGGCATTGGTTTGAAGCGCATTTCCAGCAGATACTGTTTGATCGGCTTGATGTAGTTCAGGGCATAGGCAATGCCGTCACGAACAAAACCTTGCCATTTTTTCGGTGGTGCCAATACGTGACCTGCCATCACCGACAGGTCAATCATCGCCTTGGCATGGTCTTTACGTTCGATCTGATAAGAATCTAAAAGTGCTGGGCCAGCTTTGCCTTGAACAACCAGCGCCATTTTCCAAGCCAGATTAAAGGCATCACGCATACCGCTGTTATAACCCTGACCTTGCCATACCGGCATGATATGCGCAGCATCACCAGCAAGCAAAATACGGTCGATACGGAACTTGTCGGCAATACGAGCATTATGGGTATAGACACGCTGACGGATCACTTCGATACCCTCCGTGCTTGGTAAAACCTTAGAAAGAAGTTTGGCAATATTTTCCGGTTTGCTCCGTTCTTCCTGCGTTTCACCCGGCATAACCATAAATTCAAACCGGCGAATACCATGTGGCAATGCGGCTGATACATAAGGACGAACCGGATCACAACATAAGTAAATATGTGGTGTAGCAAGCGGATCATTCTCAAGGTCAATCACGATCCATTGATTCGGTGCGGTTTCACCTTCAAAGGCAATGCCCAGGTTGCGGCGCACATAAGAATTACCGCCATCACAGGCAATCAGATATTGAGCGCGGATGGTTTCTGCATCGCCCTCTTTATTTTGCAGATTGAGTGTTACGCCGTCAGCATCCTGACTAAACTGAGTCAATTGACGAGAAAACAGCACTTGGGTGTTTTTATATTGCTTTAAGCCTTGCAGTAGGACGTTATCAACTTGTGGCTGAATAAAGGCATTACGGCGCGAGAAACCAAACTCACGTGTTAAAGGCTGAATATCTGCAAAACAGCGACCTTTAGGCGTCAAGAAGCGCATCGCATGATTCGGAGTGGTATGCGGTAAGACTTGATCGACTAAACCCAAAGATTGAATGGTACGTAAGGATTCATCATCGATTCCAATCGCACGTGGGTAATCAATCAAACTATCCAGTTGCTCGACAATCGTGACAGTTACGCCTTGCTTGCTCAGATAGTTGGCAATGGTTAAGCCGACAGGGCCGGCGCCCAGAATTGCCACTTCAGTAGTGTAATTAGTATTGCTCATAGCGAATGTCCACTCAATCGACTTGCATTTGATGCTATTAAGGGACATTTAGAAGCCAGAAACAAGTTAGGCGATAGTAGCTTAAGTATATGGATAATATTGGATTGAAATAGGTGTTTTTTAAATAAATAATTGATTTTAATTATAAAAATAATAAAAATTTGATAGCCTGTATTAATTCTATGATCAGTTTTGACTATGGTGATAAATAGATTTTGTGCAATAAAAATGCTGAACCAGCATCAAGCATGATTCAGCATCGAATAATATCGGGGCAGTATAGGACAAAGCCTACTGGAGAATTACTGTCCCTGATATCTTCATTGAAGGATTAAACGAGTTGTTCAATCACTTAACGTGCAGCAGGTTTTGCAGGTGTCGTAGTTTCCGCAGCAGCTTCAGAGGCAGCAGGCTGCTCTGCAGATGCGCCTGCAACAGGAGCATTCGATTCAGGTAATTCCTGGGTAGTCACAATCACTTTTTCTTCTGCAGTAGTGGTTTTCGCATCTGTGGTTTTGCTGTCAGCAAAACTGGTAGCTGCAGCAGCAGTAAGCGTAGTGGCAAGTAAGATTTGTGCATATTTCATTTTTGGCATCCTTTTATTCATGTCATGTAATCTGCCGAGCTGACCATCACATCAATTCGACAGATGCCCATCCTAAGCACTGAAAATTTACTGAGCAAATCAATTAACAAAAGCGACACGCAGGTAATAACTGAGCTGATACAAAACTGAGAAAATTGTTTTATTTCTGTTAATTATGTAGAGTTTTATTTAATGAAAGAGTGTATGAATATTTCAAAAATCAAATTTGAAATAAAAGTTAACATAGAAAATTGGTAATTTGGGATCATTCCATTAATTTTTATCTCTGTAATTTTCACGCCGTGTTTGCGAAGAACACGCATTTTAAAGTCACACTGTGCTTTATAATGCAGGGCATTGCTATTTCTATTCAATCTTTCGAGAGCCGATTTTGAAAATTCTGTCAGCGTCGCAGGCTATTCCTGTCCATATCATTTCCGGATTTTTGGGTGCAGGTAAAACCACACTACTCAAACATTTACTACAGCAAAAACCGGAACAGGAAATCTGGGCGGTGCTGATGAATGAATTCGGCCAGATTGGGGTAGACCAGCAGTTATTGCCGCAAGATCAGGGTTATGCGGTCAAAGAGCTGTTGGGTGGTTGTCTATGTTGCAGTAGCCAATTGCCGATGCAGATTGCCTTGTCACGCCTGCTGTCAGAAGTGAAACCGGATCGTCTGTTTATCGAACCTACCGGACTGGGGCATCCTGGCCAATTACTGGAACAGCTGACCGAACCGCACTGGCAGAGTCATTTAAACATGCAGGCATTGGTCACAGTGGTAGATGGTTCACGTTTGCATGATCGAGACTGGACTCAGCAAAACCTGTACGCAGACCAACTCAAGGCAGCGCATATTGTGGTGATTTCACATACTGACTTGATGACAACCGCAGACCACGCAGCACTCACGCAACTTCAGACAGAATATCAACCTTATGCCCAACAGTGGTTGTTCACCGAGCATGGACAACTCGATATCGAACTGATCAAGCAGGACTATCGGGGTTCCGCCCGTCAGATTCAGCCTTTGTTAAAACAGCAACAGATCACCCGTTCAGCAGATACGCCCTTAGTGATTCAGCAAATGCCTTATCATTATGTAGAAAGCGCGCAGGGTTATCAGGTTGCGGGCTGGAAATTGCCAAAACGCTGGCAATTCAATTTTTATGATCTGCTGGATCTGCTCTGTGAACAAAAAGACTGGCTCAGAATCAAGGGAATTTTTAATACGGATCAAGGCTGGAAAAGCTTTAATTTTAATCCTGAGCAGTTTAATTATCAGTCGGCAGATGAAGGCATTGATAACCGGGTAGAAGTGATTTATCAACAGTCACGGGATTGGCTGGCCTTTGAAACTGCCCTGATGCAATGTCGTATGGATCCAGAGAAATAATGGTACTGTTTCTAGTGCGCTGAATGAATTATTGGCCTAAATCTGTTCAGCAAAATAGCGCTAAATCTTATATGCTAGGCGCCAAATTTGAGGATTATGTGATGGCGTTAAAAGCGACGATTTATAAGGTTGATTTGAATATTGCGGACATGGATACGCATCGTTATGCAGACTATCAGCTGACGATGGCGCTGCATCCTTCAGAAACCATTGAACGCTTGATGGTGCGTATTTTGGCCTATGCACGCTATGCCGATGAAGCGCTGGAATTTACCAAGGATCTTTTTGAAACCGATGAACCGGCACTCTGGGAAAAAGATCTGACCGGTCAACTGGTCAAATGGATTGAAGTCGGTAGCCCGGATGAAGATAAAGTCAAAAAGGCCAGTGCGCGTTGCAAGCAGGTCGCAGTTGTCACCTATGGTTCTGCGGTGGATGAATGGTATAAGCGCAGCAGCAAATTAAAAATCTTAAAAAATGTGGAAGTGTGGAAGTTATCTACCGCAACCACCGACGCATTGCCACAGTTATGCGAACGCACCATGCAGTTACAGCTCAATGTGATGGATGGTGAATGGACCTTGATTGGCGATCAGGGCCAGGTGCTGGTGGAGTGGGAACAGTTACAATAAGGCCAAATAAGGATGCAAGTCTGGACTTGTATCCTGTAGCTCAAATTGCGTATATCTGAGGAATAAGAATACGCAGGGTTGCACCATGTACCATGAACTTTATGATTTACTGCTAGCTGTCGCGATTGGCGCAATTATTGGTGCAGAGCGTGAGTATCACAGTAAATCTGCTGGATTGCGTACCATGATTATGGTCAGTCTGAGTTCCTGTTTATTTACCATTATCTCCCTGAAAATAGGCGTGGCCAATCCTGACCGGCTGGCCGCCAATGTCTTGACTGGGCTGGGTTTTCTGGGCGCTGGTGTTATCCTGAAAGATGATAACCGTATTTCTGGAATTACCACCGCGACTACCATCTGGATGACGGCAGCACTCGGCATGGCAGTCGGTGCTGGCTATGAACTCTTAAGTATTTGGGCTACTTTTATTGTCATGGCGGTGCTGGTTCTATTAATGTATGTTCAGCGTGGCATTGAATCTCTGAATCAGGAACGCAGCTATGAAATCGTCTGCCCATTCGATCAGAATGATTCCGATCACTACGAAATGTTATTTAAACGTTATGAGTTAAAAGTGGTGCATTCCTCACAAAAAAAAATTGATCAACAGATTGTCGGACGCTGGATTCTGATGGGATCGGCCAAGAATCATCAAGAATTAACCCAGTATTTACTCAATGATAAGAATATTCAGGAACTCAGCTTTTAACCCATCAATGTCCCAAGCTTAAAAAAACAGAGCAATCCAGTTTATACTGAGCTTTGAATTTTATGCTCCTCTCAGGTAAATAACCATGATCAACGAACTTGAAATTATTGATTTAAAAGTAGGCGAAGGTAAAGAAGCGGTAAAAGGTGCCTTAATTACCACGCACTATACCGGCTGGCTGGAAGATGGAACCAAGTTTGATTCTTCTATTGACCGTGGTAATTATTTTGAAACTGTCATTGGTACCGGTCGTGTGATCAAAGGTTGGGATCAGGGGATTCTGGGAATGAAAGTTGGTGGCAAGCGTAAACTGATGGTGCCTGCACATTTGGCCTATGGCGAACGTAAAATGGGTAAAGTCATTCCAGCCAATTCCAACCTGATTTTTGAAATTGAACTGTTTGATGTAAAAACACGTGATTAAAATGATTTAACTTGCTGAATATAAAATATATTTTTTATTCAAAAATGTATGAAGGTTCTGGTACAGTCGCTTCAAAATAGACTGTGCCGGAGACGCTACAAAAAACATCTAAAAAGATTTGAAATCAAAAATATTCCTTGTAGATTATAAGAATAATAAAGAGTTATTTTGAGATATAACGTATTTGCATAACTTGATAAGGAATGTCTGTTTTTTCGTATTTGTCTGTGCCTTGAGCTGGATGACTTGCATCATAAGTTCAGCAATCGCTCAGGATGAACTCCCTTCGCCGTCATTTCAGCAGCAATCTCACGACCATATTACTGAAGTTCATTTTACCGAACATAGCACTAGTGCCTTGCAGGGAAAATGGCTGTTTTATCCGAGTCAGTTTATTATTCAGCCCAGCCCCGTACTCCAGTCAAAAACAGTTGAATTACCAGCCTCTTTTAAAACTCTAGCGGGTTCAAACTCTGGCTACGGTACCTTTATTGGCTATTTTAAAATTCCGAAAGAATTTCTCGGGCGACGCATCGCGATTCGGATTCCAACCCAATACGGCGCCTATCGGGTATATGTCAATGGACAGTTTATTGTCCGTCTCGGGGAAATCAGTACCACACCTGACAAACAGGTGACTGAGAAAGCACCGCGTATTGGCTATTTTGTTCCAGACACTGAGTATATTACCTTAAGCATTCAGGCTTCCAATTATACCCACTTGCATGGCGGTCTCGAACGACCAATGCAGATCGGCGTTGCAGCTACCATCAATCGCCAATTCCAGCAGCTCATGATGAGTATTGCCATGGTGTGCGGCGCGGTACTTGGGGTGGGGGTGTTTACCATTCTATTTTCGATATTCCGGGGATCACGAGAACGTAACAGTAAAAGTATCTTTGTTTTTGGCTGGTTTATTGTCTTTTTGGCCCTGCATAATCTGTTTTCTGCACCTTATGCCTATTCGGTATTTACCAATATTAATTGGCTGTGGGGAACCCGCTTAGAGTATTTGTTTACTTTTATTGCTGCCTTCTTTTTTCTCAGTTATATGCATCTGTTTAACCGACGTTATCTAAATCCGGTGATTTATTATATCGCTGTGGCATTACTGGTTTTTAACATTACTTTCACCCTATTTTCACCTCCTGAGATATTTGAACGAGTAGCCCTATTTAGTGCGATTTTCGCCTTGGTCATCATCGGTAATTTTATTTATGGCTTTTATCAGACCCTACGTTATAAAGAGCATTATTCGCGTTTAAATCTGATTGCAATTATTTTCCTTTGTGTCACTTTTTTGAATGATTATCTGTTGCTGATCAATGTAATTAAAACCACGCATCTGTTCTTTATCTCAACCAGTATCTATGCCTTATTAATCATGTTTCAGCAGTCCAGACATTATGCACATCAAACTTATGAGACTGAACAGCTAAACCTGAACCTGATCGCACTCAATAATTCGCTCGATCAAAAAGTCAAAGAGCGTACCCAGCAGCTGCGTGAAGTGAATGCCAAACTGGAACAGCAGATGAATATTGATGCACTGACCGGAGCTTTTAACCGGCGTGCCTTAAATCATGAAATCCAGCAGCAGTTTATACAGACCCAACAACAGCCGCAACATACCTTGATTTTTGCCATGCTCGATGTCGATTTTTTTAAAAATTATAATGACTACTATGGCCACTTAAAAGGCGATGAAATCCTGAAAAATCTGGTCAGGATTATTCAAGGCACTTTGCCACCGTCTGGCTATCTGGCACGTTATGGTGGTGAAGAGTTTGCGATTCTGCTCACTGGAATGCCGGTTCAAACTGCCCTTAAAAATCTGGAAAATGTGTTAAACCAGATTCGGGAACAGCGTATGCAACATCTGAATCGGCCAGATGAAAAAGATTATGTTACGGTTAGTATGGGCGTGGCCTGGGTTGAACAAAAACATGGCTATGCAGATATTCATGAATTGATGAAAGCGGCAGATGTGCAGCTCTACGCCGCCAAACAGGCCGGACGTGATCAGTTAAAAATTGAAAAAGAGGCCGATTAAAAAACATATTTATACAGATAACGCGATTCATCTTCTGGCTCGGCAGAATGGGGATGAAAGCCGCAGTGTTGATAATAACTTAACGCAGTTTGAGTAGACTGTATTTCAATCTGATGAATTTTTTTCTTTAATAAAGCGCGATGCATTTGTTGAAATAACTCGGTGCCAAATCCCAGTCTTTGGCAGTGTTGGGCCACATAATGCATCTGGATTTCTCCAGTATCACTGACCAATAAGAACCCGACGACCTTGTCATAGATGAGATAAACCCAGCAATCGTTATACAGCATATCGACAATCAGGCTGGCATGATCAAATTTTTCTAGCCAGGTTTGAATTTTGCTTTCTTCACGCTGATGATCCAGTACACAGGACTGAATGCTGTCATGAATGACCTGAATAATTTGAGGTATATCTTCGACCTTCCCTTCACGAATCATAATATTATTCATTTTCTCAAACATTTATAGGGAAGGTTTATTGGATAAAAAAAGAAGAGGGTAAAAAACAGAACAATATTGTAGTTTTTTGAGAATCTTTACTGTGATTTATCAATGTGAAGATCGGTTCTGTTGCTGATTTGTTCTGTTTGTTTATCTCAAGTTCTTCAATCTCATTACAGCGTTAAAAATAAAAAATCAAAGCAAATCCATTTTTAAATAAATCGAAGTTTGAATCTGGGCACAAATGAGCAAGCAGAGGAGATAAATAGTAAAAATATGCCTCAAGTTTGCACTGTATAAAAAATAGACGTATGCTGAGTCAAAAGGGACTATTCAAATGAATCTTGATCCTATAACCATAAAAATAAAATTAGTCACATGAGATCATCCACCATGCTGAAATTACTGCTCCTGTTATGTGTTTTATTCATGTTGAATGCTGCCTGGATCGTCGGCAGAAAGATCTATAAAGCTCAGCGCCATCTGGCGCGTCAGCGTCCAGAAAAACCGGCACAGATTTCCAGCATGACAGAGCAAGAGGTCATCGAGCAAGAGCAGCAAGTACATCTGGTGGATGCTTATGAACTGGAACTGTTTGACGATGTGGCACAGCTATTCTTTCAACGGCAGGTGCATATTGAGAATCGGGCACAGGCCGAACAGTTACAGCAAGAACTATTACAAAAAATGCCGATGCACAGTGGCACCCAGATTCGTCAGATGGACTTAGGCGAATGGTCTATTTTCTGGAATTTTTATGATCAGTCACTGGAATATTATGTCGGTCGCTATGGCGTATTCTATGCACATGTCGACCGTTTTGGAGAAGAGCACCGGCAGGAAATCCGCAGGGAACTTTTGCATTCTGACTGTGCTTAGAACACCACTTTCAGTCATTCTGTACGATTGAAGATCTCAGGCTATGTACTTAAGCCATTGTAATTCAGAAAAGGTATCTCATGCCTTAGCTCAGATTTTTTCTGCCCCTTGGCGGAAATAGCCCATATAATTTATCTCCTTTAAGCCATAATCTTGCGCTAGAAAAACCTCAAAACTCGCGAGTCGTATCCTCGAAATAGTCATTTAAAATGTACGAAGTCTGGCGAGCAATGATCCGGACTAAAAAGGCAGAAATACTATGATCATTGATTTTCATCAAGCACAATTACAGAAGTTTATTGCTCTGGCGATGAAGATCCAAGCTGAGCCTGAACAGTATTTGCAGTTTGATTCGGTCTCGGATTTTTATAAGGTTGACTGGTTGCAGGATTTTCCGGTTGGTACAGAATACTATATTTCCGGTCTAGATGATGGTGCCGATGAGTTTCATGCCGTGATTTATTATGGCGAAGCGCAGCTACAGATCAGCTGTGGACAGGCACAGCTTTCAGTAAAACTATGTTGCAAACATTGACCGGGCTGCCGGAATTTCCCGATAAAAGAATAATGACATCCGCTATAAAGTTGATATAAATTGCAGAGTCATCTCTGTATCTGATTTTTATTCGCATCAGCCGAGAGTGGCATAGGCGAATATCGTAATAAAAATAAGGAAAAAATAGCATGGCACATCAGTTCACCGTGAAAGCAATTATCAATGGCGTGTCTATTGATGAATTTAAGCGTTTGGCCAATGATATTCGTTTGCATGAGGCAGTTTGCCATCGAATTCCTGCGCAAAACTTGGAAATCCTGGTTTCGGAAAAGCAGGGGCATATGTATACCCTGAAACGCGCTTATAATCTGGATGTTAATATTCCGGATATCGCAAAAAAATTA
Organism: Acinetobacter sp. WY4; assembly: GCF_018438165.1. Lineage (GTDB taxonomy): Bacteria > Pseudomonadota > Gammaproteobacteria > Pseudomonadales > Moraxellaceae > Acinetobacter. The sequence goes on along the minus strand of NZ_CP053947.1, from coordinate 1,185,693 downwards.
CTCAAAGATGCATTCCGCTTGCAGCGTACCGATGTCAGCGATCTGAATGAAATGACTTCGACGGTACAACTCGGTGCGAACTTGCCGATCGAGGCCATCTGTCAGCGTGCAGTCACTGGAGATGAAGATCAGATCCAGTTTCAGTTAAACTGGACAGTCAAAGTCAAAGTACCTTTGCTGGGTGGCATGCTAGAAAAGCATGCTGAAGGTGAGATTCGTAAATTTAGTGAAATTGAACTCAGCATCGTCGAAGATGAATTGCGTAAGGGTCTCACCGCTTGAAGCAATCAAAAAGTGTGATTGACCTAATTTAAAAGCTGGTCATGTATACACCTGGGTGGTGGTAGTCATTTGGGCGGTAGATCGCCATTTTCAGGGTACTGCCACTATCTAAGAAACCCAGCTTAATTACTGATAAAGTTTGCCGTTACATTAATGCTGATGGCCAGAATGGTGGTATTGAATCCGTAAGCCAAAAGCAAATGTAGGGTATTTAAAACCCGCATGGATTGGCAAGTAATGGATACATCTGCAGTTTGCGCAGAAGTCCCGATGATATAACTAAAATATAGAAAGTCTGGATAAGTCGGTCTGGTGGTATTGGGAAAATCTAGACCACCTTGTTGCTGTTTGTCGAGTGCCAAATAAAAGTCATGCGCATAATGAATTGCAAAAACCGTATGCATCAAGAACCAGGCTGAAATAATGGTCAGAATTGACAAGATTAAATGGCCGGTCCGGATGGTGGTATCTTTGGGTAAATGATTAATTTCAATAATAATCGCAATGAAACACATGATCAGGGTGATGATCACCGGAAACAGAATGATCCATTTACTGGCATCCTGTTGCATGGCGCGTTGCAGAATATGAGCATGATCAATAAGCCAGAGTTTTTTTATGGTCAATAATAAATAAGCGTAAATCGCGATATTCCAGCTGATCAATAGGCAGCTTGACCAGCTCAAAGGGGTAAGGGTCTGTAAAATCAGATAAAATCCAATGATGGCTGGGAAAATAATAAAGAAATACAGACGGGATTGAAGTGCCGTTTTTATAGACTGAAGAAACTGCATCATGTCATTTATATTTATTTTGCTGACTTCTCAAGATCCTAGCACAGAACCGTTTGCAATAAAGAAGATTGCAACGGTCTGAGTTATTTCCTCTACGACATTTCATCCTAAAGGTGTCGAACTGATTCGAGTTGAGTCATTTGACTGCGCGGATCGCGTAGCAGGCGTGATTATCTCAATAGATTTTTTCTGAACTGATGTTTAAACGGATTGAGCGGGTTGTTGGATTGCAGTGCCATAAGCAAAGACTTCCACCATGCCACCTTGCATACCGAGTTCAGTCGTGCTGAGCCGAATGCCCATAATCTGAGTCGCACCAATTTTTTCGGCTTCCAGTTTTAAACGTACAATCGCTTCACGTCGTGCGCGTTCTACTACACTTTCATAGCTGGTCAGACGGCCACCCAGCATATTCTGCACATTGGCAATCGCATATTTAAAATAATCATGGGAAATGACCACATTGCTGCTGATCATCTGTCCGGAATATTCAGACACAACGAAGCGGCTATTGTTCACCCGGATATAGGCCAGACTTTGTTCCTGTTCATCCAGATAACGAAAATGTTTACCTTCGTTATAACGTCCAAAACCGAAACCAACACTAAACAGAATGGCAAAAATGATGATCTGGAGAATTAAACCATCCATGCTTTAATCTGCCTGCGGAAAAGGGTCGGGCAATTTCGGCATGATCGGATCAACGACTACGGCTGTCCCATAAACAAAGAGTTCAGAAGCACCTTGGGCGATATTAGAGGTCGAGAAACGAATGCCGACAATCGCATTGGCACCCATACTACGGGCTTTTTCAATCATGCGGTTCATGGCTTCCTGACGGGATTCTTCCAGCAGTTCGGTATAGGCGGTAAGCTCACCACCGACAATATTTTTCAGGCCGGCCAGTAAGTCACGTCCGACATGTTTGCTGCGTACGGTACTGCCATACACCACATCAATTTGCTGGCGAATGGTATGACCCGGTACAGATTCCAGATTGCTAAGTAACATGTGCATGTTTTCTAAATAAATTGCTGGTCTATGACAATAGGAAAACTGCCTTGAAAATGCAATAAAAAAAAGCCCACCGAAGTGAGCTTTTCTTGATCTGTCTAGAATTTATTGCGCTGGCTGTTCTGCCGCACGGCGCTGTTCAGACACAGACGGGGTATTCGGCAAGGTATCCGTCGTGTTGACTTTCAAGCCGCCCCCCAGGGTTTTGTAGACTTCAACCTGATTGTTCAGATTGGCCTGTTCAAGCAATAACAAACCTTGTTCTGCTGCATAAGACGCACGCTGTGCATCCAGTACAGTCAGATAGCTGTCAATTCCGGCGCGGAAACGTGCCTGAGACAAGCGATAGGTGGTGTTGGTTGCTTCGACCAGACGGCGCTGAGCTGCCAGACGATCACCAATATTCTGACGTACTGCCAAGGCATCATTTACTTCACGGAAAGCAGTCTGAATCGACTTTTCGTAATCTGACAAGGCAATTTGCTGATCGGTTTCAGAAATACTGATATTGGCCTGACGGGTACCCCAATCAAAAATTGGAATATCCAGACTCGGACCAAATGACCAGGCAAAACTACCTGATTTAAACAGGTCGCCTAAATCAGTAGAGGCATAACCTGCTGAACCGGTCAAACTAATTGTCGGGAACAGACGTGCACGTGCTGCCGCAATATTGGCACCTGCCGCAGACAGGCGGTATTCTGCTGCACGAACATCTGGACGGTTGATCAATAGATCACTTGGCAAGCCTGAACCCAATGCAGTATTGGAAGTGATGCGGGTCACGCGTTGTGCTGGTAATAAATTCGCAGGCACTTGCTGACCGACCAGCAGGTTTAACAGGTTTTGTGCCTGTGCTACCTGAGTGCGATAATTCGCAACATCATTACGTGCGGTTTCAACCGAAATTTGCGCCTGACGCACTGGAAGCTCGCTATCAATCCCGACATCAAAACGTTTCTTGTTCAGATTGAACGATTCAAGCTGGGCTTTCAGCGTTTGTTCAGCCAAAGCCAGATTGGCATTGGCAAACGAATAGCTAAGCCAAGCCTGAGACACCTGACCAATCAAGGCAATTTGCGTCGCATCTCGAGCACTTTGGGTCGCTAAGAAGTTATCTAGCGCATTGTCACGCAAGCTGCGGACACGTCCCCAAAAATCCAGTTCATACGCAGTTACACCCAGTCCGACATTATAAGTCGTCACTGCACCACGATTCTGGGAATTCATGGTGTCCTGGCGTAATACGCTACCACTGGCACCAATCGTCGGTAACTGGTTGTTTTCAGTAATCTGATACTGTTGCTGAGCTCGTTGAATATTGAGGGCAGCAATACGCAAATCACGGTTATTGTTTAATGCCAGATCCAGCACCTGTAACAGGCGCTGATCAGCAAAAAAGTTTTTATAACCTTGTTCTGCTACAGAAGTACCAGACGCATTGGTATAGCTGCTCGGGATATCTGCCTGCGCAACCGGCTCTGGACTGCGCATGCTTTGACAAGCCGTCAAAGCAAGCGCAAGGGCAGATACCGCAATGCTACGACCTGTAATAGACCATACATTTTGCATTACGACTTATACTCCTGATTTTGTTGTTTTGGTTTGTATTTAAAGACACTTCGAATCCACACGTAGAATACCGGGATAAAGAAGATACCTAACAGGGTCGAGCTGATCACGCCGCCGAGTACACCATAACCGACTGAGTGCTGGCTACCTGCACCCGCACCTGAAGCCAGAGCAAGAGGTAATACACCAAAACCAAAGGCCAATGTGGTCATGATAATTGGACGTAAACGCATTTTTGCCGCATGCAAGGTCGCTTCAAATAACTCTTCACCTTGTTCCTGCAATTCTTTCGCAAACTCGACAATCAAGATCGCGTTTTTCGCAGAAAGACCAATCACGGCAATAATCGCCACCTGGAAGTAAATGTTATTCGACAGGTTTGGATTTTGCAGCAGCACCATTCCACCAAAGGTGAGTAATAATGCACCGACAATACCCAATGGCACCACCAGTAGAACCGAGAACGGAATTGACCAGCTTTCATACAGGGCTGCCAGACACAGGAAGACAATCAGCAGTGACAAGGCATACAGGAACGGAGCTTGCGCACCAGATTCACGCTCTTCCAAAGATAGACCTGTCCATTCGAAATCGAAACCTTGCAAGCCCATTTCTGGTAACTTCGCTACAATTTCTTCCATGGCCACCATCGCATCGCCCGAGCTGATACCCGGAGCAGGTGTACCCTGAATGTTCATGGACGATACGCCGTTATAACGCTCAAGACGTGGAGAACCGTAGGTCCATTCGCCTGTGGCAAATGCCGAGAATGGCACCATTTCACCGCGATTATTACGCACATACCATTGATCAAGATCTTCCGGCATCATCCGCGAGCCAGCTTCACCCTGAACATAGACTTTCTTGACACGACCGCGATCAATGAAGTCATTGATATACGAACCGCCCCAAGCAATGCCCATGGTGCTGTTAATTTCAGCAACACTCACGCCCAATGCACCGGCTTGTGCATGATCGACAATGACACGGTACTGTGGATTATCTTCCTGACCATTTGGACGCACACCAGCCAGACGCGAGTCTTGTGCTGCTAGACCGAGAATCGTATTACGTGCTGCCAGGAGCTGGTCATGACTTTGACCACTTGCAGCTTTGAGCTGTAAGTTAAAGCCAGCCGACACACCCAGTTCAGGCATTGCAGGTAATTGCAGTGGCATGATGTAAGACGCATCTTTGACAATCATGTTCAGCGCCATACCACGTTGAATAATGGCACCGACTTGAGATTCCGGACTGTGACGCTCTGACCAGTCTTTCAGTTTAATAAATGCCAGACCTGCGTTTTGTCCTACACCCGTGAAGGAGAAACCTGCCACACTAAAGACGGACTCGACATGCTCTTTCTCGTTTTCCAAGAAATAGTTGGTCATGGTGCTGACCACTTTGTCGGTACGTTCCAAAGTTGCATTTGGCGGTAACTGAACCAGCGTCATGACCACGCCCTGGTCTTCATCCGGTAGGAACGAAGAAGGCAGTTTCTGGAACAACAGCACAATAATACCCAGTACCACGGCATACACCACGCCTGAGAAAATCTTGCTGTGCGTCATGCGGTTGACGCCGCCCTGATATTTCACAGAAACCTTGTCAAAACTGCTATTAAACCAACGGAAGAAACGCGCAAAAATACCATTACTTTCTGGCTTGTTCGGATCATGCTGTTTCAGCAGAGTCGCACACAGGGCAGGGGTAAAGGTTAAGGCAACCACCAGTGACAAGACCATCGCTGTGACCAGCGTAATCGAGAACTGGCGATAAATGACCCCGGTGGTTCCACCGAAGAAAGCCATTGGAACGAATACTGCCGACAGCACCGAGGTAATACCAATCAATGCGCCAGAAATCTGTTTCATCGATTTTTCAGTTGCAGCCACCGGATCGAGATGTTCTTCCACCATGACCCGTTCGACGTTCTCGACCACAACAATCGCGTCATCGACCAGAAGACCAATCGCCAATACCATGGCAAACATGGTCAGGGTATTAATCGAGAAGCCAAAGATGTTAATGACGGCAAAGGTACCCAATACTACGACTGGAACCGCCATGGTTGGAATGATCGTGGCACGCCAGTTCTGCAAGAACAGGAACATGACCAAGAACACCAGAATAATCGCTTCGATCAGGGTTTTAACCACACTCTTAATCGATAGTTCAATAAATGGTGTTGTATCAAACGCCAGTTGGTCGACCATGCCTTGCGGATAGTTCGGACGTAGCTGTTTTAAACGCTCTTCAACCGCTTGTGCGGTATCTAGGGCATTGGCGCCAGTCGCAAGTTTAATTGCTACACCACCAGCCGGTTTGCCATTAAATTTAGAATCGAACTGATAGTTATCTGCACCGAGTTCAACTCGTGCAACATCACCTAAGCGAACCTGTGCACCAGAAGTGGCATTTTTCAGGAAGATATTGCTGAACTGTTCCGGCGTTTGTAACAGACTTTGAGCCGTTACCGTCGCATTTAACACTTGTCCTTGAACTGCAGGCGCACCACCCAACTGACCTACCGCAACCTGTGCATTCTGGGTACGGATTGCAGTAGCAATATCACTTGGCGTTACTTGCAGGCTGGCCATCTTGGCTGGATCCAGCCAGATACGCATCGCATAAGAACCACCAAAGACCTGAACTTCACCGACCCCGGCCACACGGCTTAAAGGCTCAGCAATATTCGAGTTCACATAGTCTTTGATGTCATCTGCGGTCAGGCTGCTATCAGGCGAATAGAATGCCAAAACTTGCAGGAAGCTGGCACCCGATTTGGTCACCCGCACACCCTGACGCTGTACATCTTCAGGCAGCAGGGCAGTCGCAGACTGTAATTTGTTTTGAACCTGAACCTGTGCGATATCAGGATCGACACCCTGGTCAAAATTCAAGGAAATAGACGAAGAGCCGTTACCCGCACTGTTAGACGAGATATAGCGCAAGCCATCCATACCGTTCATCTGCTGCTCGATGATCTGGGTCACTGTATTTTCAACAGTTTCAGCAGATGCACCCGGATAAGTCGCAGAAATAGTCACGGTGGGTGGCGCGATGGTTGGATATTGTGCAATCGGCATTTTGCTGATGGTTAAAATACCCGCCAGCATAATCACCAATGCAATCACCCAAGCGAAAATCGGGCGATGAATAAAGAATTGAGCCATGAACCATTACTCCTTATGCATTTGCAGCAGGTTTTTGTTCAGGTTTCTCTTTAGTATCATCTGCCTTTTTCTCGCTCGTTGCAGGCTGTTGCGGTGCAGCACCTTGTGGCGCAGCAGCTTGAGGTTGATAAGGTTTTGGTACAACTTGCTGTTCAGGTTTTACTTTCGCAATACCATCTACAATCACTTTATCGCCTGGATTCAGACCTTCGGTCACAATCCAGTTGCTGCCTTGGGAACCAACGGTGGTCACTGGACGTGGCGTCACTTTATTGTCAGCACCGACCAGCATCGCCATCGCCTGACCTGTTGGGGTACGAGTCAAAGCTGCTTGCGGAATCAGGAAAGCATTCGGTACTTCACCCTGTACGATTTGTGCAGTGGCAAACATACCTGGTAGAAGCAGGTGATTTTTGTTCGGGAATACTGCACGTAAAGTCACAGTACCTGTTTCAGGGTTCACGCTGGCATCAGAGAATGCAAGACGGCCTTCAACCGGGTAGATACTGCCATCTTCAAGCTTTAACTTGACTTTGGTGTTGTTCGAGCTGTTCAAGCTGCCTTGATTAAGCTGTTGACGTAAACGTAAAAGCTCGGCACTTGACTGGTTGATATCTACATAGATTGGATCCAGACGCTGAATCGTCACCAATGGCTCTGGCTGATTCGCTGTTACCAAAGCACCTGCCGTCACAGACGAACGGTTGGTCTGGCCTGAAATCGGCGCGCGTACAGTCGAATAGCCCAAGTTGATTTCTGCATTACGCAAAGTTGCGCGATTGGCATTCAAATCAGCTTCAGCCAGTTTGACCTGTGCCGCGATGTCATCATATTCCTGTTTGGAAATGGCATTGGTACCGACCAGTTGACGGTAACGGCCTTCCTTCACACGCAATACGCCCAGATTGGCTTCAGCACGGGCAATCGCTGCACGGGCATTGTCTACTGTAGTGCGGTTGGTGCTTGAATCGATTTCATATAAGGCCTGACCTTCACGCACATAGCTGCCTTCCGTGAACAAGCGTTTAAGCACCACGCCACTGGCTTGTGGACGTACGTCTGAAATTTCAAATGCTGTTGTACGACCTGAGAGCTCTACAGACTGCTCTACACTTTGCGGTTGTGCAACAAGAACACCGACTTCAGTCGGTGGCATTTGTTGTTGAGCACCAGCTTGCTGGCCCTCTTTAGGATCTTTGCTACAACCAACAAGTGCAAGACTTGTTGCCAATGCGCAAGCAGTCAGGGCAGGTGCCCAAAGCTTTGCAGACATCATTATTCCACCTCTAATTAGATTTATATCTAAATTTTCTTATTTGTGAGCCGCGCAATATCTGATCCAGACCATATACCACAACGAAATCCAAATAAAACTGATACTCCAGCCGGATATGACATCTGAAGGAAAATGTACGCCCAGATAAACTCTTGAGATCCCCATCATCAGCATCCATACCACTGCACCTATTACGATGAGGGTATAACGGGAATGTTGCCGATGGATGTAAATTGCCAGACAAGCCAGACAGGCCGCATATAGACTATGGGCACTTGGAAAGGAACTTCCAAAGCTTTCAACCAGATGCAAGGATTCTGGTGGTCGGGGTCGGGCAATCGTAAATTTCAACAGCCAAGCTAGGAGAATTCCTCCGATAATTCCGATACATATAAAAATTGCGTTTGTATACTTTTTATACCACAGCAATGCAATACACCATAGTGTGGATAAAAATAATACAAATGGCATGCCACCTATTAGGGATAAGGACTGAGTAATTTGATTCCAAAACTCGGTGCGATACAGACTCATCCATTCCACAGCCTGCAAGTCGAGCTTGCTTAAAGCGGGAATATTCAGGATGAACACACTGAAAATTAAAAATAAAATACCGACAAAAAGTAACAAGTAATGCATGCCTAAAATCCTTGTCCTTTTAACCGTTCGCAGATCGGTCAATTGTCTGAAGCAAAGTGTACTTGTCAGTACACTTTTTTTCAAGTGTGCGTATTTTATGCGAATTCCATTTTTTTCGTAAGGAATTTGTTGCTAAATATAGTGTAATTATCTCAGTTTTGAGTTTTTGTCGATGTATGATTTTCGTCAATTTCAATGCTTTGCTTGGGTGGCCAGAAGAAATCACTAGGTCGGGTCAGGAAGTGCGTCATGACCAGTTTTGCCAAAGGTTTCCACTGTTCAAAACGCACCCGGCGTGCGCGTAATGCTACAATAATCGTCAGAGTGAAACTGACAAACAAGTTGGTCAGGCCAATGAGTAACACACCCAAAAAAGACACTACGATCAAGCCGATATCGGGACCATTGATCGTAATTAGACCCTGAATAAAGTTGGCAGAGGCAAAGGCGATATGGCGAATATCCAGTGGCAGACCGAGAATAAAACCAATGGTGCCCATACTGCCGAGCATGATCCCGAAAATAAAATTACCCGCCAGTGCACCCAGATTACGTTCAATATAGTCAGCAAAACGGTAAAGACGCTCTTGCCCCATCAGCTGCGATAAACGCACATGGGCTTTCAGTCGCGGGCCGACTTTGCGATAAACGGCCATATTGTCAAAATAACCGGCCAATAATCCGGACAGGAACAAACATACTCCGGCAATCGCTGCATGCGGAATTGCCAACGAAGTAAACGGATTCAGGTCATGCAGGGTTTTGGCAGCCTTGGCATGATTCATTAAAGGTTCATGCAGCGCAAAATCCCACAGCAGGGTAATCAATGCTGCTACGGGAATTGCAATAGAAATATTGCCCAAAATGGCGACAAACTGGGTGCGGATGATATTTACAATCAGCGCAGCCAGCTCGGCAATTTGAGCCATTTTCGAGCCTTTACGCTGCTGTACGGTAGCAGCCAGTGCAGCGGCAGTCATCGCCGGTTGTTTGGTTGCCACGGTAAAATGCAGCACATGAATCAGCATAAAACCTAGTGAATAGTTCATGCTATAGCTAAAGGCCTGCATCAAAGGGGCCATGGTGAGGCGTGTCATCAGAACTTTTAAGGTGGCCATCGTTGCGATGATGGCACCAGCCCCTGCAGCCGATTTATACATGGCCAGAAAGCCTTGCTTGTCGGTACTCACATAATGTTCACCAGTCTTGCTGGCATTTTCAGTTACCTGTAAAGCTAAAAGTTCACTATTGGTAGCCAGCAGGGCCCGCACACTGCGTTCACTATAAATTGCTTCAGTAATGTCCGCCATAAACAGGCCAATGGATTGATAACGCAGATCATCGTCATCCATAACCATATTCAGCAGAATCTCAACCCGTTCCAGACACTGTTCTAGCAGTGCCAGCATATAGGTCAGGCTGACACTGACGCCAGTCCGCTTGGTAGAACGGCGAATCTTGGCCACGACATCATGACATTGTTCCAGCATCACCAGCGCTTGTGAGGCATCCGGTGGGGTAATCGAATCGACCAGGGTGACTGTGTTATAACGTTTTTTATATTCCTGAATAAACTCGTTAATCTCACGATTCTGCACCAGAAAGGGAGATTCGTATTCCATCAGTTCAGGCTGGGCATTAATAAATTCAGGGTGCAGACCAATACCACTGATCCGGTACGACAAAATGGTCAGTGCCTTGATTAGCTGGTCTTTAATCCGGGTTTTTTCAGGTTGATTGGAATGTCCCTGATTCAGGACTGCAAATAAACGTTGCCAGTCATCTTCATCAAAATAGTCTAGCCAGTATTTATCAGTACGTTGATAAAAAACCTTGCGAAATAATTCCTGAAGTTGTTGATGGTCAGGAATCAGCGGCAAGACATGTGCACCAAGGCGCTGGTTTAGCTGGTTCCAGAATCCATCTAGAGACAAAATGCCGGTATCGGAAAACAGACCGGTCTGTTTATAGCGGTTAATGATCCGCAGGGTAAAGGTTTGAAGCGTGGCAACCGCATTCGGGGTGAGTAATAAAGCCCGGATAAATGCATTGAATTTCGCTTCGATCTCTTCGGTATTTCTGCTGTCTTCAGGTCTGATTCTTTCAACCAGTTCAATCAGAAGATTTTCATCCAGCACCGCCCGAGGTTGTTCAAGCTGGTGTTGCATGTTTTGAAAAAGATCTAGAAAATTAATATGCATAGGCGAGTTTAAAAGTTACTGAATTCGGTGTAGGGCCAGTTTGGCCAGATTAATCAGGGCCTGACGATATTCGGAGTCAGGTAATGCCTGTAAGGCATCAATTGCAATTTCAGTTTCTTCTGTAGCACGTTGACGGCAATAATCCAGCGCACCAGATTCATTGACAATTTGAATGACCTGTTCCAGATGTTCCGTACCGCCAGTCGCAATACTGCGACGGATGATTTCATGTTGCTCACCGGTGGTGTTTTTCAGTGCCGCAATCAATGGCAGGGTCGGTTTACCTTCCATGAGATCATCACCAATATTTTTGCCGAGCGTGTCCGCATCGGAGGTGTAATCTAAAATGTCATCAATAATCTGGAAAGCATTGCCGAAATGTCCGGCAAAGGTTTTTAAAGGCTGACGGAATTCATCTTTATCCGACAAAATGGCAGCACCTTCGGTGGCCAGTTCAAACAGGCGCGAAGTTTTGCCATGAATAATATTCAAATAAGTCGCTTCAGTGGTTTCCGGTTGATGCTGGGATTGTAGTTGCAGTACTTCACCTTCAGCAATTTCACAGGTACCGGTCGAAAAATCTTTGAGCAACACCATGTTGTTCAGATCGACCAGCAAATCAAAAGCACGTGAAATCAGAAAGTCACCGACTAAAACCGCAGTCTGGTTATTCCAGGTCGCATTGGCCGTCGGGCGGCCACGGCGCAGGCCCGATTCATCTACTACATCATCATGCACCAATGTTGCGGTATGCAGCATTTCAATGATTGCAGCCAGTTTACGGTGCGGTTCTAAATTTTCAGCACCGCATGCCTTGGCGGCCAAAAGGCACATAATCGGGCGCATACGTTTGCCACCCGCTTCTACCACATGTTTGCTGACGGCCATCACTAATGCAACTTTTGAGGTAATTCCTTCATTAATGAATGTGTCCATCGCAGCAAAGTCGTTAGCAACAGGCGCGAGAATGTCTTGCTTAAAGTCGATGGTCATGTGAAAGAAAACCTCTAGTCTGGTAAATCGCTGGGCGTAGTTTAACAATTTATAACATGAGTGAAACCTAAGAAATGCATAAACTCCACTAAAAATCAGCTTTTTATGGATCTTATGTAGATTCGATCCATATTTCGAGCCATAAAAAATTAGGAAAGGTCAGGGCGTCGCCCTATTCATCAGGCTGAGTATATTAATCAAACTGGCCGGATTTCTGCTGTATTATTTTGTTGCTGAATATATCTTGAGTATTTGATTTGATAGAAATTATTTAATAGTTAAATAATTAGCGCATCCTGCTCATTATTATTTCAGTAAAATGGCTTGTTGTTTTTTTGAATATCCCTTAAAATCCTCGCCCTTAGATATCCCCCCAGTGGCGTACGTCTTAAGTTCGATATATTCCTTTATCGGCACGACGACACGGGCTTGTTTGGAGTACATTATGTACGCAGTAATCCAAAGCGGTGGTAAACAGCACCGTGTAGTTGAGGGTGAAACCCTTAAAGTAGAATTATTGAAAGCTGAAACTGGCGCGACTATTACGTTTGATGACGTATTGATGCTTGTTAACGGTGAAAGCATTCAAATCGGTGCTCCAGTTGTTGCTGGTGCTACTGTAACTGCTGAAGTAGTTAGCCATGGTCGTCACGACAAAATCCGCATCATCAAAATGCGTCGTCGTAAACACTACCGTAAACAACAAGGTCACCGTCAATGGTTCACTGAGTTGAAAATTACAGCTATTTCAGGCTAATTACGAGGAGTAAATAGACATGGCAACTAAAAAAGCCGGTGGTTCGACTAAGAACGGTCGTGATTCGAATCCTAAGATGTTAGGTGTTAAAGTTTACGGTGGTCAAACTGTAACTGCAGGTAACATCATCGTTCGTCAACGTGGTACTGAATTCCACGCTGGTCAAAACGTTGGTATGGGTCGTGACCATACATTATTTGCTACTGCTGATGGCGTAGTAAAATTCGAAGTGAAAGGTCAATTCGGCCGTCGCTACGTATCTGTTGACGCGTAATTCGCTGAGATAGAAAAAAGCCCACAGTTATTGTGGGTTTTTTTATGCCTGAAAATTAATAGGCAGATTAAGCGACATTCCATAATGTAAAAATTGTCCTGAAATCTTCATAATGATGAACAAAAAAACCGGTTTCGAATTAATAACAATACAAAAGTTCTTATTTTCTATCATTTTAGCTTTTAATTTTCGTTTAAGATGAGCTATCAAATAAATTGCGATCACGCAAAATATAAAGGTGAAATTATGAATATGCTTCGTAAAACCGTCTGTGCTATGGCTCTGGGTGCAGTGACTTTAGCACCGGTGATGAGTACAACCGTGTTTGCTGCACCTGTGGCAGCTTCGGAGCAACAGGCAACAGCCAGTCTGGTCAAGCAGCTCAATCATGTGCGTAGCATGACTGCAAATTTCGAACAAAGCACCAAGGTAACCAATCCAAGAGCGACCCAGAAAAAAGGTTTGACTGCACAACATATGAATCAAACCTTTAAAGGGGTGATGAAAGTCGCGCGTCCAGGTAAATTCTATTGGGAAACGACCGCACCGTCGAAGCAAGTCATTGCAACCACGGGTAAAACCGTATGGATTTATGATCCGGACTTGCAGCAAGCCGTTCGTCAAAGCTTAGATGAGCAGGTTGCCAATACGCCGGCGTTATTGCTGTCAGGAAACACCAGCCAGATTATGCAGTCTTACCGGGTGACTCAGCCAAATAAAGGCAAAACCTATTACACGCTGTATCCTAAAAATACCGATGGTGTGTTTGAAAGCCTGACCATTAGCTTTGGCGCGAACAAAGCACCAAGCTTGATGATCTTGCAGGATTCATTGGGACAAACCACTAATATCAAATTTAGCAATGTAAAAGTAAATAGCAGTATTCCAGCCTCTACCTTTAACTTTACTCCACCAAAAGGTACGGACATTATTGATCAATAAGCATCAATATGAACCAACTAAAAAAAGCAACCTTTCGAGGTTGCTTTTTTATTGCCGATCATCTGGATTGTTTTGGACAGGCTACAAGGTTCAGCTATATCTAAACAGGAGAGCATCTTAGAATAAATAAAAGTCGAGTCAATGAAATTGTAAAATTTTGGGAGCTCAGGATGAAAATTAATCTATTGAAAACTGCTGAAATTTACGCTGTCTTGTTACTCACTGTGGGTATGATGGGTTGTCAGCCTCACTCCAGCTCAGTGGCAACGCTCGCGCAAGCAGATCGGATTACGCAAATTGAAGCCAAGACCGTTCCTGTGAAAGGGGCAGCCAAAGTGGTGTGTGAACTGGAAGGTTGCGTACGCTTCGATCTACAAACGGTGGACAGTAATATTGACTGGATTGATCAATATTTTATTGAGCGCATTCAGCATACCGAACCTGTTGCATTCACCAAGGTCACCCAGAAAAATCCTAAAAAAGCCGATGAGCCGCATTATCTGGATCAGCGCTTTATCAAGGTGGAATTTGTCGGTCAGCGTGCTTATTTGGCGACTTTTTCCTTAAAAAGTTCCAATCTGGCAAGGAACAAAAATGCTTCTCTGAAACATGTGGAATATATCAATTTTGATCTAAAACAGAAAAAACGTTTGGCTTTGTCTCAACTGTTATTAAATGGCGGTGAGCAGAAACTGCTGAATGCGATGTATCGAACCAATACTCAATGGCTGAATACGCAGGGTATTCAACAACAGCAGTTAAAATTGAGTGATAACTATTATTTTGATACAACAGGTCTGGTGATGGTGTATCCGGCAGGCGAACTAGCTCCGGCAGCAGCAGGAATGCCTGAATTAAAAGTGTCATATGCGGATTTAAATGAAGTGATTCGCCCTGAATATTTAGCCATTTTGCAGCAGACAGCTTCCTAAATATTGTGCTAATAGGACGCAGCCGTGGTCTTGGTCACTGTATTTTTTAATGCTAAGAGCTTACACTATAGCCAGTTTTTTTCTTCTGCAAAGATTGATTATGATCGACCCGAAATTACTCAGAAATAATATTGAGGCTGTAAATGTAGCCTTGGCAAAACGTGGTGTTCAACTCAATGTTGAAGAGTGGGCATCCCTAGAAGCACGCCGTAAAGAGATTCAGTCCAAGACAGAAACACTGCAAGCTGAACGTAATGCCGGTGCCAAACAAGTCGGTCAAATTAAAAAAGCAGGTGGCGACGCATCTGAAATCATGACGCGCATGTCTGCGATTGGTGATGAAATCAAAGCGGCTGAAGCAGCACTGGCTGAACTGCAAGCTGAGCTTCAAGAAAAATTATTATCTATTCCAAACTTGCCAGATGAAGCTGTGCCTGAAGGTAAAGACGAAAGCGATAACGTGGAAATCCTGAAATGGGGTACACCGCGTGAATTTGATTTCGAAATCAAAGACCATACGGATCTGGGCGAAATGATGGGCGGTCTTGAATTTGAAACCGCGACCAAATTAACTGGTTCACGCTTCAGTGTATTGAAAGGTCCATTGGCGCGTTTACAACGTGCCATTACCCAGTTCATGCTAAATACGCATACTGATCAAAATGGTTATACCGAAGCCTATGTGCCTTATCTGGTCAATGCAGATTCATTGCGTGGGACTGGTCAGCTGCCTAAATTTGAAGAAGATCTGTTTAAGCTGCAGGGCGAAAAAGAGTTTTATCTGATTCCAACTGCTGAAGTGCCAGTGACGAATTTCGTACGTGATGAAATTATTGATGCAGACCGTCTGCCACTGAAATATGCAGCGCACACGCCATGTTTCCGTAGCGAAGCAGGTTCTTATGGTCGTGATACCCGCGGTTTGATCCGTCAGCACCAATTCGACAAAGTCGAAATGGTTCAGATTGTAAAACCTGAAACTTCGATGCAAGTGCTTGAAGAATTGACTGGCCATGCTGAAGGCATTTTGCAGGCACTTGGACTTCCATATCGTAAAATTTTACTTTGTGGTGGTGACATGGGCTTTGGTGCGACCAAGACTTATGACTTGGAAGTTTGGGTACCAAGCCAAAATACTTACCGTGAAATTTCATCTTGTTCAAACATGGGTGATTTCCAGGCGCGTCGTATGAAAGCGCGTTACCGTGCTGATCAGAAGAAAACTGAATTTGTACATACCTTGAATGGTTCAGGTCTGGCCGTGGGTCGTACTTTACTTGCAGTGATGGAAAACTATCAACGCGCTGATGGCTCGATTGAGATTCCTGAAGTATTACGTCCATATATGGGTGGTGCGACTTATATCGACTAATTGTCGATCTCAGCATCCCTAAATGTGCATGAAAATTGCATAGACAGTCAGATTTAAAATTTTGAGGTAGTTCGTGGATATTTTTCCAATCTCGTTAAAGTTGCAACAGCAACCTTGTCTGATTGTCGGTGGTGGACATATTGCATACCGTAAAGCACTTTTACTTCAAAAAGCAGGTGCGATTATTCATGTCATTGCGCCTGAAATTGAAGAGAGTCTGCTGCGAATTGTGCAAAATAGCCAAGGACACTATGTGCAGGCAGCTTTTCATCCTGAAGTTGCATTACGTCCATATCGACTGGTAATTGCGGCAACTGACGATGCAGAGACCAATCGTCAGGTCTTTGAACTGTGTGAAGCGGAAAATGTCCTGGTCAATAGCGTCGATGATCCACCGCATTGCCGCTTTATGGTTCCTGCGATTATTGACCGTTCACCGTTAGTTATTTCTGTAGCCAGTAACGGTACTTCACCGGTGCTATCCCGCCAGATTCGTACCCAGCTAGAAACCACTATTCCGCATGGAATGGGCAAGCTGGCTGAGTTTTCAGGAAAATGGCGCAGTGCGGTTAAGGCTAAAATAGTCAATCCGGATGAACGCCGTATTTTCTGGGAAGATTTATATGCCAGTCCGCTAAAAGAACAGGTGTTCAACGACAATATCGCGGAAGCAGATCGCCTGATCGAGCAAGCATTACAAGAGTGGCAAAAGCCAAAAGGTGAAGTCTACTTGGTCGGTGCGGGTCCGGGTGATCCAGAATTGTTGACCTTAAAAGCCTTACGTTTGATGCAGCAAGCCGATGTGGTGATTTACGACCGACTGGTATCTGCACCAATTATGGAGCTATGCCGCCGTGATGCGGAAAAGATCTATGTGGGTAAGGCACGTTCCAATCATGCGGTTCCGCAAGATGGGATTAATGCTTTATTGGTCAAATATGCCAGTGAAGGAAAGCGGGTTTGTCGTCTGAAAGGCGGAGATCCATTTATCTTCGGGCGTGGCGGTGAAGAGATTGAAGAGCTATTTGCTGCTGGGATTACTTTCCAGGTGGTTCCAGGGATTACCGCAGCTTCAGGATGTTCAGCCTATGCCGGTATTCCATTAACCCATCGTGATTATGCGCAAAGTGTGCGTTTCCTGACCGGTCACTTAAAAGAAGGTTCGCCAGAATTGCCTTGGAGTGAGTTGGTCTATGAAAACCAGACCTTAGTGCTTTATATGGGGTTGGTGGGACTGGAGAAAATCTGTGCAGAATTAATCGCTCATGGTCAGCGAGCCGACATGCCAGTGGCCTTGGTTTCTAAAGGTACGACGCCTGAACAGAAAGTTGTAGTAGGAACGCTTGCTGATATTGCATCCAAAGTGTCCGAACATCAGATTCAAGCCCCGACTTTGACCATTATTGGTGAAGTTGTACGCTTACGTGAACAATTGCAATGGCATGAGCGAGGATAAGCAAAGCACTGCTTTGCCCGAGCGCAAGACGAATGTTGTGTCTGAATTAAATATATTGAGTGAGTAAGCTGTGATCCACGTTGTTTTATATGAGCCTGAAATTCCTGCAAATACAGGCAATATTATTCGTCTGTGTGCCAATACCGGAGCACAGTTACATCTGGTCAAGCCGCTGGGTTTTGAGTTGGATGACAAAAAGCTGAAACGTGCCGGTCTGGATTATCACGAATATGCCAATATGCAGATTTGGGAAAACATCGAAGACTGTCTGGCCGATTTGGCAAGCAAAGGCATTGGGCTGGATGCAATCTATCCATTGACCACCAAAGGTTCTGAAACACCGCATACTTCGGATTTAAACCGTCCTGTGGCCTTGTTAATGGGTCCGGAAACTCGTGGTCTGCCTGAACATGTTCGTATGATGTTTCCGCAAAAGCACTGGATTCGTTTACCGATGGCAGAAAACTCCCGAAGTTTGAACTTGTCGAATGCCACTGCAGTAATTGTCTACGAAGCTTGGCGTCAGCAAGGTTTTAAAACGCTTTAAGCTGAAATTTGTGATGATTCTAAAAGCTGCCTTTGGGTGGCTTTTTTATTTTGTGTAACAAATAGATAAACTGCTTTTCACTTCGTTGTATGCTTGAATTTATAACTTTATCAAATATAACAAAAGGTGCAGCTTTGAAGCCTCTAGTAAAACTTGTCATCGTATGTTGTCTTGGAACTGTTGCGGCTTCCGTGAATGCGGAAGAGGGCAGTGCTGCCACATCGGCAACAAAGGAAGTTCAACCCATTACTCAAGCGGAAATACAGCAGGGTTTGCTCAACATGCAAAAACGCTTAGATACGCGTATTGAAAAATGGGGGCAGAGCTTGGATGCAGATGATTTTCAATGGACCTGGCGAGGGCGTAAATTAAAGCCAGCCAAGCGTGAAGAAGTCTGTGACATTTTTCAGGATGTCGTAGATGAAATGTATCAACTGGCTATCAAAAATAGAGCCCGTTTAGGTCCGGAAGAGCAAAAGTTATTGTCTAATCGCAGTCTGTTTATTGAAAAACTAGGTTATGAAAATAATCGGGTTAATACCCAGATGGGTTTTGATTGTTATCTACGTTAGTTAAATCAAAAAATGAAAAACATAAAAAAGGCGCATGAAGCGCCTTTTTTATTTGAATTAGAACGACATTATTTTTCATCAAATTCATTGTGCTGAGGAGCAGGGTGCTTGAAGCCTTTGGTTTTATAACCTAAGTACAAGATACCGCCAAATGCCCAGATCAGACCGTATTTAAGCGAAGCTTCATCGACTTCTAACCACAATGCAAAGACTGAAATGAAGCCAAGTAAAGGAACCACGACAAAGTTCATGATCTCTTTGGCACTCTTGGTACGACCATCACGTAATGCATAACGTGAAATCACCGACAAGTTGACGAAACTGAATGCCGTTAAGGCACCAAAGCTGATCAATGACACCACAAAATCAAGATCCATAAAGCCAGCAGTTAAAGCCACTGCACCAGCGATCAGGATGTTGTATGAAGGTGTGTAGTTTTTCGGACTAATATGACCGAAGATCTTCTTGTTGATTACGCCATCACGACCCATCACGTACATCAGACGAGATACACCCGCATGTGCTGAAATACCAGAAGCCATTACTGTCACAATTGCGAAGTAAAGTACGACTGTTTTAAACGCCACGCCACCGACAGCTTGTAAAATATCAGGCTGTGTTGCAGCGATATCTTCAAAGTAAGTTTTTGGATCATTCGGAAAGAAGATCTGCATGAAGTAAGTGCTGATGATGAAGATGATACCTGCCAACAATGCAGTCAAGAAAATCGCTTTAGGTAAGGTTTTCTCAGTATCTTTGGTTTCTTCAGCAAGAGAACTTAAAGAGTCAAAACCTGTGAATGAGAAACACAGTAAGGTTGCACCGGTAATCAGGGCAGCAACAGAAGTAAACTCATTCCAGAATGGCTCTAAACTCCACAGTTGATACTTTGCATCGACCAGTGTGCCGTCTGCATTCACGCCACCTTCCAGAAGTTGGTAAACCATCCAGGTGAAGTATGCAATGACGCCCAATTGTACGAATACAATCATACTGTTGAAGTTGGCAACAAATCTCGCACCACGAAGGTTAATCGCGGTCATAAATGCTGTTAAACCAATGACCCAAACCCAATGGTTCATGTCTGGGAAAAGTGCTTCCAGATAAATCACCGCCAGAATGATATTGACCATTGGCGATAACAGGTAATCCAGCAAGGATGACCAACCCACCATGAAACCTACGTTCGGGTGGATAGATTTTTGCGCATAGGTATAGGCCGAACCCGAAGAAGGGTAGCGACGAATCATATGACCATAGCTCAAGGAGGTTAACAAAATTGCAATCAGTGCAAAAATGTAAGAGGTAGGAACGTGAAAGTTACTTTCTTCAGATACCAGACCAAATGTATCAAACAAGGTCATGGGTTGAATATAAGCTAAACCAATAATAATGATGTGCCAGAGTCCCAGCGTTTTTTGCAGTTTAGCTGCCGATTGAGTCCCAGAGATATTAGTCAACGGCGTTATCCTCTTAATCGTTGATCAAGGATCAGTCATATTTATAAGGATCGTTTGAGACGAACGATCCCCCCTACAGTTTTCTATAAAAGTCCGCCAATCTACTTGAAAAGAACGGCTTTTGCTAGCTATTTTTTTGACTTTTGTCCTGCATAAAATGTGCCATTCAAAAAAAGAAATCGAATTTTTTCTTATGCAAGATAAAAGCCTGATGTTTAAAAAAACATCAGGCTAGAATTTCGGCTATATTGGCTTATTTTTCAGTAATTACCAAGCCTTTTTTAAGATAGATTTTAAATCTTCCAGGGTGGCTTCTTTCGGGTTATAAATGATGGAACCATCATTCAGGGCTTTCTCTGCCACTTCATCGAGCTGGGCTTCAGAAATCTTACCGGTTTCACGTAATGTGCGCGGTAATTTGGTGAGACTGTAAATGCGGTCACGCATGGTTAGAATCGTTGCAATGGTTTTGTCAGCACGTAGATGCGCTGGCGTTTGTGCATAAATATCGGCACCCGCCAAAGGCAGGAGCAAATCTGCGATTTTATCGCCATTGACCTCTTTATTGTATTCCAGTACATAAGGCAGGAATAAGTTCATGCATAAACCATGCGGCAGGTGTACCACTGCACCCAATGAGTGCCCCAGTGAATGCACAATGCCAACCATCGAGTTGGAAAATGCAATTCCCGCCATGGTCGATGCCTGAGCCAGTTCTAGACGGCCTTGTGCATCGGAAGGATTGTCTAGTACATTAAATAGGTGGGTACTGATCTTCTTGACTGCTGCAGTCGCATAAGCATCCGAAATTGGATTGGCTGCCATGCAGGTATAAGCTTCAACCGCATGAGTCATCGCATCCATTGCGGTCATGGCGGTTAAATGCGGCGGCAAGGTCTGGGTCATGCGGGGATCCAGAATTGCAGCATGCGGCATCAGGTAATAAGAGGCGAACGGCATTTTGACGTTCTTTTCAGTGTCCGACACGACAGCGACCATGGTCACTTCTGAACCTGTACCAGACGTGGTTGGAATCACAAAGAACGGTTTCAGCGGTTTAGGCAGGTTGTGAGCACCTGAATATTTCAGCAGGTCATCACCGCCTTCAGAGACCAGAATATTGGTTGCCTTAGAGGTATCAATGACTGAACCGCCGCCCACGGCAATGATCGCATCACAATGATTTTCGCGATACAGCTTTGCTGCACTGCGTACTGTACCCAAGCTAGAGTCGGGTGGTACATCATCAAAAATCGCTACAATTGCAGCATCCGCCATTTCAAATGCAGCTTCAATCGGTGCCAGCAGATTGTTGGCGCGTACACCTTTGTCGGTAATGATCAGCGGACGTTTGGCCCCCAAAGTCGCAAGTTCAAACGGAATATGT
This sequence comes from Acinetobacter sp. WY4, assembly GCF_018438165.1. Classification (GTDB taxonomy): domain Bacteria; phylum Pseudomonadota; class Gammaproteobacteria; order Pseudomonadales; family Moraxellaceae; genus Acinetobacter. The sequence goes on along the minus strand of NZ_CP053947.1, from coordinate 1,164,047 downwards.
TCTAACGCGGCATGACCGGCAATCACTTTGACCGGACAGAAAAATTCATAATAAGGTTTAGCCATGTTATACACTCCGTTTCAAATAGGATTGAGCGATTTTCAGATAAATGCTGCTCGCTTCGCTTAGTTTTTCTTTTAGGCTCAGATTGCTTGGATATTCTTTCACTGCCAGTTGTGCCACCATTTTCGGCAAAATCAGTGCTTCCATTTTATTCAGGCAGCGTACCAGACGAATGGCATTGGAAATATCGCCATCAGCAATCATGCGGTCATGGGCAAAAGCCTGTGAGGTGCTTTCCTGAAAAGAAAACACCAGAAAGGCATGATGCAGATGTTTAAAGGTAATGATCAAATCAGGTGCTTTTTCCAGATTTTTGACCAGTTCCAGTTGTTTGTCCTCAGTGACCCGCGCCACAAAGGCTGGGCCATGCGGAAAGACTTTCATGGAAAGAGTAAAATTTTCTGGAAAGTGGGCCACTTCCTGTTTGATTTCTTCATCCACCTGACTTGCCATGACCAGACCTCGGCCAATCACATCCATCATGAGTTTGACATAGGCAAGCTGCAAAGCGGGTTTTACGGATTTAGTCGCAATCACGTGATGATCCCTATCTCAATATTATTAGTTTAGAGTAAATACTCTAATTTATTTGGGGTTGAAATGCAAAGGCTTTATCTTTGCTCGACAGTTATTTGCTTAAAGTACCCGCTGTGGCGCAAAGTTTCAATAATTTCAGTGCACAACTGGCTAAACTGGGGTGGTTGTTCGAGCAGGTCACTCATGCGTACCATTTCCAGTCCTGCATAGCCACAAGGATTGATGGTGTTGAATCCGCTCAGATCACAATCCAGATTTAGGGACAAACCATGATAGCTACGGCCTTTGCGAATTTTAAAACCAAGTGAGCCAATTTTGCGTTCAGCAACGTAAACCCCGGGGGCATCCGGTTTGGCATAGGCATTAATGCCATATTTTTTTAGCAATTCGATCATCAGGTTTTCAGTATAAGACACCAGCGTGCGCACATTCCAGCCCAGACGATTCAAGTCAAACATGAAGTAAGCCACCAATTGACCGGGACCATGCCAGGTCACCTGACCACCACGATCGGTCTGAATCACCGGAATATTGCTTGGTATTAAAATATGTTCCGGTTTGCCTGCCTGACCTTGAGTCAGTACATCCTGATGTTGCAAAATCCACAATTGATCCGGGCTATGTTCATCACGGGTTTCCGTAAATGTTTTCATTTCCAGAAAACGATCTTCATAAGGTGTGAGGTCGTGATATTGACGAATGATCAGCTCGGGCTTTTGCAGCACATCAGTCACAGGAAGTGTCCTTGGTAATTATAAAAAACTGGTCATAATTATAATGATTTCGGCATGAAATAGGGGTGAGATCAGCAATATTTCATGGGTATCTTAGCGATGTATAGGCATAAAAAAAACACGCCCGGAAGCGTGTCTTTTGTATTTTCGATTACAGTGCTGTTTTAATTAGCGGGCAAGCGGCCAAATCTGCATATACTGCATGAACCTGTTCCAGTTCCAAAAAGCGCAGTTGTGCGGTAATGGAATGGTATTTTCCAGTACGTGATGGCGTAATACTGACGCTATCACCTTCAAAATCTGGAAAATGTTTTAGAAAAATATCAATGACAGCATGACGCAATTCATCGCCCGCAAGGCCAATCAGTTTAATCGGATAATCCATAGGGAAAACCCAAAGATGTTCTTGAAGTTCACGAGATGGTGTACGGTCTAACATGGTAGTCCCCCTGATTTGAAACGCCTGCAATCATGCAGGCGTTTGGGTTTGTCTTGGCTACTTAAATGGAGACTGATGATCAAATTTCAAGTCTCCAGAATAAGCATCAAATTTTAATCATTCTCAAGGAATGAACGTAAGTGTTCTGAACGTGATGGATGGCGAAGTTTACGCAGCGCTTTCGCTTCAATCTGACGAATACGTTCACGTGTTACGTCAAACTGTTTGCCCACCTCTTCCAAAGTATGGTCAGTCGGCATGTCGATACCAAAACGCATTTTTAGGACTTTGGCTTCACGTTCAGTCAGGTTTTCCAGAACTTCACGTGTTGCTTCTTTCAGGCCTTCAGACGTTGCCGCATCAATTGGTGACGTGATGTTGCTGTCTTCAATGAAGTCACCCAGATGTGAATCTTCATCATCACCGATCGGTGTTTCCATCGAAATTGGTTCTTTGGCGATTTTCAGTACTTTACGTACTTTAACTTCGTCCATTTCCAGACGTTCGCCCAGTTCTTCAGGCGTCGGTTCACGCCCCATTTCCTGTAGAAGCTGACGAGATACACGGTTGATCTTGTTGATCGTTTCAATCATGTGTACCGGAATACGAATGGTACGTGCCTGATCCGCGATCGAACGAGTAATCGCCTGACGAATCCACCAAGTCGCATAAGTCGAGAATTTATAACCACGACGGTATTCAAACTTGTCTACGGCTTTCATCAGACCGATGTTACCTTCCTGAATCAGATCCAGGAATTGCAAGCCACGGTTGGTATATTTCTTCGCAATCGAAATGACCAGACGTAAGTTCGCTTCAACCATTTCTTTCTTGGCACGACGTGCTTTGGCTTCACCGACAGCCATACGTTTGGCAATGTCTTTAATACCTTTTACATCAAGACCAAGCTCTTTCTCGATATCGGCAATTTTTTGCTGGAAGGCCAATACGTCTGGACGTACTTTTTCCAGATAAGCTTTCTGGTCTGCAGGTGTTTTCGCAATCTGCTCATCTAACCAGGCTGGATTCGATTCCTGACCCGGGAAGCTGGTACGGAACTGGGTACGATCCATACGGCCACGACGTACTGCATAGCGCATCACTTCACGTTCTGCACCACGAATCTGGTCATGGGTACCACGAATCATTTCAGAAATGATATCAAATAGACGCGGGGTAAATTTGAACATCATGAATACAGTTGCAAGTGCCTGCAAAGCTTCTTCAGCCTGTTTGCTGTCACGACCATGTTTTTCAATAGTTGCTTTGGTATTCAGCCACGCATTTTCCAGTTCAGTAAAACGCGCTTTAGCAATTTCAGGATCTGGACCAGAATCTGCTTCTGATTCATCATCAGAATCTGCTTCTTCTTCCTCTTCATCATCGTCCAGTTTTACATCTTTGGTCGATTTTTTCGAGTCAGTCTCATCTTCAGCAAGAACCGCTTCTTCTTCTAGAACTTCAGGAATTTCTTCATCTGATTCAGGATCTAAATAACCTGATAAAAGGTCAGCAAGACGGCGTTCACCCGCTTCATAATCTTTGTATTCTTGCAGTACCACTTCTACCGCATTCGGCCAGTAAGCAATCGAGTGCAAAACATCACGAATACCTTCTTCGATGCGTTTTGCGATGCTGATTTCGCCTTCACGAGTCAGAAGTTCTACTGTACCCATCTCACGCATATACATACGTACAGGGTCAGTGGTACGACCTGGCTCGTTTTCTACCGAGGCAAGTACGGCTGCAGCTTCTTCTTCTGCAACTTCATCCGCCGCTTCTGCAGTATCTTCGAACATCGTATCATCAGATTCAGGCGCGCGATCATGTACCGGAATACCGACATCATTCAGCATCTGAATGATGTCTTCAATCTGCTCGCTTTCTGTGATGGAGTCCGGCAGATGATCGTTAACCTCAGCGAAGGTTAAATAACCTTGTTCTTTGCCTCGGCTAATCAGAGCCGCTACTTGAGAAGTAGGGGAAGTCATATCGCTCATCTTTTGCTTACTCTTCGTTGAATCTGTGGCAGTAAAAAACCGTACAATGCTGCACGATTTAAGCTCGTTAAATTTAGTGAATAGCCTACATATTTCATCAGGGAATTCAGCATGAAAGCTGTCTGATAAAATATTTAAAATGAAATTCAGTAATTTAAGATGGGGGTGAATTTGTTGTTTTCAAGTTCATCCCATGCGTGTCTGTTTATGACTCAAAAAGGAGAATCAAAAAACATAAGGACGCAGGGTGGATTATATCATGGCACACAATTGAGACAGAAAAAACCCCTAATTACAAATTAAAAATACGAAAATCCAAATAAAACTTGACTTGTTATTTTAGGCACGATAAATAGCGCTTAAATCCTTTTACATTTTTCACTCATGAGGAAGTTTTAGTGTCTTCTACAGATTTTGAACTAGATGATAACTTCGGTGAAGATGATGTTAATTTCGATGAGGCTTCTAGCAAGCTCAGTGCTAAAGAGTCGTTGGAAAAACGTCGTCTGATCGATGATCTACTGACCCAACGTCGTTTAGAGCGCGAACTCAAAGATTTTGACTATGACTTCGACGATGACGATGACGACGATTTTGATGACGAAGATTAACGAATTCGGATTTAGCATAGTCTGGAATAAATGCTATGCTAAACCTTTCGGTTTTCTAAGTTTGGATGTTAGATGAGTGCTTTAGATTTAGACCTGTTGAGTGAATATCTAGATGGTGACCAAAATGAACATGGTCTAGATTTCGCGGCAACCCATGGTTTCTTATGTGCTATTGCAGTAGGCCCAAAATTCGACAAATGGTTAGACGAACTTTTTGATAGTAATCAAAAGAAAGTGCCTGCAGAAATCATCACTCAGGTGCAAGCATGGTTAGAGTCTATTCGTCAAAGCTTAGCCAATGAAGAAGGGATTACGTTCCCGTTTGAAATTGAAGAAGCAGACACTGAATCAAGCCTGGGTGACTGGAGTGTGGGCTTTGTAGATGCCATGTTCCTGAACGAAGACGCTTGGTTTACTGAAGAATTTGAAGAGCAACTGGTGGATTTAACTCTGCCAATCATGGTCTTTAGTGGCATTGATGATGAAGATCCACAAATGGAAACTTTCCGTCGCAATGGTCAGTTAATGGATGAACTTGCAGAAGAAATTCCAGAAAACTTAAATGAATTGTATCTGATGTATCACACTCCAGAATAATTCATAAAAAAAGCACCGCAGGGTGCTTTTTTTAGCTTTGGCCTTTTTGCATCTTTGAGATCTACTCGACCCTATTTTCTTTCAATCCTGTACGCTTGGCCAGACTATAGCGTGCATAAGCATTGTAGGCGATATGAAACAGCAAGGCATGTAAGGCAATGCTTGCAGCCACCAGGAATGAATTTGTTCCTCTTCCTGTATAGGTGATGGTTCTATAAATCTCATCTGTCTGCGGGTTCATCCAGATGACCACAACTAAAAAGATAAACCCGAATGTCATGGCAATAATAGTGGAGCCCCAGACCAGTTTGCTTTTCTCTTGCTGAGTCGGCAAACGAAGTTCTTTCTTAACAAAGTATCGGGCACTGAGAAAGGCAGAAGCAATCAGGGCAGGAATCAGCAGAATGGCGCCCAGATTGAATACATAGATGAATATGCCTACCAATAGAACCAAGGTCAGATAAACGGTGGCAAAATATTTAAGATAATGCGACATCGTTTTAATCTCCTTAAGGGATCTTCCTCAGGATGGACGATTTTTACGCTGCTGTCTACGGTAGAAAATCCAGATAATAATTACCACAACAATGGCAATAATCACATAACTGACTTTACTGAAAATTTGCTGCATCAAATGCTGGTTTTCGCCAAAATAAAATCCGACACACGCCAAAAATGTGGTCCAGATGATGGTTCCAAGTGCGCTATAAAACATAAATTTCCAGAAGGGCATATGACTCATGCCAGCAGGAATGCTGATCAGCGAGCGAACCGCAGGAATCATGCGGCCAAAGAAAACAATCCGGTGACCATAATGCTCAAACCAACTCAATGATTTTTTTACATCTTCTGATTTAATAAATAAATATTTGCCATAACGATCGACAAATTTAAAAATAGAATCATGGTTAAATTTATAGCCAATCCAGTACAGCAAGGCGGCTGCCAGCAGGGAGCCGATACAGCCGGACATGATTACCCCGACGAGTATTAACTCGCCCTGAGAGGCTGAATAGCCCGCGGAAGGCATAATAATTTCGGAAGGGATTGGCGGGAAGACATTATCCAGGAACATGAGCAGAGCAATGCCCCAGTAGCCCAGTTGCTCCATAACGGAAATAATCCATTCGGTCAGATTCATATGATTGGCAAAATAAAAAATACTGCCTGTATCCTAAGCAGTATTTTTTGTGCGGTAAAGTCTTGGAATATAAATGATCAGGCAGAATTAGCTATGCGTCAGGGTATAAATATAAACTTTACGTAAGAAATAGGCCAAACAGATCGGCAAAATACTCAGCAGGATAAAATGCATGATGCTGGTATTGATATGGTAACCAATGAACAGCGCCAAGATTGCGCCAATAATGGTTCCCAAGATAACTACGAACAGATGTGACTGCTGTTCAAGCTCTTCAGAAATTTGATGAAGTCGTTGCAGCTTTATATTTTCTTTTGGTTGAAATTGAACCAGATTGTCTGAATCTCGAGCAAGTGAGCCTGCCATTTTATATTCCTTTTCAATTAAAAATTTCAGTTAATAATGAAAGACTTAGCTTGTAAATTACCGTATCATTAGACTAACAATCTTGTTTGGAAAAAAATGAGGTTCTTGGTAAGGAATTGGTAAGAGTTTTATTGCTGTTGTGATTTTTATGTAAACAAAAAACCCTCCGAAGAGGGTTTTTATATATTTCATTACAAAAGGCCAAATTAGAGGCGTTTGCGTTTTGCTGCTAAAATTTGTGATTGACGCATACGGAAACCTTCTTTTTGTTTCTCCGAGGTTTTGTCAATACAGTACACACAAGAGACACCATGTTCATAACTTGGGAGGGCAACTTCTTCTGGAAGTAAAGGCCAGCCACACGCATGACACTTGGTATTTTGGCCTTCTTCAACACCGTGCGTTACGGCAGTACGACCATCAAACACGAAGCATTCACCTTCCCACATGCTTTCTTCAGCCGGGGTTTCTTCCAGGTATTTCAAAATACCGCCTTTCAGGTGATAAACTTCAGTGAAGCCTTCTTGAAGAAGTAAAGAGGTTGATTTTTCACAACGAATACCACCTGTACAGAACATGGCAATTTTCTTGTCTTTGTGCTGTTCCAGATTATTTTTCACGTATTCAGGGAATTCGCGGAAGCTTTCAGTTTTCGGATCAATCGCGCCTTTGAACGTACCTGCTTTGTATTCGTAATCGTTACGGGTATCAACCAGAATCACGTCATCACGTGCAATCAGTTCGTTCCATTCTTTTGGATCAAGATAGTGACCGACTAAATCACGCGGTTTCACTTCCACGCCTAAAGTCACGATTTCTTTTTTTAATTTAATTTTCATTTTACGGAATGGTTTTTCAGAACTGTCAGATTCTTTGTATTCCATTTCGTTAAAACCTTCATTCAGAAGGAACTGGTGAATTTGATCAATCGATGCACGGTCGCCTGCAACCGTACCGTTAATGCCTTCACCTGCCACAATTAGAGTACCGCAAAGGTTGATGGATTTTACCAGGTCCAGAAGACGTTGCTGAAGATCGGCAGGATCTTGAACTTCTTTGAATTGATAAAGTGCGGCAACAACCCAACCAGTCGTCGCTTGCTGTTCTACAGGTGCAAGCTGTTCTACAGTAGCGTTCATGGAATACTCCAACGTAGCATGATAATTTGAAAGGCGCATATTTTAGCTTGATTCGAGTGAATAAGCGAGTAAAACGCAAGTCTTTTAACAGGCTTCAATTCATGGGAGAGAGCGTGTATAGTCATGCCCGGCCCAGGATTTTGTGCAGTGATGCAGATACTGAAAGTTGCAGTATCTTTGGAGTGTGTTTTGAGTTCAGATCGTCGTATTGCGTCTTTAACCCCATGTGCAGGGCGTTGCTCGACCGTATTTGGTGATGCGGTATGTCGTGGTTGTCGCCGTTTTAATCATGAAGTGATTCACTGGAATACGTATAGTGCTGAGCAGCATCGAGCTGTGTGGCAGCGACTGGATGCACAGCTGGATCAGATTCTGGTGCCATTGTTACCGCATGCCGATCTTGTCAAAGTGCAGGCCTTTGTGCTGTCGAAACGGGTGCGTTTGCGTGATGATGCTTCCAAAGGGCGCAAGTTGTATCATGCTTTAAAGTTGTGTGAAAAAAATCGGCATTTTACCGACGATAGTGGTTTGGGCATCCATTATAAGCAGGTGCGTCCGTTGTGGGATGAGTTTGAGCGCCGGATCTTGGCCTTGGCTACTGCCAGTTATGATCTGGCTTTTCTGCGGGCAGACGGTATCAGTCAGCATCTGATTCATATACAAGAGGAGGACTAAGTCCTCTTTTTTATGCCCATAAAAATAACAATAGCTGAGGGGTGGCATGAATATTAGTGAATATTTTTTATATTGTCTGGCTGTTGTGGTGATGATCGCTACACCTGGCCCAGTGATGTTGCTGGTTGCTAGCGCCGGTTTAAAATATGGCTATACGGCAGCTTTAAGAACCATTTTTGGTACCAATTTTGCCTCCCTAGTTTTAATTGCTTTATCTATATTAAGTTTGAAAGGTTTGCTGGTTATCAATGCGCAATGGCTAGATACGATCAAGTTACTGGGCTGTTTATATATTGGCTATCTAGGCTGGCAGATTTTCCGTGAAGTTATTTTTAAGCAGCAGGATCAAGCTCAGGAGAATCTAGTTCCTGTGCGTGGCGGTTTTCGACAAGGTTTTCTGGTTGGCATTTCCAATCCTAAGGACATTATTTTCTTTGCGGCTTTTTTCCCGCAATTTATCGGAATTACCCCCGATCTTGATTTAAGTTTAATCATTTTGACTTTGAGCTGGATCATCCTGGACTTTCTGACGTTGTCTGTGGTGTATTTGGGTTTTAACCGCTTATCCCATTCTCGACTCTATCCACATTTGCTGGCATTGTGCGGCATGATTCTGCTCATGATTGCAGGGTACGGAATTTATCAAATTCTGATTTAAAAATGTACAGCGTACTTGGACTGTTCCTGCCTGGCATATCCTGCAAAAATCATGCTAAGGTGAAATCAAATAAAAATTAAACAGATTAGCATGTCCAGAACAGTACCATCGCCAGATCGTCCATTTTCCCCGCTGTTATTTATTCAACCTGCTGTGATTCAAATTCTTCAAATCATTGGGCTGGCGCTGATCGCTGTCAGTATCGTGTATCTGCTGGCAGCAAACTGGTGGATGTTGCCCAAGTTTGTCCAGCTGTTTATTCCTCAAATTTTATTGCTGGGTTCGGCATTGTTGAGTGTGCGTTTCGCGGCACGGGAAAAGTTAAGACAAAGTCTGGATACTGTATCGGGTCTAATGCTCGGCTTAAGTCTGGCCGTGATTGGACAGATTTATCAGACCGGTGCTGACAGTTATCAGTTATTTCTGCTTTGGGCTTTACTGCTACTGCCGTGGCTGTATCGGCCGAATATTGGGATCTTTGCATTATTTTGTGTGGTCAGTCAGCTGGCGCTGTATTTTTATTTTAAACAAAGCTTTTGGTTGGTGCGTGCTGAAACTCTTTATCTGCTCAGTCTGAATCTTTTGACCGGGCTAAGTATGATCTATGCCTTACGTTATTATCCGGTTTTGCGCTATCTGTTTATCGCCATCGTGGTACTCATTTCGGTAGTGAGTATGTTCCGGTTTGTCGACTCGGATTCGATCTGGTATTTGGCTTCGGTGCTGGTTCTGCCTATTTTATTCAGTGCTTATTTCTATACCCGAAAGCAACAGCTTGAAACCAGCTTACTGATTGCAGGACTGGCCCTGAGTTTTAGTATTCTGATTTTTGATCTCACTGAGCAATATTTACAGGATTCTGCCGCTGGCTTATTGATACTAGCTTTGCTGATATTCAGCTGGTTCGCAGCTATTACAGGTCTGCTGATCAAGCTGTTGCCCAAGAGCCGGTTTTCGGTCATTCCATTGGCTCTGGGCGCGTGGATTGCTGGTGTGATCTTGGCCATGCTGTTGCTGACCTATTGGAAAAGTTTTTCGATTCTGATGGGAATCATTTTTATCGCAGTCGCCTGGTGGTTGATTCGTAGCAAGCCCTCAGTTTTTCTGCGGCAATTGGCTTATTGTTTATGGGTTTGCGGTCAGGCCGCGGTATTGATTCATACTCAATTACTCACAGAGAGTCTATTGCTAATCTGGCTGATACAAGTCGGCATTACGCTGCTGACTATCATGAGTCGTATGCATTGGCTGGTGGTGCTGTTGCAGTTGTTACTTGCACATATACTGGGAATTGCAGTTCTGGTCGACCAACATGCATTTTTTCAGGATCAGCGCCTGCTGACGTGGATCATGCTGCTGAATTACAGCATTCTGACAGGAGCTTTGCTTACTGCGAGATACTGGCTCGCTTCAGCTTATGCCAAAAGCATGAATTTATGGATGATTAGTATTTTGGTGGTGACGGCTATTTTTCAATGTTTACTGCAATTTGGTGTGGCTCAGCAATTGCAGCCACGCGGTATAGATGAAGCCATTATTTTCTATATTTTGCCAGCTTTCTGGCTGTTGAGTTTTGTCGGTATTCATCTCAAGCAATTTTCACTGATTCAACTCTGGCTGATTCCTGCTGCTGGAATTCTGCTGATTGCATTGGGTTACTTTGAAATTTTTATTATTTTGGTGTTTATGGCCTGGGCAATGGTGAATCAACAACGATTGATACAAGCCTTGAGTATTTTGCTGCTGATCTTCTGGTCATGGTTGCTGTATTACAATCTGGGACTAAGTTTTTTATTTAAAAGTGTCAGTATTTTTGCCTCAGGTGTGCTGGTGTTGCTTCTGGCTTATGTGTTGAGTTCACCGAAGTTTCAGCTGAAAGCAGGAGTAACCTCATGATGAAAAAGTTTATGGCGCTGCATCTGAGTATTTTTAGCATTGCCTTATTTATGGGATTGATCATTCAGCATGAATGGCATCTGGCCAAAAGTGAGAGTATCTTTGTCGAGTTGGCACCAGTCGATCCGCGTTCGATCCTGCAAGGGGATTATATGGTACTGAACTATGATCTGCATTTTAGCGCAGTGGCAGCGGGGAATGGTTCCGAACAGCCAGTTTCTGACATCCGGACTGAAGATTTTAAAAATCAATCGCATGTGATGAGTTATGTGCAGCTGGATCAGCAGCGCAGAGTTATTAAAACCAGTTTTGAACAAAGCACATTAAATCAGTCGGAACGTTCAGCCCGATTAATTCTGAAAAACCCACACAATACTTTTGAGGCTTTATATCCTGCTGCCAATAGTTTCATGTTCGCCGAAGGTCTGGAGCCTTGTTATCGTAATGCCAAATTTGCAGAGCTGAAAGTAAAGGAAAATGGCAAGGCCTTGTTAGTTGATTTGCTGGATCAACAATTAAAACCTTTAAACTGTGAAAGCTCTAAAAGCTGGCGAGAGGACAGTTAAACAGGTCAATATTCCAGTATTAAAAAAGCCCGCAATGTGCGAGCTTTTGGGTATCTGGTCTGATCAGATTATGCGACTTGTACAGGAATACAGTTGGCAGTGTGGCTGACTGTATTGTTTGGGGTAGCATAAACCAAACGAGGCTGATGGGCATTCGCTTCAGCTTCAGTGAAATCGCCAAAGGTTGCAATAATCACGATATCGCCTACATCGGCTTGATGCGCAGCGCCACCATTGACTGAAATGATGCCTGAATTGTCTTCGCCACGAATTGCATAAGTTGCAAAACGTTTACCATTGGTCACGTTCCACACATGAATTTCTTCGTATTCACGAATGCCAGCCAAATCCATCAAAACGCCATCAATTGCACATGAACCTTCATAGTGTAGTTCTGCATGTGTAACGTGAGCGCGGTGAATTTTGCATTTTAATAAACGAGATAGCATGGCTAGCGTCCCCTGAGTTGACCTAAGAGTTTGATCATTTGGTTAAATCAATCTTGCTTGCTGTATGGTGAACAATCGAGCAAACGCATTTTGCGCTTAAATAAACTTTCTGGCAAGCGGAATTGTCCAGCAATTTTTGAATGTTTAGTTCGGCTTATATGCGTTGATTTGATTCATGGCTTGCTGTACTTCACCGTTCACCAGCATTTTTGTGCGGGCGAGAGCATGGGAAATCGCATCATCCATTAAGTTCTGTTCGCTGCTAGGTGCTTTACTGAGCACATGACCGGAAACACGGTCTTTGGCACCAGGATGACCAATTCCAATACGCAGGCGATGGAAGTTTGAACCAATATGCGGAACGATATCGCGTAGACCATTATGACCACCGTGACCACCGCCAGTTTTCAGGCGAATGACACCAGGATTCATGTCCAGTTCATCATGGGCAATCAGGATCGATTCAGGTGCGATATTGTAAAATTTGGCGAAAGGAACAACACTTTTACCGGAAAGGTTCATAAAGGTTGTCGGTAGAAGAAGACGGACGTCTTGACCTTCGATATTGCCACGACCGCTAAATCCATTGAATTTTGGGTCTTTTTTGAGGGTAATGCCATATTGGTCTGCAAGGCGTTCTACGAACCAGAAGCCTGCATTATGGCGGGTTTGGGCATACTCAGAACCTGGGTTACCCAAACCAACAATCAGTGAAATATTTGACACTAATTACACCATTAACACTTATGCGCGTTTGAAGTCAGCGTGCATTGGTGTGTTTTTAGCTGGGTGACGTTGTAACGCTTGGATTTTCACGCTTTCAACTTTACCGTCTACATCAATTTCGATAACTTCTTCAAAGAATGAATTGTTTTCTAAGAATTTAACAAGCTGACGAAGCTCAACAGTAATTGCTACAGGAGCAGCTTCACCACCGTAGATGATTGCAGGAACTTTAGCTTGAAGACGAAGGCGGCGGCTCGCACCTTTCCCTTGAACTGCTTCTTCACGTGCTGCTGCGTTTAATACGAAGTTTGCCATGATAGACATCCTATTTAAGTTAAATGAACCAGACTTGCGACCAGTCTGGTGAGTAAAAGCCCTACCAAATGGCAGGGCTTTGAAAATTCAGCGCTCTATTATAGATAAGAATCGAACATTGCGCTAATAGATTCTTCGTTGTTAATACGACGAATCGTTTCGGCAACCATGCTGGCTACTGAAACCTGGCGAATCTTGCCCAGTGCTAAAGCTTCATCAGAAAGAGGAATGGTATCAGTCACAACCAGTTCATCAATCACAGAATTCTTTAAGTTTTCAAGCGCTTTACCAGAAAGTACTGGATGCGTTGCATATGCAACAACCTTGCGAGCACCGAAAGTTTTCAATGCATCAGCAGCTTTGCATAGCGTACCAGCAGTATCTACCATGTCATCAACGATGACACAATCACGATCTTTTACATCGCCAATCAAATGCATCACTTGTGATTCATTCGCTTTTTGACGACGCTTATCGATGATTGCAAGATCGATATCGCCCATCTGTTTCGCAACAGCACGTGCACGCACTACACCACCCACGTCAGGTGAAACCACCATCAGGTTGTGATGCGATTGTTGACGCAAGTCAGCAAGTAGGGCTGGTGTACCGTAGATGTTGTCTACAGGGATATCGAAGAAGCCTTGGATCTGGTCAGCATGCAAGTCGATCATCACCACACGGTCAACGCCTACAGTAGTGAGCATGTCTGCTACAACTTTTGCAGTGATTGGAACACGTGCTGAACGTGGACGACGGTCTTGACGAGCATAACCAAAATAAGGAATCACGGCAGTAATACGACCCGCACTTGCACGACGCAAAGCATCAGCCATCACCAAGATTTCCATCAGGTTATCATTAGTTGGGGCACAAGTAGGTTGTACGATAAATACGTCTTTACCACGAACGTTTTCAGTAATCTCGACAGCAATTTCACCGTCAGAGAACTGACCTACAGAGGCAGCGCCTAGAGGAATATGTAAGTGACTTACGACTTTTTGAGCGAATTGTGGATGCGCAGATCCACTAAAAACGACAAGATTGGGCATGAAGCACCCTTGGCGGTTGGGATATATGGGAATAGATGGCAGGGGTAGCTGGATTCGAACCAACGGATGCCGAGATCAAAACCCGGTGCCTTACCACTTGGCGATACCCCTAATGCGGCAGAACTTTAATATTTTTGCGGTAAAGTGTCAAGGTAAATTAACAGTCTTACAGCAAATGAGTGTTCTGTCTTTTTTCGAGAAAATGGCAGGGGCGGCTGGATTCGAACCAACGGATGCCGAGATCAAAACCCGGTGCCTTACCACTTGGCGACGCCCCTAATTTGATGACTGTAAGATGGCAGGGGTAGCTGGATTCGAACCAACGGATGCCGAGATCAAAACCCGGTGCCTTACCACTTGGCGATACCCCTAATACAGTACATCTACAGGTGAAAAATGGCAGGGGTAGCTGGATTCGAACCAACGGATGCCGAGATCAAAACCCGGTGCCTTACCACTTGGCGATACCCCTATCTACACTTTAAACTGAACTAAAGGTGATTCTTGTAAACTGTTGACCAGGTAAGCTTTACATGGTGCATTTGCAAGAATATCTTCGATATTCAGATTTTCAGTGACTTCAATAAACACACAAGCACCTGTACCTGTAAGCTTTGCTTTTCCGAACTGGTCGAGATATTGCATTGCTTCATCGACTTCGAGATATAAGCTTCTTGCCAGTGGCTCAAAGTTATTTCCAAAATCAGATGGTGTTTCCTGATAGGCGCAAAATTTAGTGCTCTTCGTGTCTCTTGTCAATGCTTTTTGCGAAAAAAGCAGTTGAGTGCTGATAAAACAATCAGGTTTTAACACAATGAATTTTTTTTGATCTAAGTCTATGAATGTTAAGTGTTCGCCAATACCTTCGGCCCAGGCATTTTTACCATGCACAAATATCGGAACATCTGCGCCCAGCTTGACCCCAAGCTCTGCCAGTTGCTCAATATTTAAATCGCACTGCCAAAGCTGGTTCAGCACAATCAGGGTCGTCGCAGCATTGGAAGAGCCGCCACCGAGACCTGCACCCATCGGGATATTTTTTTCCAGACGAATTTTTAGTCCGCACGCCATTTTGGCATAGGGCTTCAGCAACTGTATCGCCCGATAGATTAAATTTTGTTGCAGATCGACTGAGGCCAGACCTTCTATCTGAACCGCATCATCAGCGCTTTGTTCAAACTCCAGCCAGTCATACAGGTCAATCAGCTGAAAAATACTTTGCAGCTCATGATAGCCATTTTCACGGCGATCGGTAATATGTAAAAACAAATTCAGTTTAGCAGGCGAAGGAACACGAATTATCATGGGCTGGAATCAGGTCAATTAACGGTTTTCAATGATCATTGTAATACGGTTTTCCACGCCATTTCCAAGTGACTGCTTTAAAATCAAGCGGTTTGGCATTTTGGCCTGCGCATTATAATTGAGATCGACCGTCCAGCCCTGTTCGATAATCTGGCTGATTCGCTGCGCATCGTCTTTTTGTAATTTGGCAGCCGTGGTGGCAGGGCGGGCTTGTACCCAATCGACTAAATAACTGATCGGCGCTTGCCAGCCTGTTGCGCGTTGCAGTAATTCCTCGGCACTGGCTGCCTGAATCACACCGGTTTTTGCGCTGTTTAAAGTCACTTGTCCCGGTGTGCCAGAAATCTGGGTTTTACCGACGCCTAAGATACCGCTGAGTTCAATATCGAATTCTTCCTGCTGTTGTACCCAAGTAAAGAATGCGCTGCCAGTCTGTTGAGGGGTGCGAACGCCAATTTTACCTTGCAGCTGAAATTGATTCTCTGCCTGTACAGACGGGGTGGCAGGCGCTTGTGGCTTGATCATCTGCTGACATCCAGTTAAAAATAAAGCAGTGGCTGCAAAGGCACAGCAGCCCAATTGGCTCAAATTGCGCATAAATTAATTAACTCGTTTTGGTTTGTGGTGCTAACAATAGCGAATTAAGTTGTTTCAATTCTGGGTCATTTGGATGGTTTTGTTGTAATTGTTGTAACACTTGGTGGAATTGTTGTAGATCACCTTTCATGTACAAGGAACGGGCATAACGCACGCCAATCTTCACATTCGGATTCAACTGATAAGCTTTGTATAACACGTCCGCAGCTGTGGCGAAGTCATTCTGTAAATAACAGATATAACCATAGGTATCCAGAATGGATGCCTGTTCCGGTGCATATTCCAGTGCCTGTTCGACATAGCGGCGTGCTTCTTCGAGACGACGGTTCTGCATCGCCAGGGTATAGGCATAGGCATTCAGATAGGTCGGACTGTTCGGTTCAATTTTAAGTAAAGTGCTAAGTAGTTCATCCAGCTTGATGCGATCCTGATGGGGATCTAGCAACAGGACTTGCGAATAAACCAGTTCAGGGTCATCGGGCAGGTTTTTGCTGGCTTCTTCCAGCAGGCGAATAGCAGCTTTTTTATTCTGCATACGCGTCAAAATATCCGCCTGGGCCAGATAGAGGAAGCTGGCATGTTGTGGATAATTGACTCTTTCCTGTGTTAAGAAACGCAGCGCATCATGCAGCTTATCCTGCTGGGCGAAAATCGAGATCATGTTGCGACGTGAGACGGTGTAAAGACTGCCATCGACCAGACGATAATAGGCTTTAGCCGTTTCATAATGCTGTTTGCGTTCTGCATTGACCGCCAGATAATAATAAGCTTCATTTTGATACTGCGCAGAATAACGCAGTTCGACCAGATATTTTTCGGCTTTCTCGTATTCTTCCAGGTCGATACTGGTTAGTCCGGCAATAAACAGGGCTTCTTCGGCAGTCGGCCATTTTTTTAGAATGTCTTGCAGTTTTTTTAGCGCCAAAGTCGCTTCGTTCAGCTTGACCAGATATTTGACTTCGGACAGACGTACATCCAGATTATTGCGGTGTTTACGGCTGGATTTTTCATACCATTGCAGTGTCACCTGAGTATCGCCGAGTGCATTGAGCAGATTGGCCTTCATCAGGATATAGCCGGTCGCATTCGGACGTTTTTTTAAGGCGCGGTTAACTGTATTTAAAGCCTGTTCAAGCTGACCATTTTGTGCTTCCAGACCGGCCACTAGCACCAGAATAGATGGATTGTCCTTGGCTTTAGTGGTGCTTAAGGCCTGAATCAGATAAGTACGATCCTCTGTGCCTTCCGGTGAAATTCCGGCGAGAATTTCTTCCAGATCGGCACTGTCATCAATTTGCAGGATTTTTTCTAAGGTCTCAGCAGCCAGCTCATATTCATGCGCTTTAAGGGCAATATGTGATAAATAAAATAAAGCAGGGACGTCTTGTGGCTCTTGTACCACCCAGTGCGTGGAGATATCTAGTGCTGCCTGTAGGTCATCATGTTCCAGCGCGACATTCAGTGCACGCTGCTTGACTGAAGTGGAATTGCTCTTGATCGCCAGCACCGTATAGTTGTGCAAAGCAGTCGGAATGTCATGTGCAGCGATGGCAAACTCAGCCATCATACTTTGTTTTATCGCATCATAATTTTGATTTGCATGGTAAACTGCTTCCGCTGCATAAAGATGCGCAGTCGAAGCCATGCTACCCACCAGTAGGAATGTGGTAGAATATTGCTTAATTGTAGGGCCGTTGATACGGCTAATTGTTTGACGCAATTTTTTATTGATCCAAGTAATGCTTTTTATGACACCGATGTTGCACAATAGCATAAATTTAGTGAAATGATGACCTGATATGTCTTTCTTTGCATTGGGTGTCAACCATCAAACTGCCTCTGTAGAACTGCGCGAACAAGTGGCGTTTAACCCTGAAAAGTTAAGTGCCATTCTTGCCGAGCAAAGCCAACACCCTGAACTGAACGACATGGTGGTGGTGTCTACATGTAACCGGACCGAAGTTTACGCCATGTCTGACAATGCTGACATGGTGCTGAACTGGCTCGCCCAGAAAAATGGGGTGGATGTCAAACAACTGCAACATCATGTCTATCGTTATGAAAATGCTCAAGCGGTGACGCATCTGATGCGTGTTGCCAGTGGTCTGGATTCACTGATGCTAGGTGAACCACAAATTCTGGGGCAGGTCAAAACCGCACTTTCTCTGGCCAAAGACTCTCATACCGTTTCGCAAAACCTGAACCGCATTTTTGAATATGCTTTTTATGCCGCTAAACGTGTGCGTTCGGAAACGGCTGTCGGTAGTCATGCGGTCTCGATGGGCTATGCGGTAGCACAACTTGCCTTGCAAGTGTTTAGTCACCCGGACAAGCTGACCATTATGGTGGTGGCAGCTGGAGAGATGAACAGTCTGGTGGCTAAGCATCTTGCAGAAATGGGTGTGGGCAAGATCATCATCTGTAACCGTACCCGCGAACGTGCAGACATTCTGGCGCAGGAAATTGCACATCGGGTTGAGGTCGAAATTATCGACTTTGACCAGTTAGCTGCCAACTTGCATCGTGCCGATGTCATTTCCAGTTGTACCGGCAGTTTGCATCAGGTGATTCACTATCCTGATATCAAGGCAGCATTAAAGAAACGCCGTTACCAGCAGATGCTGCTGGTCGATCTGGCAGTGCCACGCGATATTGATGCCAAAGTAGAAAGCCTGGATGGGGTTTATCTATATGGCGTCGATGATCTGCAAACGGTGATTGAAGAAAATCTGGCGCAGCGCCGTCAGGCGGCGGTTGAAGCCGAGCTGATGGTGAATCAGCTGGCCACTGAACTGATGACCCAGCAAAAGGTCAAACAGGCCGGGGCGACCATTCATGCCTATCGTGACCACGGGGAAACATTACGTCAGGAAGAATTGTCACTGGCAATGCAGCGTATTACCAAGGGCGAAAAGGCGGAAACGGTACTGGCCGAGTTTTCACATCGTTTAACCCAAAAACTGTTGCATCCAACTTCTATTGTGCTGCGTGAGGCGGCCAAAGCGGAAGATCCTACCTATTTTGAGCTGTTACAGGAAGAACTGGGCAATGTAGTCGCGAAGCGTCGTAAATCCAGGCATTCGTTTTAATCAGCATGATGAGAAGCTTGGTTCTTTGCTGATTTGTACTTCAACATAAAACCCAGCCTGATTATTTGAGAAAATTATAAATAATAATGTGAGCTAGCAGTGACTTCATTGGATTCAAAAGAATCAATAATTTGAAAAATTAATCTTCTAACAGGGTCATTGAGCGTTTTCGGTCAATTTCATAAATTTGCATTTTCAGGTTTTTCATTTCCGCAATACTGCTAAATTTCTTCGATTTAATTTTATTTTTCAAGCACTGATATTGCAGCTTGGTTGAAAAATCAGCCGCGAGCTTATCGGCCTGTTCCGGCGATGAGGTGTAATCGCTGACATTGGCATGCTGCAGAATATGCTGCAGTTCATGATGATGGGCTGCGCAGGCACCGAGCACATAATAGATCGACAGTTCAGGATCATCCGGCAAGTCATCAAAAATCACATTCAGAATATTCAAAATCTTAAACAGCAACTGATCTTCCGCTACTAGCGCGCGCAGTGGTTCAAAATGAATATACAGATAAGGATGATTCATCAAGATCGCAATCACATATTCTTCAGCATCAATTTTGGTACTAAAGCTTAAAGATGCATCTGTATTGACCTTAGGTTGCCATTTACGATTAAAGCCCAGTTTTTCGCGGAAAAATTGCTGCAGCAGATAACGGAAGGAGCCGTGTTTGGGCAGTAATTCGGTCAGATTTTTTAGTTCACCCATAACCTGACTCTTGCCTTCTGGGGTGGTGATATCCTGATTTTGGGTCAGATGGGCAAACACGAAGTCCGACATCAACGGTGCCTGATCCAGCAAGCGTCTGAAGTTTTCTATCCCTTCACGGCGGATCAATGAATCTGGGTCATGGTCAGCGGGCAAAACAAAGAACTTCAGCTCTCGGCCATCATTCAGCAGGGGCAGGGCAATGTCCAAGGTACGGCGCGCTGCTTTTTGACCGGCAGCATCCCCATCAAAGGCAATGGTCAGCCGGTTGCTCTGCTTGAACAGAATATTCAGGTGGTCGGTATTACTCGCTGTGCCTAAAGTCGCCACTGCGCCATGAATGCCATATTGCTGAAGCGCAATCACATCCATATAGCCTTCGACCATCAGCCATTCTTGGGCTTTCTGTTTGCGGCCCTCATAGAGGCCGTACAGCAACTGGTTTTTATGGAAGACTTCAGAATCTGGCGAGTTGATGTATTTCGGCTTGATCTCGTCATTCAGGGCACGGCCGCCAAAGCCGACCACACGGCCCTTGGTATCACGGATCGGGAAAATGACTCGTTCACGCAGCAGGTCAAAATCACGGCCACTGTCGCTGGTGCGAATCAGACCTAAAAGTTTTAAGCCCTCAATATCCTGAGGAAAGGCTTTTTCCAGATGTTGCCAGTCTTCAGGCGCATAGCCTAAGCGCCAATAGGCAATGGTCTCTGCAGTCAGACCACGCTGCTTGAAGTATTGCTGGGCACTCGGGCTATTTGGGAGTTGGCGCTCATAGAACTGCGCGATATTTTCTAGCAGGTCGTAGAGGTTACCGTCTTGCTGAACTTCCGCCATCGGTAGGTGTTCAAAAGAAGCAAAAGGGTCACCATAAAAATCCTGTTCGACTGTCTGAAACTCTGCAAATGGATCGAAACTCGCCGTAGATGCAGCATTATTATTTTCTGTTGGAGCGTTATTCTGTTGCGGCTGAGTTTGTGGTGCAGTTTGAGCAGGCACGATTTTGGGTTTGGCTGCTTCACGTTTATATTTTAATTTATTGGAATCAGTATTGTCTTTAGGCAGTTCGATGCCCGTCTGGCTGGACAGGTCTTTCATCACTTCGACAAAATTACGGCTGCCAATGTCCATTAAAAAACGGATGGCATTACCGTTGGCCTGACAGCCAAAACAGTGAAAATACTGTTTGTCACGATAGACGTGGAAAGACGGTGATTTTTCCTGATGAAAAGGGCAGCAGCCTGAATAGGTACGGCCTGTTTTTTTCAGTTTTACGAATTGACCAATCACATCGACAATATCGGTGCGATCGAGAATGTGATCAATCGTATGTTGAGGAATGGCCATGGTCTGCTGAGCTTCTCGTGCTGGAATCTAAGGTCTAAATCACTGAAAAAATGAAAATAGTCTAGTTGGACATTGAATATTTCAAGTTCCTTTGTATACCTTTTGCACGTTTTGTTCAAGCCTGGGCAAGACAACGCAAAAGGGCAAGTATGATACCTTGCCCTTGAGGAAAATGCACCTGTAAAGCGCTGTCTTATTTGCTGATGCTGCCGGCCTTCTTTAGCTTTATTCAGCCGTTTTAGGACGATCCAGCAAACCAAATGAAATGCGATTGGTGATGCTGCGCTTTTCATTTTCTGGCGCATCAGACTGTGCATCGGTGTCGGTTACAGTCTTGGCTTCTTTACCAAAAATACCCAGTGTCGCGCGGTTAAAGAAGCTGCCTTCACTACGCGCTGCACGCAGATTCACCGTCCCATCTGATTTCACCAGATTCGGATAATTCAGCTTTAATACATCCACATATTGCTGAGAAGTCGCTTTATCACCTAGCTGAGCATAGCCATAAGCAACCGTTGCCAGTGCTTCTGGAATCTGCGGAGTTTGAGGATAATGTTCAATCACCCACAAGCCACGTTCAACTGCTGCCAGATAAGCCTTACGCTTGATGTTGAAACGTGCTGCGTTCATTTCATGCTCAGCCAGTTCCTGACCGATAAACTGCATACGCTGTGCTGCATCCACTGCATAAGTGCTAGATGGATAGCGGCGAATGAAATCAACAAAATTCTGGTAAGCCACTTTCAGGTAGCTGACATCACGATGCGACTGTTTCAGCGAGGTATAACGCAGCAGGCCGTTATAGTTCTGTTCCATATTTGAGACACCGCGTACATAGTAGGCATAGTCGACATTTGGATGTTGCGGGTTCAGACGGATAAAACGCTCTGCCAGTGCGACCGCACCTTCATAATCTTTTTGCTGGAATTTCACATACAACAGTTCCAGTTGCGCTTGCGGGGCATACTGACTGGTCGGGAAATAAGTTTCCAGCGCTTCCAACTGTTTTGCTGCATCGGTATATTGATTACGATCTAGCGCTTTCTGTGCTTTTTGAATATAAACCTGTTCGCTAGATTCCGGACCTTTATCCACGACTTCTTTTTTTGGATTACTGCTACAGCCTACCATTGCCGATGCAATGCCTAATGTCACAGCAAGCATTGTCATTTTATAATGTGGTAGCGACATAAAAATTCCTCTGTTAATACGGGCAATGAGCTACAATTGCACTATTAAACCACTTTTGTCTGAATGAGCAAATGAGTCAAGCACAATCTTCCAATTCTAATATCCCTGATACTGATTTCAATTTACTTGAAGATTCTGAGGATGCAGATAACCATACTTCAGAAGCAACTGCAACACGTTTATCGTTGCAATTTCAACTGGATGAAACTTATATCGGGCAACGGATCGACCAGATTGCCGCAATGGTCTGGAGCGATTTTTCTCGAGAAAAATTAAAGCAATGGATTAAAGATGGCAATTTATTGGTGAATGGTCAACCGGTTAAGCCGAAATTTAAAAGTGATGGTTTTGAAACCCTGACTTTAAATGTTGAGCTTGAAGCGCAAACGCGCAGTCTGCCGGAAGATATTCCACTGGATATCATCTATGAAGATGATGACATTATGGTCATCAACAAACCAGTCGGTATGGTGGTACATCCGGGCGCTGGCAATAGTTCTGGCACCTTGGTGAATGCTTTATTGCATCACTATCCGAAATCGGCTGAACTGGCGCGTGCAGGTCTGGTACATCGTATCGATAAAGACACCAGCGGTCTGTTAGTCGTCGCCAAAAATCTGGAAGCACAATTTGCCTTAAGCAAACAGCTTGAGAAGAAATCAGTATATCGTCTGTATGATCTGGTGGTTTACGGCAATATTATTGCTGGCGGTATCATTGATGAGCCGATTAAACGCCATCCGGTAGATCGTGTGAAAATGACTGTACTTCCAGGCGGTAAAGATGCCGTGACGCATTACAACGTCAAAGAGCGTTTCCAGCATTTTACCCGTGTTCAAGCCCGTCTGGAAACCGGACGTACTCATCAGATTCGTGTACATTTCAGCTATATCGGTTTTGGCTTGGTGGGCGATCAGGTGTATATGCCACGTGTCCGTATGCCTGCAGGTGCATCACAATTGCTGGATGACACTTTACGTGGCTTTAAACGCCAGGCCTTACATGCAGCGAAACTTGGTCTGACCCATCCGCGTACCAAAGAAGAAATGACCTTTGAAGCGCCGTGGCCGGAAGACTTTGCCAATCTGGTTGAAGTACTGCGTACCGAAAACAAAGCCTATTAATCTTTTTATTTAGTTCGCGTCAAAGCAAGGAATCGAGATGCAATTTGTACCAGGACTTCCACAAGGTGTATATGTGGGTCAGACCCGCGTTCACCATGCGAAAGTACAGCCATCCGCACAGCCTGAATTTGCAGGTTTTAATCTGGCCTTGCATGTGCAGGATGATGCGCAACGGGTACAACAGCATCGTATGGCTTTATTGCAGGATTTTGCTGCCTTTGGCGTAGATAAAATTACCTGGATGACCCAGACGCATAGCACCATCTGTCATAGTATTAATGAGCAGATGCCTTTTGAGGCACTGGTCGGAGATGGTCTGGTGACGCAGCGTAAGGCGCATGCCTTGATGATGATGACTGCAGACTGTTTACCTGTGGTAATGGGGAATGCGAAAGGTACGGAAGTTGCCAATTTGCATGCCGGCTGGCGTGGTCTGGCCGGTGGGATTATTGAAAATACCCTTGTAGCCATGCAAACTCCGCCGACCTGGGCCTGGCTCGGGGCGGCCATTAGTCAGCCATGTTTTGAAATTGGCGCTGAAGTAAAAGCTGCTTTTTGTAGTAAATATCCTGAACTGGACAGTGCATTTCAGGCGGGTGAACAGGCAGGTAAATATTATGCCGACCTGTATGCCATTGCACGTTATATCTTGCAACAACACGGCATAAATACCGTATTGGGTGGGAATCAGTGTTCTTATCGCCAGCCAGAGGAATATTTCTCTTATCGCCGTGAGCCAAAAACAGGGCGTATGGCGACATTCGTGTTTATGGCATGAAAATGTTAAACTTAACTGAATTTTTTGGCTTTTGAGCGTTATGTCCCTATCTTCCAAATCTATTGCGATTGTTTATCACAGTCCTTATGGACACACGGCTAAAGTGGCAAATTTTATTGCCGATGGTGCGCGAGAAACTGGTGTTCAGGTGCATATGATGAATGTCGAACATATAGACTGGGATGTGCTTGATGCCGCAGATGCAATTATCTTTGGTTGTCCGACCTATATGGGTAGCCTGACCTCTGCCATGAAGCTGTTTATGGAGCAATCCTCTAAACGCTGGCTGGCACGTAGCTGGCAGGGTAAACTGGCCGCAGCCTTTACCAATGGTGGCGGACTTAGTGGTGACAAGCTGGCGGTCCTGCAGCAAATCAACCTGTTTGCCATGCAGCACGGTATGCTCTGGAGTGGCTTGCCATTAATGCCGACAGGTCGTGCAGTGACGGACCTGAACCGGATGTCGAGCTTTTTGGGTTTAATGACCCAGTCGGATAATGCCCCGGTTGAAGTCACTCCACCTGAGGGCGATTTAAAAACCGCGTTCTGGTTTGGGGAATATATTGCCCTGACTCTGGCGCGACTAAATACCCCTGCTTAAAGCCATAAAAAAACCTCCAAATGCGGAGGTTTTTTTATATTCAATTTTTAATCCATTATTTATGGAAAATTCGTGCTTTATCACGTTGCCAGTCACGGTCTTTTTCGGTGGCACGTTTGTCATGGAGCTGCTTACCTTTCACCAAGGCAATTTCCAGCTTGGCATGTGGACCTTTCCAGTAGCAGGCCAGTGGAACGCAGGAATAACCTTTCTGGTTAATTGCACCCATCAACTTTTCAATTTCACGGCGATTCAGCAACAGTTTGCGGGTACGGGTTGCTTCAGGCACCACATGGGTCGAAGCGCTTAATAAGGGCTGAACTTGTGCACCAAACAAGAACGCTTCGCCATTTTTAAAGGTAATATAACTTTCTACAATGGTCATACGACCAGCACGCATTGATTTGACTTCCCAGCCTTTTAATGAAAGCCCCGCTTCAAATTTCTCTTCAATAAAATAATCGTGGCGGGCACGTTTATTCAGTGCAATGGTACCGCCATTATTTTTTTTTACTACAATAGATGCTTTCGCCATAATCTGATACTTCCAAACGTGCTGCTATTGTACCGCAACTAGAAATAAGGTGAAGTTTTTTAAATTAATGAGGATTATTCACCAAAAAAACAAGTTTTTGCTAAAATAAGATTCTACATAACAAACAGAGTACAAATGGATGTCTAAAACTCGTGTGATTTATCCGGGGACTTTTGATCCAATTACCAATGGACATATTGATTTGGTAACCCGCGCAGCGCGAATGTTTGATGAAGTCGTGGTAGCCATTGCTATCGGTCATCATAAAAATCCGGTATTTAGTCTGGAAGAGCGTGTCGCATTGGCGAAAGAGTCATTGAGTCATTTGGACAATGTTGAATTTGTAGGTTTTGATGGTTTGCTCGTCAATTTTTTCCGTGAGCAAAAGGCGACTGCTGTATTGCGTGGTTTGCGTGCAGTGTCTGATTTTGAGTACGAATTTCAGCTGGCCAATATGAACCGTCAGCTGGACTCCCACTTTGAAGCGGTGTTTTTAACCCCTTCAGAGCAATATTCTTTTATTTCATCCACTTTGGTGCGTGAAATTGCTCGACTAAGAGGTGATGTAACCAAGTTTGTACCACCAAACGTGGTTGCTGCCTTCGAGCGTAAACTTCAACAAGGTTGGTAGCGTGTCTTTATATATCACCGATGAATGTATTAACTGTGATGTCTGTGAACCTGTATGCCCGAATGAGGCCATCTATATGGGTGAACTCATTTATGAGATTCATCCAGATTTATGTACAGAGTGCGTCGGACATCATGATCAACCGCAGTGCCAGTTATTCTGTCCGGTGGATTGTATTCCACTGGATCCGAATCATGTCGAAACGCAGGAACAGCTGCAAGCCAAGTATGAAAAACTGACTGCTCAAAAAACATCAAGCAATTAGTCTCGATATTTGATACTATGCCGCTCGAAGTGAGCCAGACGATCGCTGCTGTGGAGATCTCCGTGATTGAAGCAGGGGAGGAAAGTCCGGGCTTCATAGGGCAAGGTGCCAGGTAACGCCTGGGCGGTGCAAACCGACGGCAAGTGCAGCAGAGAGAAGACCGCCTTCATTATGTTTTCGAGCAATCGGAATCGGAGGTAAGGGTGAAAGGGTGCGGTAAGAGCGCACCGCATGGCTGGTAACAGTTCATGGCGAGGTAAACCCCACCGGAAGCAAGACCAAATAGGAATCCATTAGGCATGGCCCATGCTGGATTCGGGTAGGTCGCTTGAGCGCATGAGTGATTGTGCGCCTAGAGGAATGATCGTTCACGACAGAACCCGGCTTATCGGCTCACTTCAACAAATTTTGATCAAACAGCACAATATGGGGTTGACGTGATTTACAGAAAATCCCATAATGCGCGCACAGTTTAAGGCTATGTAGCTCAGTTGGTTAGAGCACCGCACTCATAATGCGGGGGTCACAAGTTCAAGTCTCGTCATAGCCACCATATTCTGAAAAAACCCGCTCCGATTGAGTGGGTTTTTTTATGGCTGAAATTTATTTTTGTTAGTTTGAATATCTGAGATGGCTGATTTTAAGACCTGTAGACAAATTTTTGCTGTTTGTTCTCTAGGCGAAAATCTTTCAGTCATTTGCCGAAATGGGTGAATATAATTTTTAAAATCTCTTAGTTCTTTGCTGAATCTATAGGTATCTTTCTCGATTATTCCAATGGAATGGGATACTTCAATAAAATTATTGAGCGTCCATTGATCAAAATTTTTAACTTTTCCATCTTTTTTAGGACTATGTGGAGATAAATTAAAAACCTTAGGGTTTGAGGATGCAATATTTAAGAATAATCCTTCTAGTGTGCTACCTGCTAGTAAGACTACTGATAAGTACGCTTCTGCTTTAAATGCTTTTTCAATTTCTCGCATTCGACTATCAATTACAGGAAGTAGTGTTGGTATTAAATTGAGTTGTGAGTAATCAACTTTGAATTCGTGTTTAATAAAGTTATTTTCTAGATATTCTTTTTCTGTATGTAAGTTTTCATCGAGATTTATTTCATGAATAGGTTTAAGATGAATTTCTGTGTTTTTTCGAACAACTAGAAATTTATCAAATTGAAGATACTTATTAAAATCAGCTATTAGCGTATCCAATCTCTTTAGGTCATCCATATAATTAATAGGATTAAAGAGTTTTTGAATGCAGATTTTTATCTTTTCGCTACTATTTATCTTTGCTAAACGAGAATCTGTGTATGCCCATCTTGATGGAAAACCTTGACCATATACATCTGTGTAATCAAAAGCCGAAAAAAAATCTATAATTTTAGGGCCGGATCTATATTCGGTAGTTTCATTAATAAGGTCGCGCAGTTTTCCAGTGTTTTAGTTGAAAGTTGCATATTTATTCAAAATAATTATTTGGAATAAATATAATGTTTAGATGAAATTTTGTACATGATGGAATAGTGATTTAACATCATCCGTCTGCAACTGTTCACGCATTTTTAGAAACTGCTTTTCATCTAAGTCATAAAGCTTAAGTGACAGCAGTTTTTTTATATCTTCCTCAGGGAAACGATATTTAATAATTTTTGCAGGTACGCCACCAACCACTGCATAAGATGGAACATCTTCAGTCACGACAGCCCCCGTTGCGACCACAGCACCTTCACCAAGCTGTACACCGGGCATAATTATGGCACGAGAGCCGATCCAGCAGCCATCACGAATGATCGTATCACCAGCAAGCTCAAAACCCCGTGTATCGAACGGAAACGCTGAAATCCAGTCGATACGGTGCAATTGGTTGCTACCCATCATAATCACGCATTCTGCGCCAAAACAGACGAAATTGCCGATATAGAGCTGATCAATCGGCTTCTCAGGCGTTGCAGGCTTATCATGTAAATAACGCACCACACAACGCTCAAAACCCTGATCCCAATAAGCTGAGTAGTATGAGTAATTCCCTTTAATGTGAATATTCG
Source organism: Acinetobacter sp. WY4 (assembly GCF_018438165.1). GTDB lineage: Bacteria > Pseudomonadota > Gammaproteobacteria > Pseudomonadales > Moraxellaceae > Acinetobacter. Next base: position 1,135,855 of record NZ_CP053947.1, on the reverse strand, counting down.
GATTTTTCACCGTTTTCGAAATAAACTCGAACTCACACCAATGCTTTACAGGAGAATTAATTAACTTTTCAGACATGAGGAGGCTATAACCACAAGGAATGCATCATTATACCGAATTGGACTTTAAGCTGAATCAACAATCTTAATTCAGCCAGTGAATCGAATATTAAAGCACGTGCTGACCTTGCTTAAGTGCTACGAGGAATACGGGCAATCACTTTAATTTCAAAATCAAAACCTGCCAGCCAAGTCACGCCCACCGCAGTCCAGTTTGGGTAAGGCTTTTGATTAAACACTTGTTGTTTAACTTTCATAATACTTTCAAACTGCCGTTCGGGGTCAGTGTGAAAAGTAGTGACATCGACAATATTGTCGAAGCTACAACCAGCCGCTGCCAATGTTGCAGCTAAGTTTTCAAAAGCCCGTTCTACCTGCTTCTCAAAATCTGGTTCAGGCGAGCCATCTTCACGGCTACCGACCTGACCAGAAACAAAAAGTAAGTCTTCCGATTTGATCGCAGCAGAATAACCATGCTGTTCATACAGGGCATGGCGGTCTTGGGGAAATATCGCAGTTCTAGTCATGTCTATTCTCATTCAATATCTAATTTATCAGTGAGTGAAAGCAACTTGACTTTCACATACGCTTCGTATGTAAACATAATTGACATACGGTCCGTATGTCAATTAAAATTTTTATGATGATGAGGTAAAGTAATTCATGTCTGTTCGTGAACAAAAGATGGCGGAAACCCGCAAGAAACTGATAGAAGTGGCACGCCGTGCGTTTGCGGAATATGGTTATGCTGGCACTTCAATGGATAAGCTCACGGCAGAAGCAGGGCTGACTCGTGGTGCGCTGTATCATCATTTTGGTGATAAAAAAGGCTTATTTGCTGCAGTGGTCGACCAGATCGATTCGGAAATGGCTTCATCTGCGCAGCAACATCTGGAGCAGCCTGATGATCTGTGGGAAGGATTGATGCTGGAAGGGCGGACCTATATTCAAAATGCCTTAAACTCTGAATTCCAGCGCATTGTGTTACGTGATGGGCCGGCTGTGCTAGGTGATCCTGCACACTGGCCAAGTCAAAACAGATGTTTGCAGTCCACGCGTGAATGTGTTGAGCAATTATTGGTAGTAGATCGAATTAAAACAGTTGATCCGGAAGCTGCTGCGGTATTTTTAAATGGTGCTGCAATGAATGCAGCCCTCTGGGTGGCTTCTAGCGAACATCCTGAGCAGGTACTCCCTGAGGCTTTACATGCATTTAATTTATTTGCATCGGGGTTTTTAAAAGAAGCCCAGAGCTAATTCGTTTGTAGGAAGCAGATAAAGGTAAAAAACCCCTCAATCGAGGGGCTTTAAATTAAACAGCTTTAAATTTTAAAGATATTCAACTTTCACAATTTCGTATTCAACTTCACCGTTTGGTGTATTGATTTTCACATCGTCGCCTTCGTTTTTACCTAAAAGACCACGTGCAATTGGCGAGTTCACAGAGATCTTGTTAATCTTAAAGTCTGCTTCGTCATCACCTACAATTTTATAGGTTTTCTGTTCTTCAGTATCCAGATTTTCAATCGTGACCGTTACACCAAAAACCACACGACCATTCTGTTCAAGTTCTTTTACGTCGATCACCTGAGCTGCACCCAGTTTGCCTTCGATGTCCTGAATACGACCTTCACAGAAGCCTTGCTGTTCACGTGCTGCATGGTATTCTGCATTTTCTTTTAAGTCGCCGTGTTCACGCGCTTCTGCAATTGAAGCTGTGATACGTGGACGATCCACTGTTTTCAGTTGGTGTAATTCTTTCTCTAAGGCAATTTTGCCTTCAGGTGTCATAGGATAACGTTGCATGTTGTCCCTCAAAAGTCAGTTGAAAGATATAAAATCTATAAATAAAAAAAAGCCCGCCACCAAGAAGGTGGCGGGACTTCTTGGAAGTGAATTAACCTTTAGTTAGGTCTTGCAAACGATATACATCCATCGGCAATTTAATTGCTAAAGCTTGGCATACTGCATCCGCACCATTCAATGTAGTTGTGTTATACACTTTACCTTGAAGTGCTGAACGACGGATCGAGAATGAGTCTTCTTGTGCCTTTTTGCCTTCAGTCGTGTTAATCACAAGATGGATTTCGCCGTTTTTAATACGGTCCACAATGTTAGGACGACCTTCAGTTACTTTATTGACACGTTCACATTCAAGACCAGCATCGCTAATCACTTTAAATGTACCATCAGTTGCAAGAATCTTGAAGCCTAGGTCAATCAATTGTTTTGCGATACCAGCCGCACGTGGTTTATCAGAATCACGTACAGAGATAAATGCGTGTTTCACTTCGCCTTCAGTTGGAAGACCTGGTAAACGCTCATTTGCACCTAAAACAGCTTTATAGAACGCTTCACCAAATGTTTTACCAACGCCCATCACTTCGCCAGTCGATTTCATCTCAGGGCCAAGGATCGGGTCAACACCAGGGAATTTGTTGAACGGGAACACTGCTTCTTTGACAGAGAAGTGCTCAGGAATAATCTCTGATGTAAAGCCTTGAGACTCAAGAGATTGACCCGCCATACAACGTGCAGCAACTTTCGCTAAAGATTCACCGATACACTTAGAAACGAATGGCACAGTACGAGACGCACGTGGGTTCACTTCCAGAATGTAAACGTCTTCACCTTTAACCGCAAACTGAACGTTCATCAAACCGATTACGCCAAGCTCTTTTGCCATTGCAACGGTTTGACGACGCATTTCGTCCTGAATCTCTTTAGAGAGAGAGTAAGGAGGAATCGAACATGCTGAGTCACCTGAGTGAATACCCGCTTGTTCAATGTGCTGCATGATGCCGCCAATCACCACGTCTTTACCGTCAGATACGCAGTCTACGTCAACTTCGATCGCATCATCTAAGAAACGGTCAAGAAGAACAGGCGCTTCGTTTGATGCTTGAACCGCATCACGTAAGTAGCGTTTTAATTCTTCGTCGTTGTACACGATTTCCATTGCACGACCACCAAGAACGTAAGAAGGGCGTACCACAAGCGGGTAGCCAACTTTAGATGCTTCAGCCATACCTTCTTCAGCAGATTTTACGATGCTGTTGTTTGGTTGGCGAAGTTGTAGACGTTGAATCATTTGCTGGAAACGTTCACGGTCTTCTGCACGGTCAATTGCGTCAGGCGATGTACCAATGATTGGAGCACCAGCTTCTTCTAAAGCACGAGCCAATTTCAAAGGTGTTTGACCACCGTACTGAACGATAATGCCTTTAGGCTTCTCGATACGCACGATTTCTAAAACGTCTTCTAAAGTGATCGGTTCGAAGTACAAACGATCTGAAGTGTCGTAATCCGTAGAAACAGTTTCAGGGTTACAGTTTACCATGATCGTTTCATAGCCGTCTTCACGCATAGCCAGGGCAGCGTGTACACAGCAGTAATCGAACTCGATACCTTGACCGATACGGTTAGGGCCACCGCCGATCACCATGATCTTGTCTTTGTTCGATGGATTTGCTTCACATTCTTCATCGTAAGTTGAGTACATGTAAGCTGTATCAGATTCGAATTCTGCAGCACATGTATCGACACGTTTGTAAACTGGAGTTACGCCTAGGCTCCAACGATGTTTACGGAATTGCTTTTGTGAAATACCCATCAAGTCTGCAATGCGAAGATCTGATAAACCTTTACGTTTGAATCCACGGATGTTGTCCGCATTCAAGTCGCCAAAACCTAAAGTTTTGATTTGGTTTTCAGTTTTGATGATGTCTTCGATTTGAATCAAGAACCAGCGGTCAATGTTCGTTGCAGCGAATACTTCGTCTAAAGTAAAGCCGTGACGGAATGCATCGCCCACGTACCAGATACGCTCTGGACCTGGCACTTTAAGTTCTTGCAAGATTTTGTCGCGCGCGCCTTCAGCACCCACTTCAATTTTTTCGTCAAAACCAGAAGCACCCACTTCAAGACCACGAAGGGCTTTTTGTACAGATTCCTGGAAGTTACGACCAATCGCCATTACTTCACCGACAGATTTCATCTGAGTTGTAAGCGTTGCGTCAGCTTGTGGGAATTTCTCGAAGTTGAAACGAGGAATCTTAGTAACTACGTAGTCAATTGCAGGTTCAAACGATGCAGGTGTTGTACCGCCAGTGATGTCGTTTTTCAACTCATCAAGCGTGTAACCAACCGCTAATTTCGCAGCGATTTTTGCAATTGGGAAACCAGTTGCTTTAGAGGCAAGGGCAGATGAACGTGATACACGTGGGTTCATCTCGATCACAACCATACGACCAGTATTTGGACAAATACCGAACTGTACGTTAGAACCACCTGTTTCTACGCCAATTTCACGTAGTACAGCTAAAGATGCGTTACGTAGAAGTTGGAATTCTTTGTCTGTCAATGTTTGCGCAGGAGCAACAGTGATTGAGTCACCAGTGTGTACGCCCATTGGGTCAAAGTTTTCAATCGTACATACGATGATACAGTTGTCGTTTTTGTCACGAACAACTTCCATCTCGTACTCTTTCCAACCAATTAAAGATTCATCGATCAATAATTGTTTAGTCGGAGAAAGATCGAAACCGCGTTCACAAATTTCGATGAATTCTTCTTTGTTGTAAGCGATACCGCCACCAGAACCACCCATGGTGAATGATGGACGGATAATCACTGGGAAGCCGAAACGTGCTTGAATTTCTAAAGCATGTTCCATTGACTCAGCAACGTCAGCTTTTGGACATTCAAGACCAATTTTACGCATTGCCTGGTCAAACAGTTTGCGGTCTTCAGCTTTTTCAATCGCTTCTTTGGTTGCACCGATTAATTCAACATTGAATTTTTCTAAAATGCCGTGCTCATCGAGGGCAAGGGCACAGTTCAATGCAGTTTGACCACCCATGGTCGGAAGAACAGCGTCTGGGCGTTCTTTCTCAATAATTGCTGCAACAGTTTGCCAAGTAATTGGCTCAATATAAGTTGCATCTGCCATGGTTGGGTCGGTCATGATGGTCGCTGGGTTCGAGTTGACCAAAATAACGCGGTAGCCTTCTTCACGAAGGGCTTTACATGCTTGAGCACCTGAGTAGTCAAACTCACATGCTTGACCGATGACAATCGGACCAGCACCAATAATCAAGATGCTTTTAATGTCAGTACGTTTAGCCATGATGCTTCCTTAATTACTTCTTAGATGCTTCGATAAGTTCGATGAAATGATCGAACAATGGTGCGCAGTCATGTGGACCCGGGCTTGCTTCAGGGTGACCCTGGAAGCTGAACGCAGGTTTGTCTGTACGATGAATACCTTGGTTGGTGCCATCAAACAGTGAGCGATGCGTTACACGCAACACATCAGGCAGATTGCTTTCATCGACTGCGAAGCCATGGTTCTGAGAAGTAATCATCACTGTACCGTTATCTAGATTTTGTACAGGATGGTTAGCACCGTGGTGGCCGTGAGGCATTTTTAAGGTTTTAGCACCACTTGCAAGCGCAAGGATCTGGTGACCCAGACAGATACCAAATACTGGAATTTCAGTGGTTTCTACAATTGTTTTTACAGCTTCAATTGCGTAGTCACATGCAGCCGGATCGCCAGGGCCATTCGACAGGAACACGCCATCTGGATTCAGTGCAAGTACATCAGCAGCAGGAGTTTGCGCCGGCACAACAGTCAGTTTACAACCGCGGTCTGCGAGCATACGTAAGATGTTGGTTTTGACACCGTAATCGTATGCAACAACATGGAATTTAGCTTCTGGTTGAGAGAAACCTTTGCCTAATGTCCAAGAGCCTTCAGTCCATTCAAAACCTTCAGGGTCGCAACATTCTTTTGCCAGGTCTAAACCGTTTAAACCACCAAATGCACGTGCTTTTTCAAGCGCTTCAGCTTCAGTGATATTTTCGCCAGCAAGGATACAGCCATTTTGCGCACCTTTGTCACGTAAGATACGTGTCAATTTACGCGTGTCGATATCCGCAATTGCCACAACATTGTGTTGTACCAAATATTCAGCTAATGATTGGGTTGAACGGAAGTTACTGTGCAGTAAAGGCAGGTCACGAATGATCAATCCGTTCGCCCAAACCTTATGAATACGACCTGATTCAGCGTCTTCTTCATTACAGCCTGTGTTACCGATATGTGGGTAAGTCAGTGTCACAAGTTGCTGTGCATAACTCGGGTCAGTCAAAATTTCTTGATAGCCAGTCATGGCAGTGTTGAAAACGACTTCACCAGTCGTACTACCCGATGCGCCAATCGAAGTACCTTTAAAGATAGTTCCGTCGGCAAGGGCTAAAATTGCTGGGGTGCTCAAACCAAAGCTCCTGAAATTTAGGCTGTAAAAAAGCGAGAAGACGAAAAAAAAGGAAGGCTATTTTTTAAACCTACCCTCCTATGTCTGCTCGCTTGAACTTAACACGGCATTATACGCAGAATGACCCCTAAAGTCCAACGGCTTTGCAGCGAAAGTATGAGATAAATGGCTTGCTTTTTGCATGGAAGTCTGTTTTGTAAGCAAGGTGAAAAAATGTAAGCAATTAATAATTGTCAGACAAATCAAATCTTAATTTTTATCAAATCTACTAATATAGCTTAGTCGATATAACAATAGGAATAAGACAAATGGCTACAGCACCTAAATCTACTACATCTAAAAAAATCACTCCGAGCGTGGTAACTGAAACTGCCGAGAAGCTTGAAAAAGTAGCAGTCGAGGCTAAAGATCAGGCAATTGGAACCATCGAGGAAAGTAAGGAAAAGCTTGAAGTTGAAGCCAAGCAGTTAAGCGACACTGTGCAGGAACAATTGCGTCAATTTAAGCAGGAGGTGTTACAGCGTATTGATACTTTGAAGGAGCAGATTTTCGGTTCGCAGAAAGAATTAACTGAACTGAAAAGCTTTATCAAGACAGAATTCAACGCTGTCTTCGAAGACTTATCTAATCTGGGTAAAGAGTTGAAAGAGGATGTCAGTCAGATTTCGACCAAGCATAAGGAACATCTGACCGATACTTTTAAACGTTCTAAGGACAGTACCATTGAAGTACTGAAAAAAGTCAAACCCGTGGTGAAAACAGAGAGCTCGGACAAAAGTCCTGAGCTGAAAAGTTAGGCTGCGCTGAAAGGCCGCTATTTAAAAAGGAGAACAATCAAATGTTCTCCTTTGTCTTTATGCAGCAAAACGGACTCACAATAACAATTAAAGGGGGTCACGATGCAACAGCATTTTGTAGGTGTACTTATTTTACTGATATTGATCATGCTACTGAATCTGGAAAGCGGATTGGGGCGCATACTTTATCTAGGTGTAATCGTATTATGTTTGGGAGTGCTGGGACTGGTGTTTGGGACCATTCTTCTGATGATCATTACTTTTGCTTTTATTCTTTATGCTGCTGTGAAATCTATTCAGGAGCAGCATCATCTACATCATTAAAATATGAACGTTGAAAACAATAAAAAATCTAAAATAATTATACAGAGGATCAATCATTGTTGAGCAATAAACAAAAACGTGAGACTTTAAGTCTCACGTTTTATTCGCCTATTACACTTTAAATAGCTGATGCACAGCGTCAATCTATTTAAAATACATGCAACCAGTCACGTTTATTATGAAAATCTGCCTGAGGACTACTATGCTGCATGGCATAGTATTGATCACCTTGTGAGGTTTTTAAAACAGCAGATAAACCCAGGAACAAGTTTTCCCATTTCAGTTTATGTGTTGCCATAAAATCAGTCAGATCCACACTGACATTGAGACCATAATGCGTACGTTTGAGCTGGTTCAGCTCAATATCATCCGCCGCTTGGGGGGGCATATCTTCAGGATAACGGTATTCTTCGAATTGATAAGCCTGCCAGGCCTGAGAAGGGGAAAGATTAATCTCACGATAAAAATCTTCGCCCTGAACCCCAATAAAAATTTCAAAGCAGGTCTGTTCCCACAGGAAATCCTGACGGGGATGTGCCGTCACCATATCGGGCCACAAGATGTACTGATTGGGATCACGGATCCAGAAGCCCACATTTAAATTGTATGGGCCTTGCTGTTCGATGGCGGCAACCAGAGAGATGGCCTGAAAACGGCGATCAAATGCGCTAAGCTCGTAACTTGCCATAAGTCCTGTACTTAGTTAGACAAATGAGCGAAACGGACAAGGTTGGACAATTTTTGGTTTTGTTTCGCAGCTTTCTTGTAAAGCAGTGCAATTTTACCAATAGTTTGAACCACTTCAGCACCAGTCGCTTCTGAAATTTCAGCAATCAGTGCTGCACGCGCTTCACGATCTTCAGCTACGATTTTCACTTTAATCAGTTCGTGATCGTTTAAAGCACGCGCCAATTCTTCGATGACATTTTCAGTCAGGCCTTTGTCACCCAGCATAACGACCGGGTTTAAAGCATGTCCGATTTGACGTAAACGCTTACGTTCCTGAATAGATAAAGACGCCATGAGAGATAACCTGAATTTTAAAACGGCTTAGTATAGCAAAAGCAAAAAACAAACGCTTTAAATTCTCAGGAAATAATCATTTCCAATATCTCTTCATAACGAGCAAAACTCCTCGATTTAGATACACATGTATACTGCAAAATATGTCTTTTTCACGTACAATTAATAATTAGACGTTTTTTTATTTAGAGAGTTATGGCTACACGCATTACCAACCAAAAGTTATCTAAAAGTAGTCGTGATTGGATGAGAGAGCATTTAGACGATCCTTATGTGAAAAAGGCACAAAAGGACGGCTATCGTGCGCGTGCAGCATATAAGCTCTTAGAAATGCAAGAAAAGTACAAGATCATCAAACCCGGCATGACCGTGGTCGACTTGGGTGCAGCTCCCGGGAGTTGGTCACAAATCGCCGGTAAGTTGGTCGGCGACAAAGGTTTATTGATTGCATCTGACATTTTACCAATGGATGCATTACCTGATGTGACTTTCTTGCAAGGTGACTTTCGCGAAGAAGAAGTCTTCCAGCAATTGTTAGAAATTTTAGATGGTCGTACTGTAGACGTTGTAATTTCAGATATGGCCCCCAATACATCAGGTAATAAGGCTGTAGATCAACCGCGTCAGATTTACTTGTGTGAACTTGCACTGGATTTTGCCAACAAGGTGCTAGGCCCTAAAGGTCAATTTGTGGTAAAAGTTTTCCAAGGTTCAGGTTTTGACGAATTCCGTAAGCAAGTGGTTGATAGTTTTGATGTTCTGAAAACATCTAAACCTTTGGCATCACGTGCTCGCTCCAAGGAAGTTTTCCTGATCGGGCAGGGACGTAAGAAGGCTTTAAAATAAGTCTACTTGCCAAGTCGTTAAAAATTGTGCATTTTGTACGTTTTCAGATAATTGTAAGTTGATTTACAGCTTAAGTATTAAGGTCACCCTGAACAGGGCATGATCAAATTAGATTGGAATGGGAATAAAGCTTTGAGCGATCTTTTTAAGAATGCCGTATTGTGGCTCGTGATACTGGGTGTGCTGGTGTTAATCTTCAGCAACGTCAGTGACCGCAATCAACCGACTACAATGAACTACTCAGAGTTTGTTGCCGCGGTCAATGCTGGCCAAATTAAACAAGTTGTGATTGACGGCGAAAGAATCCGTGGCGAAAAATCGAACGGTTCAGAGTTTGAAAGTATCCGTCCGGCAGTTCAGGATCCTGAACTGATGCCAAGCCTGATTAAAAATAATGTTGTGGTTGAAGGTGAAGCACCACAACGTCAAGGCTTGCTCATGCAGTTGCTTATTGCAAGTTTCCCTGTACTTTTAATCATTTTGTTATTCATGTTCTTTATGCGCAACATGGGTGGCGGTGCAGGTGGTAAAAACGGCCCAATGAGTTTTGGTAAATCTAAAGCCAAAATGCTGTCTGAAGACCAGATTAAAGTCACTTTCACCGATGTTGCCGGTTGTGACGAAGCTAAGCAAGAAGTCGTTGAAATCGTAGATTTCCTGAAAGATCCAACCAAATTTAAACGTCTGGGTGCAAGTATTCCACGCGGTGTGTTAATGGTCGGTCCTCCAGGTACGGGTAAAACCTTGCTTGCCAAAGCCATTGCCGGTGAAGCGAAAGTTCCATTCTTTAGTATTTCAGGTTCTGACTTCGTTGAGATGTTTGTCGGTGTTGGTGCATCCCGTGTTCGTGACATGTTCGAACAGGCGAAACGTCATGCACCATGTATCATCTTTATTGATGAGATTGATGCAGTCGGTCGTCATCGTGGTTCAGGTACTGGTGGTGGTCACGATGAACGTGAACAGACACTGAACCAGATGCTGGTTGAAATGGACGGCTTTGAGGGCAATGAAGGCATTATCGTAATTGCTGCAACCAACCGTGCAGATGTACTGGATAAAGCACTTCTTCGTCCAGGCCGTTTTGACCGTCAAGTTGTGGTTGGTTTGCCAGACATTAAAGGTCGTGAACAAATCCTGAATGTACATTTGAAAAAGTTGCCTTCAGTGACAGGTGTGGATGTTAAAGTTCTTGCACGTGGTACACCGGGCTTCTCGGGTGCGCAATTAGCAAACCTGGTGAATGAAGCTGCTTTATTTGCTGCACGCCGTAACAAAAACACCGTCGATATGCATGACTTTGAAGATGCAAAAGACAAGCTGTATATGGGTCCTGAGCGTAAATCGATGGTACTTCGTGATGAAGAGCGTCGTGCGACGGCTTATCATGAAGCAGGGCATGCGATTGTTGCTGAAAGCTTGCCAGGTACAGATCCTGTGCATAAGGTGACAATCATGCCACGTGGCTGGGCTTTAGGTGTTACCTGGCAGCTGCCTGAATTTGACCAGACCAGCCATTACAAAGACAAAATGTTGAATGAACTTTCGATTTTGTTTGGTGGCCGTATTGCTGAAGAAGTCTTCATTAACCAGATGTCGACCGGCGCTTCAAATGACTTCGAACGTGCAACCAAAATGGCACGTGCGATGGTGACCAAATATGGGATGTCGGACAAACTCGGTGTCATGGTCTATGAAGAAGATGCACAGCAATCTTTCATGGGCAGTATTGGTAGCCGCAGTATTTCGGAAACCACACAACTAGAAGTCGATCGTGAAATTCGTCGAATTCTAGATGAGCAATATAAAATCGCACGCGATATCTTGGAAAGCAAAAAAGATATTGCCCATGCGATGGTGAAAGCCTTGATGGAATGGGAAACCATTGATCGTGATCAAATCCGTGACATCATGGAAGGTCGTGAGCCTCAGCCACCAAAAGTCTATGTTGCGGAAAATCCTGTGATTGATGTAACCCCAGATGATGGTCCGTTGACTCCTCCGCCATTGCCAGCGAACTAAGTTCAATAAAAAAACCACCTTCGGGTGGTTTTTTTATGCTTGTCATTTTTGTCATATCTTTTTGAATGTTATATTGAGCTATTAAAAATGAATAAGAAAAACAAAAATGAATATGCCTGTTCTGGAATCCAGTGTTTACCAGCTTCGTCTTGAACCGTTGAGCTGGGAACATTTTTCTGATTTAGTGGTTGCATGCGCTGAAGAAAATTTAGGTAAGATTTTATATAATTCGGTGCCTTATCTGCATAACTTAAAAAAATATTTTTCTCAAGCTTTCGAACAACAGGCTCAAGGTGAAAGAATGGTTTTTGCCGTAATTGATTTAAACTCCGGCCAAGCAATTGGAACCACCAGTTATTATGATATTAAAGCGGAAATTCCACGTTTTGAAATTGGTTATACCTGGTATGCCAAGCGCTATCACAGAGCTTATGTAAATCGCGTTTGTAAATATCTTTTGTTAAGACATGCTTTTGAAAATTTAAATGCTCAGGTGGTCGGCTTTCGAACTGATCATTTGAATCTTCCCAGCCAAAAAGCGATTGAGGCATTAGGTGCCAAACGAGATGGCATTATCAGGTGTCATATGCTACGTAAAGATGGACAGACTATTCGAGATAGCTATATCTATAGTATTTTAGAAAGTGAATGGGCAGATGTGAAAGCATTATTACAAACTAAACTGATGCAATATTCCCAAAACAATTACTTCGAAATCTAGGTCCTAGCCTTATTCCACTTTGCTTTATTCAGCGATCCATAAGACAATATCGGGGTTATTTTGAGTGAGTATTGAATCATGCAGCTGATGCCTTTGTTACCACATGTATGGACATTTGGTGATTTAAAATTGGACTTATCCCAGCCGCATGTGATGGGGATTCTCAATGTCACCCCAGACTCTTTTAGTGATGGTGGTCGGCATAATCACAAAGAAGATGCAGTCGCACGTGCGCTTGAAATGATCGCTGAAGGCGCGACCGTGATTGATATTGGCGGTGAATCGACCCGTCCAGGTGCCGCAGTGGTAGAAGTGGAAGAAGAAATTCGCCGCGTAGTGCCTGTGGTGGAAGAACTGGCTAAACATAAGGTCATTCTCTCGATTGATACGTCGCAACCTGAAGTCATACGCGCAGCGGTTCGGGCCGGAGCACATATCTGGAATGATGTCCGTGCTTTGACTCGGCCGAATGCATTGCAGACCGCAGCAGAACTCAATATTCCAGTGATCATCATGCATATGCGCGGTGAGCCGACCACCATGAACAATCTGGATCAATATGAGGACGTCACTGCTGATGTGATACGCGAGTTATCCCAACGTGTTCAGGATGCTTTAGATGTTGGAGTAAAAGCGGAAAATATCATGATTGATCCAGGTTTTGGTTTCGCTAAAAATGCCCAGCAAAATTTAAAGCTGTTGCAAGAGTTTTATAAATTGACAGAAATGGGCTATCCGATTTTGTCTGCTTTATCACGTAAACGCTTTATCGGAGCAGTTTTGGATGGGGCAGAACCACAAGAGCGTGCAGTGGGTTCAGCAACAGCGCATTTGTTGAGTATTCAGCAGGGTGCATGTATGGTACGGGCACATGATGTTAAGGCTACAGCCGATGCGATTAAAATCTGGCAGGCTATGCAAATGGCTTAGAAAGCGAGGCTGGGAAATCCCTACATTGGCAATGTTGTTTGGCTTTTGAGCAACAATATGCTATATAGGCACGCTTAGATTAGATAGTCATCCTTTAGAGTGCCTGTAATGTTTGCAGATTTACTTCTCCCCATGTTCGATGATGAATATTATCCCGATATTCTGGTTGCTGAAATCAAGCAGCACATCGAACGTTTTGCCCAAAAAGTTGCTAAATCAGGTTTGTCAGATCAAGAGATTTATCAGCTTGCCAATCTGACTGTGGCTGATATCAATATCATGAAACCTCAGTTCGAAGATCTGGATTCGTCTCTGGATGATACTGCCGCGGATTATATTGCCGAAGCCATGATGATGGTGGTGCAAGAGCACGGCCTGTTCGAGATTGAAATGGAAGAACTGATTACCAATCGTGAATGGTGATTTAAGAAAACCCTGCAGATGCAGGGTTTTTTATTGTCTGTTCAAATAATCTTTAAAGCTATTAAAGCGAATTGAGCCGAGTAATTGTTGCTCTTCATTCATGCATTGCTGATAAAGGTTTTGGTAATAAGCCTGCAGATTCGATTGACCTTGAATCTGTTGTGGTGTTTTTGATTTGGATTGTTGATAAGCCCAAAAAGCCAGTTGTCGGAGTTTCTGCAACCTGATTTGGTCAATCGCGCTACAGGAACTTTTAAATAAAGGTTCCAAGGTCACAGCGCCAAAAGAGGAAAGCGCTAAAATGATCATGCTGATAATAACCAGCACATCCGAATGAATCAGATAAAGGTTGAGCAATAAGCATAGAAAAATTGGAATTTGCAGATAGAGACAGTTTTGCAAATGCTGACTATAGGCTTTGGAGCTGAATTTCGCCTGATATTGTGCATACCAGATATAGGGATACAGTAGTGCCATCAATACAATTAAGGTGACATTAAAGGCAATCGTGGCATTTTTAAAAAAATAATATTCCAGAAATACTGAGCTGATACTACAGGCTATACAGACCAGAAGAGACAGTAAATTAATCGCGATAACAAACTGGATATTTTGCAGGGCATTAAATTTGAAGCGGCTATAACGCAGCTTCAGGAAAAAAGCGTCTGGATGACGTAATTGTAATGTAGCGAGATCGAAGTGTTTTAATTCTGACATGGGGATTTCGCGTTAAAAGAATAAAATGCAGGCACAAAAAAACCAGCCTAATGCTGGATTTTTTATTGCACCATTTTAATAAATATTAAAATGGTGCCCGAGGCCAGACTCGAACTGGCACGCTTTGTGGGCGGGGGATTTTAAATCCCCTGTGTCTACCGATTTCACCACTCGGGCATGTGCGCAATAATAGAGGACGAAATAAAGCTTGGCAAGCAAATTCCGAAATGATTGCTTTCTTTTCAAGCAATTCCGTGGCTTCTATTCTAAAAATCAGCAAATCAACGTTTTTTAAAATTCAATATTTGCAGATCTTTAAGATGGCCAATGAAAAAGGATAGAGAGAACTATGAATTTTCATCCAGATAGCTGTCGACATCTAGATGCTTGATCGTTTTACAATATTGATGCTCATATTTCAGCAGCCGCGTATATAACCCGGCATAGTGATTTAATTGCTGTTTTAGTTCGGCATACCGAGGATCATGGCTTGAATAAAAACGTAATTTTAGTCGAATCAGGCAGGTTTGTTTATAAGCCCAAAAACAGATTTTACGTAATTGTTGTAGCTGATAGTGCTCAGTATTTTTACTATTTTCCTTGAATAAATTTTCTCGATAAAAGCGCACAAAACCAAAGCTCACGCCAAAGAAGAATAAGCTCCACATCAGCAAACTGCTTTGTATAAAGACCAGATTTAAGGCTTGCATCAGAATCACAATAGCCATCTTGATCGGGGTATGCTGTAATAATTGATACAGCGAATAAGAAGAATGCTGAATCTGGTACAGAATCAAGGTGAGACTCAACATCAGGAACAGTAGAATGGCCAACATGGCATAACTCTGCGCCTGAAATTCGCTGATTTGCACAAAAGATTGCTGTACGAAATCTCCTAACATCAAATTGATGGGAACAAAAATCATGGCGGCCAAGGCCCAAGGAATTAAAAGCTTGGCTTTACCCCAGATTCCACGGATTTTAATCTGACTGTAAAACAGGTAATTTCCTTTAAATGCAGTCGGATATTGGCGCTTAAGTTGCTGTAGCAACAAAGTCACTTGCGTAGTGGGCATCATCCAGAGATTAATTTAATATATAGATGAAGCACTATAGTCGATTTTGCGCAAAATCGCAGAAGAAATGCAGTTTCAGAACGTAGCACTGTTTTAATCATGAAGATTTTAGTTTTTTAGCGACGAATTATGCGAAAATAGCCGATTCAAGATTTATTTTTTTAAGGACAGTTTATGACTGATCAATCTCCTCAGGCGTTAAGCGACATCGAAATTTTAGACATCCTGCAAAGTATGAAAAAGGATGAGCTAAATACTGAGGCGCAAGCAGCAATTCGTCAGGGTGGTAAAGCTGGTCGTCAGGAAGCGCATAAAGCAGCCTTAGTAGCATTGAATCAGTCATTTGAAGACAAGTTTGTCGAAGCCGTATCTTTGGCTTTGGGTCTAAATGCAGCACAAATCAAAAAAATCCGTTATAAAAAAGACCGAATCCGTATTTTAAAAGCGCGCGGTATTGATTATATGGCGATTGATGGCGCTGAAACTGCGCAAGTGCTGTCACAAATTGCCCAAGCAATTGTGCGTGAAGATGCCATTGTCACCCATGACCTGCATAATATTTTCCCATTCTGGAAAGAAGGCTGGCCAATGGTGCAATTCGATAATGCCTACAAAATTTTAGAAGATGATATCCAGATTCACTATCAAGCCGTTCTTGAGGCTTTATTAGCAAAAATCTAAGCTATAACTAGATCTAAAAAAAGCACCCAAAGGTGCTTTTTTAATCACGATATATCAGTGCAATCAGCCAGCTGATGGGCAGAATAAATAAACGCCACCACGTGATTAATGGCCAATAAAAATACTCTCCAAATCTCAAGGTCGAGTCGAAACCTTGACGGCGACGTTCATGCGGGTAGGGAATAATGAAAACTGTTAAAACCATCAGAATGATGGCTGCGAGTAAAAGCAGGGGATTCTGTTGTTTGGCAAAGAAGAAGTAAAACAAATACAGGGCTGAATAAAAAAACAGACATGCCAATAATGCAGAAATATTCATCACTCACCTTATGGGTTTTTTTATTAGAATAATTTTTTGAATAGAGGGCTAAAAAGAAGAACCAGATTAATCTGATTCTTCTTGAATAACTGAATTGGTTTCGATTAGGCGGGTCACCAGCAACTGGTCAATTTTAAAATGATCGACATCCACCACTTCAAACTTATAAGCACCAAATATCACGGCATCTGCAGGACGTGGAATCTTGCGTAATTTATACATCATGAAGCCAGCAATGGTTTCATAGTTCTCATCATCAGGCATTTCATCAATTTCAAGCGCATGCTTGATGTCTTCAATCGGCGTGCTGCCTTCAATCAGCCAGGAATTATTGTCACGTTTAATAATTTGCTGATCGGCTTCAATAGGCGTCACCCAGTCACCCATCACGGTAATCATAATATCAGAAAGGGTAATCACGCCAACGACCAGCGCATATTCATTAATGACGACGGCAAACTTTTCCTTGGTGGAACGGAAACGGTCCAGAACTTCCGATAAGGTCAAAGTGTCAGGAATAGTCAGGACATTACGGATGGTATTTTCATTGAGTTGCAGCAGCGACTGGTTGTTCAGAATACGCACCAGAATGTCTTTGGCATCGACATAGCCAATCACACTGTCAATGTCATTGCTACATACCAGAAACTTGGAATAGGGGTATTCCGCCAGCTTTTGCCGAATACTTTCTTCCGGTTCATTTAAGGTGAAGAACACCACATTTTCACGTGTGGTCATACTCGAAGGCACGTTACGTTCTTCCAGCTCGAATACGTTTTCAATGAAATGGTGTTCCTGTTTCTGGAGCACGCCTGCCTGTGCACCGGCATCCATCACTGCAGAAATATCATCAAAAGTAATATTGTCATCACGAATAGTATTTACTTTAAACAGACGGAACAGCATGTTGGCAATCGCATTGATAAACCAAGCCAAAGGTTTGCAGACTTTAATGAAAATCTGAATTGGCTCGATGACTGAGACTGCGATCTTTTCTGGCGCAATCATGGCCAGACGTTTCGGCATCAGGTCTGCAAATAAAATAAATAAAGAAGTAACGACAGTAAAAGAAAGCACAAAGCTGATATTTTCAGTCCAAGGACCTTGGTAAAAGCGGGAAACAAAATTAAAAATATAAGGACGGAAAGCGCCTTCACCTAAAATACCGCCGAGAATAGCGACTGCATTTAAACCGATTTGAGAGGCTGCGAAGAAGTCAGCAGAATTTTCTTGTAGATCTAAAACTTTTTGAGCGCGATGTTCACCCGATTCAGCCAGAATTTTGAGTTTGACTTTACGGGCACCTGCGAGGGCGATTTCTGTTAAAGATAAAAAACCGGCCCCCGCGATGAGTATTAAGATAATCACGATATTTTGTAAGAGGCTCACAAATCCACCTGTGGATGAATAGTATCTTGGGATATTTTTAACACAAAAAAAGACTTGAGGTGTAAAAACTACCTCTCAAGTCTTCAAAGTATAATCTTAAAAAATAAGAATTTAGAAGAATTTGAGTTTAATAGGGTGAAAATTGAGAATTATTGTTCAGGAATTCACGATTTTCTTCTTCAATCATTTGACGGGCGACATACAGAATCAGCTGACGTAACCAGCGATGTGCAGGATGATGATGCAATAAAGGACACCATGCCATTTTTAATTCAAATTCAGGAATATAAAACGGCGGATCTTTGAGAATTAAATTGTGATTCTTGGCTTGCAAACGTGCAATGCGTGAAGGCAGTGTTGCGACCAGATCGACATTGGCAGCCAATAACCCCGGCATCTGGTAGTGACGGGTAAAGACTGAGATTTTACGTTTCTGGCCAATACGTTCTAAAGCCTGATCGATCCAGCCTAAACCGGCCTGTTTTTCAGGATTTACCCCGAAGCCAACACCCATACCGGTTTTGGAAACCCAGATATGCTGTGCATCCAGGTAACTTTTAAGGTTTAAGTTGCTTGCGGCAGGATGCTTGTTATTTAAAAGGCAAGAAAAGCTGTCACGCCAGACCAAAACCTGATGAAAACTTTGCGGGATTTCATTAAAACGGTTGATTGCCAGATCGACCTTGCCTTGTTCCATGTCACGATATGACACGTCACTTGGCGTCAGGAAGTCTAATACCACGTTCGGTGCTTCTGAACGTAGGGCTTTAACCAGACGTGGAACCAGCGTGGCTTCTGCATAATCCGAGGTCATGATCCGGAAGACACGATTTGAGGTATATGGACGGAACTCGGTACGTGGTTCCAGGATCATCGACAGATCAGCGAGCGCATCTCGAATGCGGGGCTGCAATTCTAAGGCACGTTCAGTGGGTGTCATGCCTTCAGAAGAACGAATCAGGAGGGGATCATTAAATAAATTGCGTAATCGGCGTAAGATGTTACTCATGGCAGGCTGGGTAACGCCCAGTTGTTCTGCTGCACGTGTGACATTTTTTTCGCGAAGAAGTACATCAAGATAAATTAATAGATTGAGATCGACCCGCTCCAGATTCATAAAAGAAATACCGAGAATAAATACAAGAAATTATGAAGATTATGCCATAATTGCCGAGCCTTGTGTAAAGCGTCGATGAAAAAAAGCCATGTGCTCACTGATAAAGTTTACAAAATTAACACAGGCTTAAGCTCCATTATTCAAAGTGTACATAAGAGAAAAGATGCACGTTAAATAGAATATCATTTAGCCTTTTTATAGAGGGAAATGAAAACCATCTTTTCGCTTTAAAAGAACATGAGAAAGGCTGTTCTTACGTTCAGTATTTGAGTGAAAAGTACACTAAATCGAGAATTCATCAAGTTGAATAAATCATCAAAGATCAGTATTTTTTAAAGATAAAAGGGCATAAACCCCATATCCAGACTTAAGTCTAATGAATTATTTTTAAGCAACATGTGGAAATTTTATCCATTTTTATTTTTAAATAAATATATATAAAACATAATCTTAATTTAATCTATCAAGATTGTAATAAGACTTTGATCTACTCATTTTTTAAATAAATACTGAAGATTCTTGCAGACTATTGGATTAATTTTCATAAGCCCACTAATCTTTAGCTATCCCAACGGATCGTCGAAAATCTGAACAAGTCATTGAGGGTGTGATTTGAGCGGTTCGTTGCAGAAAAATCCTAATATTATTACAGGAATATATCATGACTACATACCAAACAGCGATTGATGCAATCCGCGAATTAAAAGCGAAATTCGGTAACACTTGGGCAGACATCAGTCCTGAAGATGCTGCGCGTATGCAACTTCAAAACCGTTTCAAAACTGGTTTAGACATTGCGAAATATACAGCGGCAATTATGCGTCGTGATATGGCTGCTTATGATGCAGACTCTAGCAAATACACTCAATCACTAGGTTGCTGGCACGGTTTCATCGCGCAACAAAAAATGATTGCGAACAAAAAATACTTCGGTACAACTGAACGTCGCTACATCTACCTTTCTGGTTGGATGGTTGCAGCGCTTCGTTCAGAATTCGGTCCACTTCCTGACCAATCTATGCACGAAAAAACGTCTGTTCCTGCATTGATCGAAGAAATCTACACATTCTTACGTCAAGCTGACGCGAAAGAATTAAACGACTTGTTCCGTGCACTTAAAAAAGCACAAGAAGCGGGCGACACTGCTAAAGCAGCTGAAATCACTTCACAAATCGACAACTTCCAAACTCACGTTGTGCCAATTATTGCGGACATCGACGCTGGTTTCGGTAACGAAGAAGCGACTTACTTACTTGCTAAGAAAATGATCGAAGCGGGTGCTTGTGCACTACAAATCGAAAACCAGGTTTCTGATGCGAAACAATGTGGTCACCAAGCTGGTAAAGTAACAGTTCCACACGAAGACTTCATCGCGAAAATCCACGCTCTTCGCTATGCATTCCTAGAAATGGGTCTTGATGACGGTATCATCGTTGCACGTACTGACTCTGAAGGCGCTGACTTGACTCAAAAAATCCCAGTGGTTAAAGAGCCAGGCGACATCGCTTCTCAATACATTAGCTACTTAGACACAACTGAAATCGACATTTCAGAAGCTCAAGAAGACGAAATTCTGATCAAGCGTGATGGTAAACTTCACCGTCCTAAACGTCTTGCTTCTGGTCTATACCAGTTCCGTGAAGGCACGCAAATCGACCGCGTTGTACTTGACTGTGTAACTAGCCTACAAAACGGTGCTGACTTGCTTTGGATCGAAACTGCGACGCCTAACGTTGCTGAAATCGCTCACATGGTTAACCGTGTACGTGAAACAGTTCCAAATGCGAAACTTGTTTATAACAACTCGCCTTCGTTCAACTGGACTTTAAACTTCCGTCAACAAGCGTATGACCGTTGGGTTGCTGAAGGTAAAGACGTTTCTGCTTACGACCGTGCTAAGTTAATGAGCGCTGAGTACGATGCAACTGAACTGGCTGCTGAAGCTGACGAAAAAGTTCGTACATTCCAGGCTGACGCTGCTCGTGAAGCGGGTGTGTTCCATCACTTGATCACACTTCCGACTTACCACACAGCTGCGCTTTCTACTCATGAGCTTGCTCAAGGTTACTTCGGTACTGAAGGTATGTTGGCTTATGTTGCTGGCGTACAACGTAAAGAAATCCGCGGCGGTATCGCATGTGTTAAACACCAAGCAATGGCTGGTTCTGACATCGGTGATGACCACAAAGAAATCTTCGCTGGTGACAATGCATTGAAAGCTGGTGATGATTCTAAAAACACAATGAACCAGTTCAGCGCTTAATCCGCTCAATTGATTCACCAAAAAACCCTGCAGATGCAGGGTTTTTTGTTTGGAAAAATGCTATTAATAAATAGGGAAGAGCAATCTCAAGAATATGCTCAAGAGGAATTATCCATAATTTCTCCATGATTGGTTTTTATCGCAGTTTTTATGTGTTTAATTCTTGCATTCTAGTGCTATGTCACTGAATATTTGGATATAGCATGCTTATGTTCTGCATCAATTTACCCCTATTTAATTAAAAGTGACCCGGACTTATGCTGTCTAAATTTTTTATCCACCGCCCGATCTTTGCTGGGGTGCTGGCGATTGTTGTCATGGCAATCGGCTTGTTCGCAGTAATGAACCTGCCAGTGGAACGTTATCCGGACATTGCCCCGCCAAGGATAACGGTGGCAGCAACTTATAGCGGTGCTTCTGCAGAAACTGTGGAAGAAAGTGTGACTCAAGTGCTGGAACAGCAAATCAAAGGCATTGATCATCTGCTGTATTTCAGTTCGAGTAGTGATTCTTCAGGGCGCAGCCGGGTCAGTATTAGCTTTGAAAATGGCACCGACCCAGATACCGCACAGGTGCAGGTACAAAATGCGATTAATGGGGTACTAAACCGATTACCGGAAGATGTACAACGCCAAGGCGTTAATGTCTTTAAATCGCTCGGTGATACCCATATGGTGATCAGCCTGTATGATGAGTCGGGGCGCAGCAACAATATTGAACTTTCCGACTATCTGATGACCCATCTGGAACAGGACATTTCCCGGATTGAAGGCATTGGTGAGGTGGATGTTTTTGGTTCACAATATGCGATGCGGATCTGGCTGAATCCGGCAAAATTAAAACAATATAACCTGATGCCAAGTGATGTGCGTGCTGCGATTGAAGCCCAGAATACTCAGGTCGCTGCTGGTGCGATTGGTGATCTTCCAGCCATAGACGAGCAATACCTGAATGCCAAAGTTACTTCGGGTTCACGGCTAAAAACTGTAGAAGAATTCCAGAATATTATTGTCAAATCGGATCGTGCCGGCAGCTTTATTTATTTGAAAGATATTGCGCGGGTGGAACTGGGTGCTGAAAATTATCAATCTTATAGTACCAATAATGGTTATCCATCGGCTGGTCTAGGTATTTCACTGGCGTCAGGGGCCAATGCCATTGCCACCTCTAATCTGATTAAAGCTGAAATTGCCCGCATTTCACAGCAATTGCCTGAAGGCTATAAAATTGCCTATCCACGAGACAATACGCCTTTTGTACAAGAATCAATTAAAGAAGTGGTCAAAACCCTGATCGAAGCCGTGATCTTGGTCATCATTGTGATGTTCATTTTCTTGCAGAACTGGCGTGCCACCTTGATTCCTACCGTGACTGTTCCGGTAGTGATTTTGGGTACCATGGCGGTGCTGTATGCACTGGGTATGAGTATTAACACCTTAACCTTATTTGCGCTGGTTCTGGCGATTGGTCTGTTGGTGGATGATGCGATTGTTGTGGTGGAAAACGTCGAACGGCTGATGCATGAAAAGCAACTGTCCGCCAAGGACGCGGCCCTGGAATCCATGCAGGAAATTAGTGGAGCACTGATCGGGATTACTCTGGTTTTGACCGCAGTCTTTATTCCGATGGCTTTCTTTGGTGGTTCGACTGGCGTGATCTATCGCCAATTTTCTATCACTTTGGTTGCGGCCATGTCGCTGTCCTTAATGGTGGCATTGATTCTAACCCCAGCATTGTGCGCGCTTATTCTAAAACCGAATCCTAAACCGGCAAAATGGGCATCCTGGTTTAACCAGAAACTGGATAATTTAAAACATCGTTATCTGAATTTGTCTAAACTCACGGTCCAGCGTCAGGCAATCTGTTTGCTGCTGTTTGCCGGATTGATCGGTGTGTTTGCGCTGTTCTATCGTGCCTTGCCGACCAGTTTCTTACCGAGTGAGGATCAGGGGATCTTAAGCTTGCAAATCAAATTGCAGGAAGGCGCTCCGATGAAAAATACCATTCAGATCGGTGAAGAAGTCCGTAAGTATTTTCTGGATCAGGAACAAGCTAATGTCAATCTGGTGATGATCCGTTATGGGCGAAATTTCTCTGGAACTGGTCAGAACCTCGCGACCGGTTTTGTGGCATTAAAACATTGGGATGAGCGTTCCGGTCAGGACAATACTGCACAAGCGATTCGTGAACGGGCTTTGAAGCATTTCCAGAGTAATCGCAATGCACAAATTAATGTGTCCATGCCAGCTTCAGTCAATGGTTTGGGACAAACCGATGGTCTGGATTTCTGGATTCGAGACATCAATGGCAATGGCCGGCAATATCTGGAACAACAATTTAAAGCGCTGGAAGCTCGGGCAGGCAACTATACGAGCTTTGAAAATCTGGGCAAGCGTTCTAATCCTGACAAAGCAGAGCTACGCGTCAATATTGACCAGAAACAGGCCATGGCCAATGGCCTGACCCAATCGGCAATCAACAGTACCTTATCCAGCGCCTGGGGCGGTAGTTATATTAATGACTTTATTGATCGCGGCCGGATTAAACGGGTGATCATGCAGGGTGATGCTGAATTCCGTTCTAAGCCGGAAGATCTGGCGCAGTGGCATGTGCGAAATGACCAGAATCAGATGGTGCCTTTTAGCAACTTCTCGCAAGTGGGCTGGAATGGTGGCCCTGAAGTGGTCAACCGCTTTATGGGTTATACCGCATTGCAAATGGAAGCGGATCGGGCCAAAGACAGCAGTTCCGGTCAGGCCATGCAGGATGTGGAAGCTTTGGTTGCCGAGCAGGAAGGGGTGGATGTGGTCTGGAGCGGTCTTTCTTTCGAGGAAAAACAGTCCAATAATCAGGCGATCTGGCTGTATCTGATTTCAATTGGTTTTATTTTTCTTTGTCTGGCGGCTTTATATGAAAGCTGGAGCATTCCAACCGCCGTGATGTCAGCTATTCCACTCGGGATTGGCGGCAATATTATTTTCAGTTATCTGGCTGGTTTCCCGAATGATATCTATTTCCAGATTGCCTTGCTGACTACCATTGGTCTGTCCTGTAAGAATGCCATTCTGATTGTGGAATTTGCTTCATTAGCGCAGCAACAAGGTAAATCGGTAGTAGAAGCCGCACTAGAAGGTGCGTCTTTACGTCTACGTCCAATTTTGATGACTTCTTTGGCCTTTGGCGCAGGGATTTTACCGCTGGTCTTTGCTACAGGCGCTGGTGCGGTGAGTCGTCAGGAAATTGGTGTGAGTGTATTTGGTGGTGTCATTTTTGGAACATTGCTGGTGCTGATTTTTATTCCATTTATGTATGTTTTAATTCGTCGACTCATCATCAAAAAATCGCGTGCTTAAAATAAAGGAAAACTCTAGAGCTGAAAAATCCCCGTTTATACGGGGATTTTTTTATCGCCAAAACTCGTCCAATGACTGGTTGCGTTTTCAGCATGGTGTGAAAATTGCTATAAAAATCATCTATTCATACAAGAATGTGTCGTGAGAATGCATCTGATGGGGATTTTTATTCATGTTGTCACACTTTTTTATTTATCGACCTAAATTTGCAGCCGTGATTGCCATTATCATGATGGTATTAGGAATTTTTGCACTGCAAAAAATTCCCATTGAGCATATGCCGAATATGGACGCACCTGCGTTAGGGGTTTCTGCGGGGTATCGTGGTGCATCTGCGGAAACCGTTGAGCAATCGGTCACGCAAATTTTAGAACAAGCGGTAAAAGGCATTGAAGGTTTGGAAAGCTTTCAGTCCAACAGTAGCGTGGGACGTGCAAATCTGACCCTGTCGTTTGAGCAAGGCGTGGATCTCGATCAGGCACTGTTGCAAGTGCAAAATGCGGTCAATGGTGTGCTAAGTCGATTGCCTGAAGAAACCCAGCAAAATGGAGTGGCTGTTTATAAACAAGGTTATGATCAATTTGCATTACTGAGTTTATATGATGAATCAGGGAAGGCGACACCGACAGAGCTTGCTGACTATTTAATGGTGCATGTCGAACCGCGTTTTTCCCGTATTGAGGGAATGGGTGAGGTGGAGCTTTATGGCGCAGGCTATGCGATGCGCATTTGGCTCAATCCACATAAACTACGCCAATTTAATCTGATGCCGAGTGATATTCGCAATGCAGTCGAGGCACAAAATGCACCACTTGTGTCAGGTTCTATTGGTGGATTACCGACAGCACAAGATCAATACATGAATGCCAAGGTCAGTGCAGGATCACGTTTAAGTAGCATTGATGAATTTGAAAAAATTATTGTGAAAACAACAGATTCAGGTTCAGTACTGTACTTGAAAGATGTCGCACGTGTTGAGTTAGGGGCAGAAAGTTATAACCATTTAAACTATACCAACGGTCATTTATCCGCTGCATTATCGATTCAATTGGCGCCACGGAGTAATGCGATTGCGGTTTCAGAGCAGATGCAAACGGTATTGAAAAATGCCCAAGCCAATTTGCCTGCACATTATCAATTACGTATGACCATGGACAAAACCCCATTTATTACCAGTTCAATTGAACAAGTCGCGAAAACTCTGGTTGAAGCGATGGTACTGGTAGTCTTGGTGATGTTTATCTTCCTGCAAAACTGGCGCGCCACTATTATTCCTGCAGTCACGATTCCGATTGTAGTTTTAGCCACATTTGCGGTGCTGTATGTATTAGGAATGAGCTTAAACAGTTTTACCTTGTTTGCCCTGATTTTGGCGATTGGCCTGCTGGTCGATGATGCCATTGTGGTCGTGGAAAACATTGAACGTTTGATGCATGAAGAACATTTGGATGCTCAGGCTGCAGCTTTAAAGTCAATGAAGGAAATTAGCGGTGCATTGATCGGGATTACGTTGGTCTTAACGGCTGTATTTATTCCCATGGCATTTTTTGGCAGTATGACAGGGGTCATCTATTGTCAGTTTTCCATCACGTTGGTCGTGGCAATGCTACTTTCTTTATTGGTAGCACTTATCATCACCCCTACATTTGCAGCGCAACTGCTAAAGCGTCAACCACATCAACCAAAATGGGCAAAGCGTTTTAATCGTGGCATGGATAAGCTCACCATGCATTACCAAAAGCTTTCTGCACGTAGCATGCAGTTTAAAATGACGATGTTGGCTGTATTTAGTATATGTGTTTTAGGCTTTGGCTGGCTTTATAAAACCTTGCCCGAAGGCTTGATGCCAACGGAAGATATGGGCTTTGTCATGGGTCAAATTGTGATGCCGGGTAATGCACCACGTTCTGAGATAGAAAAAGTCGGGCGTGAAGTCCAAGACTATTTAATGCAGCATGAATCTGAGCGCATCCAGAGCATTGGGATTTGGTATAGTGGAAACAATGTTGGAGTTGGGCCTTATCGTGGTCAGCTTTTTGTCGTATTAAAGGACTGGGCAGCGCGTAAAAATCCTGAAGATACCGTCTTTGCCATTGTAGATCGTGCACAAAAGCACTTTGCCAATCATGCCAATGCCCAGATTTTCTTTATGGCGCCTTCTATGTCAAGTAATGGACGTGTGGTCGACTTCTGGTTACAAGATCTAGATTCACGGGGCAGCGAGTTTTTACAGCAATCCTTCTCTGAGATTGAAACCCGTGCCAAAGCAAAATCATCGATTGAATATTTACAACTTGATGTACCCAAAGAAAGTGCCGAGCTGAATATTAAACTGGATGTAGAACGTTTACTCAAATATGCCGTACCTCAGCAAAGTTTTAATAGTACGTTGGCTGCGGCTTGGAGTGGTACTTATATCAACGACTTTATTGATCGTGGGCAAATCAAACGGGTCATCATGCAAGGCGAAGCGGAGTTCCGTTCTAAACCTGAAGATTTGGCACATTGGCATGTCCGTAATAGCAAAGGCGAAATGTTATCGTTTAATCAATTCACTACGCTGAATTGGCAAGGTGGACCGAATAGTATCAACCGTTATATGGGCTATAACGCCGTGCCTGTATATGCAGGTATTCCCAAAGATCAATTTTCGAGTCAAACCATGCAAGATGTCGAAGCTTTAGTCGATGAACAAGACGGAGTAAATTTGGCCTGGAGTGGAGCCGCCTTAGAAGAAAAACGTAGCAGTGGGCAAGCTATTTTCTTGTATCTAATTTCGATTGCCTTTATTTTCTTATGTTTAACGGCACTCTATGAAAGCTGGACGATTCCTGCTGTGGTGTTGACCGCGATTCCTCTGGGCGTGGGAGGAAGTATTCTGTTCTGTGTCTGGTTTGGTTTTGCGAACGATATTTACTTTCATATCGCCTTGCTGACGACTATCGGTCTGTCCTGTAAAAATGCAATTTTGATTGTAGAGTTTGCTGCACAAGCAGAGCGGACAGGTCATACTCCGGTTCAGGCCGCGATAATGGCTGCGGGCTTACGCTTGCGTCCTATTGTCATGACTTCCATTGCATTTGCAGCGGGCGTACTGCCTTTGATGTTTGCCACCGGTGTCAGTGCAATCAGCCGGCAGGAGATTGGCAGTAGTGTTTTTGGTGGGGTGCTATTTGCCACTGTACTGGTACTGCTGTTTATTCCCTTTATGTATGTATTGATCCGTGGTCTGATGGTTAAAAAAACGGTTTCTAAATCAGTGGTGATAGAGCATCCATCTTTAGAAAGTGAACAAGCCTGACTCAGTCAGGCTTTTTTCTGGCTAAATATCGAGGAATTGATTTATACAAAAAATATCGTCATATTGCAGCATGATCATTAAAATTATTCACATGAAAAAATTAGCATACATAGGGATCAGGATAAACATCTCTTGAATGCCAGACTTTTATAATGAGCTGCTTATGCCGACAATTTCAGAAAAAATCCAGAATATCCAACAACAATTACATTCTGAAAATCACGACATCGCTGTAGGCTTACTTAGTCAGCTGAATGTCGCCGATCAGGCGCGCATTTTAAGTCATTTAGATGCTCTGCAACAGGCCCGAATTTTAAGGGAACTGAGTGAACCGAGCTTGGTCTATGCTTTTATGCCCCTAGGGCAGCAGTTAAACGTGGCACAGCACTTATCTATTTCAGAACTTGTTCCCATTCTGGACGCAATGCCCTCTGATGATTTTGTCGATATTTATAAGCAGTTTTCGCCGCCGCTACAGCTGCAATTGATGGGCGCATTATCTGAAGAATCCCAGCAGACACTCAAAGATCTGGCCATCTATCCGGAAGGTACAGCGGGTGCCATGATGAGCTCACGTTTTGTGACGCTATCACCCGATTTAACCATGGATGAAGCGATACAGGCTTTACGTGTAGTGGCCGCGGGGCAGGAAACCCTGTATCTGATATATATTGTCGATGCAGAAAAACGGCTGATCGGTGTGATTTCCCTAAGGCAGATCATTCAGGCCTTAGCTGAGCTGAGCATTGCCGAAGTGATGCAACGTGACGTCATTTCTGCCCAGGTAACAGATGATCAGGAAATTGTGGCTAGAGCCTTGGCCTATTATGATTTTATTGCCTTGCCAGTGGTTGATGCCCAGCAAAAACTCTTAGGAATTGTCACCTATGACGATGCTATGGACATTGTCGAAGCCGAAACCACGGAAGATATTTTAAAGTCGGGTGCAGTGACACCGTTGACTGAATTGAGCCTTAAAACTGCCCCGATTTTGACCCTGTATCAGAAGCGGGTCTTTTGGCTGGTCATTCTGGTTTTTGGCAGTCTGCTCTCGGGAATCGGAATTGCACACTTTGAAGAGATCATTGCCGCACATATCGTGCTGGTATTTTTCTTACCGCTTTTGGTGGGGAGTGGCGGGAATGCCGGTTCGCAATCAGCCACCTTGATGGTGCGTGCTTTGGCTACAGGCGATGTCGAGTTCAAGGACTGGTTTAACCTGCTCAGTCGTGAATCGCTGGTGGCGCTATGTTTAGGTGGCACCATGGCGATTGCGGTATCCATTCTGGGTTATATTCGGGGAGATATCATGGTCGCTGTGGTGCTGGCCATCAGTATGCTCGGGATTGTGTTGATGGGCTGCCTGATCGGCATGAGTCTGCCTTTTATTTTAAATAAACTCAAACTTGATCCTGCCAGTGCTTCGGCGCCATTGGTGACTTCCATCTGCGATGCTACCGGTGTGATTCTGTATTTATTTGTGGCTTCCAAATTATTGTTTTAATTCACAGATTGATACATCAGCGTAGAAAAAATACTTTATGCTCAAGAAAATCAGCATCATTTCTGGAATAACCTATGCCTGAGCCTGGACAAAAACCAAAACTAAGCCAACAAGAGGTGATACGTCTGGAACGTGATCTGGCCAAGTTTGCCAATATGATGGATTCCGTAGTACGTATTCCGTTTACCAAGCAAGGAGTGGGGGCAGATGCTGCTTTGAGTACGATTCCGGTTGCGGGAGATATTGCCGGTTTTGTATTGACCTGTTATGCCATTCATAAGGCCAAACAGATCGGGGTTCCGAGTGCCAAACTCAATCCAGTGATGAAGATGGCGGCGATCGATGCGGTAGTAGGATTTATTCCGGTGGCGGGCACAGTCTTTGATATTTTTATTCGGCCCAGTCGCAAGGCGCTCGATGTCGTGCATCTGCATATTCGCGAGGAATATCAGATTAGCAGCGACCGGCATGTGGTACACCCATTTTTGCATGAAAGTCTGGAACGTAAACAACAGCAATCTGCATTCTGGCGCAATCCCGTGGTGGCCTGGATCTGGATTCACATCCCCGATATTTTAGGTACTTTATTCCTGATTGTATTTGTCTTCGCGATCGGGTGGGGTGCTATGGCGCTATATCAATGGTTCAGCCAATGATAGGCTAGCTAAAAAATAATTAAATCCAATAAAAAAAGCCTGCAATTGCAGGCTTTTCTTAAATCAAAACTAAAGTTTTACTTAAGCACAATCTAGTTGTTGCAATGCAGCGACACGCTGTTCGATGCTTGGATGCGTCTGGAACAATGCAGCAAGGCTAAAGCCTTCTTCTTTACCCGCAGAAATCGCAAATGCTTTCATTTCTTTCGGCATGGCATCTGGCATTTCAGATTCTGCCTGTAAGCGCAGTAATGCTGAAATCATGGCTTGTTTACCTGCCAAACGTGCGCCTGCTTCATCAGCACGGTATTCACGATGACGAGAGAACCACATCACAATCGACGACGCCAAGATACCGAACACGATATCCAGTACAATAGTAATCACGAAATAGGCAATACCCGGTGCTTCACCTTCTTCACGACCAAAGACATTGCGGTCAATAAAATCACCCGCGACACGTGCGAAGAACATCACGAAGGCGTTTACTACGCCTTGGATCAGTGCCAGAGTGACCATGTCACCATTGGCAACGTGACCGATTTCATGCGCCAATACAGCACGAAGTTCGTCTTTGTTCATACGCTCAAGCAAGCCGGTTGATACTGCAACTAGAGCATCGTTTTTGTTCCATCCAGTGGCAAAGGCATTGGACTGGTAAGAAGGGAAAATACCCACTTCCGGCATTTTAATACCTGCACGCTGAGAAAGCTGTGCAACTTCATGGAGTAACCAGGCTTCAGCTTGGTTACGAGGAGCATTCGGGTCAATCAGTTCAGTACCCGTGGTTTTTTTCGCCATCCATTTAGACATGAACAGGGAAATGATTGAGCCGACCATACCGAACACAAAACAGATGACCAACAGGTTGCCTAGATTCAAGCCACCTGCGCCATGGTAACTACCGACACCGAAGAGTGACAAGATAATGCCAGCTACAACCAGTACCGCGAGGTTGGTTAGCAAGAACAAACCAATCCGCATCATTGAGAAATCCTCTTATTACAGAAAAATAATCTGATTATTAAATGTAAATCATTGAAATCAATATGCGGTGAAATCGAGAAGAATTCAAGGAAAAAATAGCATTTGGCTACAAAAAACACAGGATATTATTTGTACGAATTAAAACATAGGTCTTTAAAAACAAAGCTGTTTAGGAATTATTCACTCAAATATATTTTTGCAGATGCTGACGCATTCGCGGTGGCATAAGAGCCTGCCGGTGCATCGGTGAAACTGCCATCCGCTTGAGCAATGATCTGACGCTGATACTTGGCAGCCTGAATATTGGAAGCTGTGGTGGTTCCAGTCGAATAATTGTCAGAACTGGCAATCACACGGCCAGTATCAGAAGATGCTGTATAGGCAGCATTATGATTACCTAGACCTTGAGCATATAGGTTCTGATAACGGCTGCTGACACGACGGACATAGTCCTGAGTTTCACGAAACGGTGGCACACCCTTATATTTGGCAACATTACCTTCACCGGCATTATAGCCTGCCAGTGCCAAGGTGGTGTTGCCATTAAAACGTTTCAATAACCAGGCCAGATATTTGGCACCTGCCATAATATTCTGCTGCGGGTCATAAGCGTTGCTGACATTAAAACGACGGGCAGTCGCCGGCATAAGTTGCATTAAGCCCTGTGCACCGACTGGAGAGCGTGCCTGTACATTAAAACCGGATTCGGTATGCATCACAGCTTTAATCAAGCCTTCAGATACACCATAGGTTTGTGCTGCCTGACGGATGATCGAGTCATAGGCATTTTTATTTTTACTATAGTTAGGTAACACGGAAGCTTCACTCGAGCCCCAGTTGCTATAACTGTGAATATTGCTGTCGGGATAATAAGTTTTCTTTTCTACCTGCAGGTGATTATAGCGACTTTTCTTATTGGTCAATAAAGTACTGCCATTACTGTCGCGTAATTGATAGATCGTTTGACCAGCATAAGCAAAATGACAACAGCTTGCCAATAGCAAACCACTGATCCCATAACGCCCCAAAACATGCACATTTATTTTCATTGTTTATATTAAGTAAACACAAGCGAGAAAAATTTAATAAAGAGTTTAACAAAAAATTACGGAATGAAAAGACTTGTGCGCTGCATTTATAAACGAGTTTGTAAATGCAAGTCATTTTTTACATTTTAGCGATAGAAAAAAAAATATGATTTAATTTAAAACCTTAGGCTTGACAGGGTTAACTATCTGATTTTAATTAATAATTAAATTGATCAAAAAATAATCAATTCAAAGAAAAGCCTTATCTTTTGAGCCGGACAAGTTGTCAAGTCTGTTTCAATCCACAAAGTTATCCACAGCTTTTGTGGACAACTGTGGAAAAGTCCAAAAGATAAGCATCTTGACTAAAAAATGAACGCAATCGTTCAATATATCAATCTAAATAAAACATGAAAATGAAACTAATAAGACATTTTCATGAAAATAAATTCTTTTGATGCGATAGCGGTCCGAATCGGCTAAAATTGCGCGGTATTTTTTTTATGGGTTAATCTCGTCTATGTACTCGCCAGTTGAGTCCGAACAAGGATTTAATTTCAAACCTGAACTGCCAACAAGCTCAGCCTACTACCGTTTGTTGAAGAAGCTTCGCCGCCAGGTCGGACATGCCATTCGTGACTTCAAGATGATTGAAGAAGGCGATAAGGTCATGGTGTGTATTTCTGGTGGTAAAGACAGTTATACCCTGTTGGATATCCTGCTACAGTTCAAGCGCATCGCACCGATCAATTTCGATGTAGTGGCTGTGAATCTGGATCAGAAACAGCCAGGCTTCCCGGAAGATGTATTACCGCGTTATTTAGAAGAAAATAACATTCCGTATTACATTTTGGAAAAAGACACCTACAGCATCACTAAAAAGTTGACGCCTGAAGGTAAAACCTACTGTGCAGTCTGTTCGCGTTTGCGTCGTGGTTCTTTATACGGTTTTGCGCAGGAAATTGGTGCGACCAAGGTTGCCTTAGGCCATCATCGTGATGATATCCTGGCGACTTTCTTCCTGAACCTGTTCCATGGCGGCAGCTTGAAAGCTATGCCACCAAAACTGTTGTCTTCAGACAAAAAGAACATTCTGATTCGTCCACTGGCCTATGTGGAAGAAAAAGACATCATTAAATATGCAGAAATGCGTCAATTTCCAATTATTCCATGTAATTTATGTGGCTCTCAGGACAACCTGCAGCGCGCAATTATCAATGACATGTTACGTGATTGGGATAAAGCACATCCAAAACGTCTGCACAGCATTTTTGGCGCATTGCAAAATGTTTCGCCATCGCAGCTGGTCGATCGTGAATTATTTGATTTTGAAGTGCTGGACAGCCAGCGTGAATTCGACTTCAAAGGCGGTGATTCAACTGAAGAAGCTGTGGAAGGCGAGAACCGCCGGATCAATATGGTCAATCTGGGCTTTGCTGCAGACTAATTTTAGAACGTGTAGACATCAGCCTGCGGGTTGATGTCTGCTTATAAACATAAATAAAAATAGAACTACAAAAATTGAACGGCGCGTACAAAATTCGTTAGCCTTTGCGCTAATGATCATGATATAACAAAGCACAAGCATAATAGCTTCAACATGATGTCGTCTGGATAGTCGACACAAATGAACAAATAATTTGAGGAAAGATCATGCCTGCTTTTTTAACTGATGATTGGTTTTCAACTGTAGAAACTCTAACTGCGCAAGCTGGCGATTTGAATCTGCCACCAGCTTTGGCGAACCTTGCGATTAATTTGGTTGTAGCGGACACTACAGGTAATACTGAACTATCTTTAGATGGTGGGGCAATCAAGAAAGGTTTGTCTTCAAATGCCAAAACCACGCTGAATATGGATGGCGAAACTCTACGTAAAGTTTTCCTGGAATTTGATATGGCTGCTGCGATGCAAGCATTTATGACAGGTAAAATCAAAGTACAGGGTGATATGTCACAATTGATGGCACTTCAAACTGCAAAACCAAGTCAGGAACAAAAAGATTTGTTTAAGAAAGTACTTGAAAATACCACGGCTTAATTCTGCTAAAACATTAGCCTGAATAAAGACGAAAAAAGCTTACCTTGAGGTAAGCTTTTTTTTATGGCATTTTGATTAACGCTAAGGTTTCAGCTTAGATATTCACCAATTGCGGTGTGGTCTTAATATGTTCCAGATAAGCACGAATACGGGTTACGTATTGCACCGCTTGACGGTAGCGACCATTATTGGCTTTATTCTGATCCAGATAGGCATATAAATTCACCCAGTTATTCGGGTTTCTGCCTTGAGACTGAATGCGCTTTTGCAACTGATTCACTGCACCTGGGCCCATATTATAAGCTACCAGTGCAAACCAGTTTCGATCTGGAAAAGGAATATGCTCATAGCGACTAAGCATTTGATCATAATACTTGGCGCCACCCTGAATGCTTTGAGCCGGATCGGTACGGTTACTCACACCCATGGCTTTGGCTGTACTGTTGGTCAGCATCATCAAACCACGCACACCCGTCGGAGAAACTGAATTCGGTTTCAGATAAGATTCCTGATAACCAATGGCCGCCAGTAAATGCCAATCCAGATCATACTGCTGAGCTGTCTGTTTAAAGCTCGCTTCATAGATCGGCAGACGGTTGTTCAAATCACGTTGAATGGTGGTCCAAGATTCCTCTTTCACCACATTCTGATTATAAAATGAAGCAAGCTGCTTGATGGCACCACTTTGTTTGCCTTTGCAGACAAAAGCACTGGCCGTCTGGCTCAAAGGATCTGTAGCAGATTTAAACACCAGATTTAAATTGGTATTCAAGCCATTACTTGACAGAATCGATTCATCGCCACAAGTGGCTGAGAACGAGGTCAAACGCTTGTTTTCAATGGTGCGTATATCGGTGGTCGTCATAGCCAGATTGGCTTTACCCTGAGCAACCCATTGTAGTGCCGTATTATTATCAGGGACGATTTTAAAATCGAGCTTTACATTCAGATTGTTGGCATAGTTACGAACCAGATCATAACCGAAGCCATGTAGATGTTGTCCATCCTGGAATACGGTAGTCGGATTTTCAACCGCAACCACGGTCAACTTATTGCTATTGACCACATGATCAAACTGAAGTGTGGTCTTACTTGCATTGATACTGTGTAGGGGAATAAATGCAGTGCTCAGTACAAGTGCTTTCAAAGGGAGAGAAGAAATTACAGATCTTAGGCAAAGCCTCGACCCAGTGGATGAACTACTGTGCATGTTGTCTCCGCT
This sequence comes from Acinetobacter sp. WY4, assembly GCF_018438165.1. Lineage (GTDB taxonomy): Bacteria > Pseudomonadota > Gammaproteobacteria > Pseudomonadales > Moraxellaceae > Acinetobacter. The sequence goes on along the minus strand of NZ_CP053947.1, from coordinate 1,100,778 downwards.
ACAAGTAATTTATGCCCTAAAAATCACAGCCAACAAAGCCAGAAATTTTAACAGTTTGATAAATTCAATAAGGGTTGGGCAGTCATGACGTCATTCAAAATGACAAGAGATTTAAAGATAATTATGTAGAAAAACTACATAGATTAAAAAGTAAGCATTTCCGGAAGTTGCTGGCATATTAATGATCTAAAAAACGATTGTCAAATTTTGTACACAAATTATTTTTAAAAATAATTTTAAGATACTGAAATATAAAGTTAATTTTTTTGGAATTTTGCCATTGTGTTAAAATGGTAAATAAAATAAGCTGTTTGTAAGTTAAAACACTGAAAATATGATCAACAAGACGTATGAAATCCAACTTAATCACCCGTGCTGGACACGATAAATTGGTGGCAGAACTTAAGAATCTCTGGCATGAAGAGCGTCCTGAAATTACCAAAAAAGTGAACTGGGCAGCCAGTCTCGGCGACCGTTCTGAAAACGCAGACTACCAATATAACAAGCAAATTTTGCGTAAAATTGATCGACGGGTCAGGTATCTCGGCAAGCGCCTCGAAGAACTGAAAATCATCGATTTTTCCCCGGAGCAGGAGGGTAAGGTTTATTTTGGTGCTTGGGTAGAAATTGAAAACGAAGAAGGCGAACAAAAAACTTTACGCATTGTTGGTGTAGATGAAATTTATGATCATCATCCGCAACATATTTCGATTAGTTCGCCGATGGCACGCGCGTTATTGGGCAAGCAGGTCGATGATGAGGCCGAGGTATTGACCCCCTCCGGCAAGAAACTTTGGTTCATCAACTCAATTCGTTATGAAAAGCCAGAAAATTCAGCAGATTAATGTAATTGATTTTATTTTGTGCAGTTGATGCAGTGAAAGCATAAAAATATTTGCCAAGCATGATTTTTGTTTATATCATGTCGGCCATGGAAGCGTGGCAGAGCGGTTTAATGCACCGGTCTTGAAAACCGACGAGGGTGTGAGTCCTCCGTGAGTTCGAATCTCACCGCTTCCGCCAAATTTTAAAAACCCAGTCAATTTGACTGGGTTTTTTTATGTCTGAATATTTTTTCAGTTGTTGATCCGCTTGATGCTGAATGTGGTTATTTCTCTCATTATTCTCTACTGAGTTAAATACAACTCAAGATCATTTCAAGATTCAAATCTTTGAATGAAAATGCCCAGGTTGGCTTTGATTCCGGATGATTTTTAGGTGAATAAGCCGCTTTTTATAGAAGTTTCGCTAAATTTTATTGCCAAAAATCTAATTTATTTATATGATGGCGACCAAGGAAGCGTGGCAGAGCGGTTTAATGCACCGGTCTTGAAAACCGACGAGGGTGTGAGTCCTCCGTGAGTTCGAATCTCACCGCTTCCGCCAAATTTTTAAAACCCCAGTCGAAAGATTGGGGTTTTTCTTTTTAGGCTGCAGATCTTGAATATTAAATTCTTCAGTCCTGAACTTAATTCATAAAATCTTGAAAAATGGACGTATCGGCCAAATATAGAGTCAGAGGCGTCAACGCGCTATCATACGCCCAAGCATCATATGGATCTCATTATGAAAATTGTCGCAGATGAAAATCTGGCATTTACCGATTATTTCTTTTCCGAATTTGGTGATATTCAACATCGTGCAGGGCGAACCTTAAGCGCAGATGATGTCAAAGATGCCGACAGCCTGTTGGTACGTTCAGTGACTCAGGTCAATGAAGCACTGCTACAGAATAGTTCGATTAAATTTGTGGGTAGTGCCACCATTGGTACAGATCATTTGGATATTGCTTCATTAGAACAACATGGGATTCAGTGGAGTAATGCGGCCGGCTGTAATGCGCAAGCGGTGGCTGAATATGTCATTACCGCATTATTGCAGGTACGTCTTGAATTACTCGATGCCAATGCGACATTTACCTTGGGTATTGTCGGTTTGGGTAATGTCGGAACCCGTCTGGCTTATATGGCGAAACTTTTGGGCTGGCGTGTGATCGGTTGCGATCCTTTTGTGCAAAGAGAGCAGGTTGATCAAGTCGAATTTCATGAATTGCTGCAACAAGCAGATGCAATTTCGATTCATGTTCCTTTAACCAAAACAGGCGCATATCCAACCTATCATTTATTTAATGCTACTGCATTGGCAAAAATGCAGCCTGACGCGATCTTGATTAATTCAGCACGTGGGCCAGTCATTGAAGAGGCCGCGCTAATCCAGGATATACAGGCGACACATCGAACCGTGATTTTGGATGTTTTTGAGCATGAGCCGGTGATTTCAGCAGAACTTCTGGATCTGGTCACCTTGGTGACTCCGCATATTGCCGGTTATAGCTTGGAAGGCAAAGCGCGCGGTACCCAGATGATCTATGAAGCTTTTTGTCAAACTTTTGGTTTTGCAGCCAATAAACAGTTTGAATCCCAGCTGCGTGTCTGTGAGCAGTTTTTTCAGGGGCAGGATTTAAAAATGGCATTGCAAGGGCATTTGACGCAAATTTATGATATTGCTCGTGATGATGCCAATCTACGTGCCTGTCTCAAAGAAAGGGTGGTGGATCAGCAGGCATTTGATCATTTACGTAAAACCTACCCACTACGTCGTGAGTGGGCAGCACACGGTGGGCCGAAGGCATGACAATGACGTATCAACCCACTTGTGACCTTCAAGCCATGCATGCGCGGGCGAATTTATATCGTCAAATCCGTCAGTTTTTCGCTGAGCGCGCTGTCTTAGAGGTGGAAACACCGATTTTGTCTCAAGCCGGTGTGACCGATGTGCATTTAGCCTCGGTACAGGCACAGCGCCATGTGCTGGGTAAAGTGCATACACATTATTTGCACACCTCACCTGAATTTGCCATGAAGCGCTTATTGGCCAGTGGCTCTGGACCCATTTATCAAATCTGTAAAGTCTTCCGTGATGATGAACATGGGCGTAAGCACAATAGCGAATTCACCATGCTGGAATGGTATCGTCCGGGATTTAGTTTAAAAGATTTGATGTTTGAAGTATCGGATTTGCTGAATGTGACTTTGAAAGCACGTTTTGGCGAAATCCATCCGACCATTCTAAGCTATAAACATGCTTTCATGGATCGTCTGGATCTCAATCCGCTTCAGGCAACTTTACAGGAATTGAAAGATTGCTGCCGCCGCGTTGGTCTTAATCTGGATCTGGGAAATGACCGTCTTGGCTATATCGACTTGTTATTTTCACATATGGTTGAACCGAGTCTGGGGTTTGATACCGCAGTATTCCTGACCGATTTCCCCCCTGAAATGGCTTCTTTGGCCAAAACCCGAATCGATGAAGAGGGTGAACTGGTCGCCGCACGTTTTGAGCTGTATATCGAAGGTTTAGAATTGGCCAATGCTTATGATGAACTGATTGATGCTGACGTATTACGTTCGCGCTTTGAGGCGGATAATGCTGAACGAGCCAAACTTAGCTTGCATGTCATGCCCATCGATGAATATTTACTGGCGGCTTTACCGAAGATGCCGGAATGTTCAGGGATTGCCTTGGGAATTGACCGTTTATTGATGATTGCAACTAATCAAATGAAACTGGAAAAGGTGATTACTTTTCCGGCAGATATTTCCTGATCCAGCGAATTAGATAGTTTTAATTCCTTTTTTGATAAAGAGAAATTAAGCTATAAAAAAAGCACCCGAAGGTGCTTTTTTTATTATTCAATTGTTGCGGTTTGTTGTGCTTTAAGCTCACCAAGTGCCTGAATCCGTCGTTCAATCAGCATTTCGCCAATATCCGGTCCCTGAATATCGGCAGGCAGGTCTTGTGCCTTGATGGCACGTACGGTCTGCATGGCATCAAGGACATATTGCCCTTGTGGATAGGCACGATCTTCCAGACCTAGACGGCCACGTGAATCACATTCACAAGCCTGTACAAAAGCTTCAACACGTTCAGGGCGACGTAACACATCCAGACGTTGCAATAATCGCCATAAGGTTCCCGGCTTAAGATTAAAGGCCTGATGGCATTTTAGATGCTCTTTACACACAGCCAAAGCCAGTTGCTTGGTATACGTCGGTACTTTTAAGCGATCACACAGTTCATTTACTGGCTTGATGCCACGTTCTTCATGCATGATATGTCGCGGTAATTCGTCAACCGGCGTCAAAGCTTTTCCTAAGTCATGCACTAAAACGGCAAAACGTACATCCAGACTATAATTTTGACGACACGCCTGCTGCAAGGACATCATGGTATGAATGCCACAGTCAATTTCCGGATGATATTCAGGGCGCTGTGGAATGCCATATAAGGCGTCAATCTCAGGGAATAGCACCTTTAAAGCACCACACTGACGTAATACTTCAAAATACACATCAGCATGACGTTCAGATAATGCACGGGAGGTCTCTTTCCAGACGCGTTCCGGTGTCAATGCATTTAATTCACCGGTTTCAGTCAAGCGTTGCATTAATGCCAAGGTTTCATCGGCAATCACAAAACCTGCACTGGTATAACGGGCAGCAAAACGGGCAATTCGTAGCACGCGTAATGGATCTTCGATAAAGGCATCGGAAACATGACGTAGAATCCGGTTTTCCAGATCCTGTTGACCACCATAAGGATCATAAACCTGGCCGGCATCATCCATGGCCATGGCATTAATGGTCAGATCGCGACGAATCAGATCTTGCTCCAGGGTAACGCTGACATCGGTATGAAACTCAAAACCATGATAACCGGAACCAGATTTACGTTCGGTACGCGCCAGTGCATATTCTTCTTTTGTTTGGGGATGTAGAAAAACAGGGAAATCTTTGCCTACGGGCTGATAGCCTAAGTCAAGCATTTGCGCGGGGGTTGCACCAACGACTACATAATCTCTTTCGTGATAGGGGTGTCCGAGCAAATGATCTCGAACTGCGCCGCCTACTAAATAAACTTGCATGAAAAAACCTCTATTCTTAGAAGCATCATGCTACAGAATAGAGGTTTTCTCAAGTTAAGAAACGAGGCTGATGCGTCGTTATCTTGTCATTGGCTTAAAGTGCATCTTGTTCTGCTTGCTGGATTTCTGCAACAGTCAGTGCAGTCATGTTGATCACACGACGCGTGGTCGCAGTCGGTGTCAAGATGTGCACAGGTTTCGCAGCACCTAGAAGAATTGGACCAATCGTTACGTTGTTGCCTGAAGTTGCCTTTAACAGGTTAAACGAGATATTGGCAGCATCTAGATTCGGCATGATTAGCAAGTTTGCAGAGCCTTTGAAACGTGAATTCGGGAATGCAAACTGGCGAATGTTTTCATCCAGTGCAGCATCACCGTGCATTTCACCTTCAACTTCCAGCTCAGGCGCGATTTCAGACAGGATGTCATATACCTTACGCATTTTTTGCGCGCTGGCATCATGCTGGTCTGAACCGAAGCTTGAGTGAGAAAGCAGGGCAATACGTGGCGTCATACCAAAACGGCGAACTTCTTCAGCGGCCAGAATGGTCATTTCAGCCAGCTGTTCAGCCGTTGGGTTGGTATTGACATAGGTATCGGCAATGAACAAGTTACGGTCTTCAAGCATCAAGGCATTCAGGGTAAAGAAGGTGTTATGACCATCTTTCTTGCCAATGATATTGCTGACGAAGTCCAGGTGAATGTCATAGCTTGAATATGTACCACACAGCATACCGTCTGCCATACCATGTTTCACAAGCATCGCTGCGATCAGGGTAGAGCGGCGACGTGCTTCACGCTGTGCATATTCAGGTGTTACACCCTTACGCTGCATGATATTGTAGTAATCATCCGCAAACATTTCATAGTTCGGGTTCTTTTCCTGATCAACAATCGTGATATTCACGCCATCTTCAAGACGCAGACCCAATTTTTTAATGTTGGCTTCAATTACAGCTGGGCGACCCACCAGAATTGGAATTGCCAAACCATCATCTACCGCAATTTGAACTGCGCGAAGTACACGCAGGTCTTCACCTTCCGCATAAGCAATACGTTTAGGATCAGATTTGGCTTGTTCGAAAATCGGTTTCATCATGAATGCAGAGTTGTAGACAAACTCAGACAAACGTTGACGATAATGCGAGAAATCCGTGATTGGACGTGTTGCCACGCCAGAATCCATGGCTGCTTGTGCAACAGCAGGTGCGATTTCTAGAATCAAACGTTGATCCAGTGGTCCCGGAATCAGGTATTCACGGCCAAATGATGCAGATTTTTCACCATAAGTCGCCGCATCAGCTTCAACGTGTGCCATACGCGCGATCGCGTGGACACAGGCAATTTTCATTTCTTCGTTAATGGTGGTTGCACCAACGTCCAATGCACCACGGAAGATGTACGGGAAGCACAGTGCGTTATTCACCTGGTTCGGATAGTCAGAACGGCCAGTTGCCATGATCACGTCATCACGTACTTCATGCGCATGTTCAGGCAGAATTTCTGGATCCGGGTTTGCCAAGGCAAAGATGATCGGATCTTCAGCCATGACCTTGACCATTTCTTTGGTCAGAATGCCCGCAGCAGAAAGACCGAGGAACATGTCTGCACCCGCAATCACGTCACCAAGCTGAGTAGCTTCGATGTCTTGTACATAGGCTTTCTTGGATTCATCCAGGCCTTCACGATGCGTAGTCAGCAGACCGCGTGAATCGGCAACGATGATGTTCTCTTTTTTAGCACCCAGAGCGCAAAGCAGATTCAAACAAGACAGTGCAGCAGCACCCGCGCCTGAAGCCACAATCTTGATGTCTTCAATTTTTTTGCCGTTGATTTGCAATGCGTTGAGGAGCGCAGAACCGACAATGATCGAAGTACCGTGCTGATCATCATGGAATACCGGAATATTCATGCGTTCACGCAATTTTTGCTCGATATAGAAACACTCTGGCGCCTTGATATCTTCAAGGTTAATCCCGCCGAAAGTCGGTTCTAATGCAGCGACAATATCCACAATTTTGTCTGGATCATTTTCAGCAATTTCGATATCGAATACATCAACGCCAGCAAATTTTTTGAATAATACGCCTTTACCTTCCATAACAGGTTTAGAAGCCAAAGGACCAATATTACCCAGGCCAAGCACGGCAGTACCATTGGTCACGACAGCAACCAGGTTACCACGAGCCGTATACAATGCAGCAGTTGAAGGGTCGCGTTCAATCTCAAGACATGGTGCAGCTACGCCAGGCGAGTAAGCAAGGGCCAAGTCACGTTGGTTGACCAATTGTTTGCTTGGTGTAACGCTAATTTTCCCCGGGGTAGGAAATTCGTGATAGTAAAGGGCCTGTTGCTTTAAAGATTGTTCGTCCATCAGTCTCTCGATCGTTGTAAAGATTACCCGGTCAGCGGGCAAAAAATTTATTTATGTTCCTGAATATACCATTTGTTGGCCAGTTCGGACAGACAAAGACGGCCGTTTTTCCAACAAACTTATTGTGCTCGGGTATGGACTTAGACTTGAGATATATAAGTCTGATGCGTCTTGTCTCGTACTAAATAAGCGGTTGCATCCTGCTCAGGAAGCGGTTTGGAAAATAAGTAACCCTGGGCAATATCACAGTCTAAATCACGTAGATATTCTAGCTGTTCTTCAGTCTCGATCCCTTCCGCGACCACGGTCATGCCCATGGCTTTACCCATGGCCACCATGGCACTGACAATCGCTGCCTGTTTGTTTTCCCCAATCTTGCAAACAAAACTGCGATCAATTTTTAGAGTATCAATCGGAAAATCAGCAAGATAGGAGAGAGAGGAATAACCTGTACCAAAATCATCCAGAGCAATATGAATATGTCGCTGTTTAATCTCATTCAACAGATTTTTGACCGCTTCCGAATTTTCGATTAAAGAAGATTCAGTAATTTCCAGTTCCAGGCTGGCGCCAGAAATATGGTTATCTGCAATGGCTTGGTCCAAATCATCGAGCAATTGACCACGACGCAATTGCTGTGCCACGATATTGACTGATACACAAATATGATTAAAGCCCAGATCATTCCATTGGCGAATCTGTTTAGCGGCCTGCTGGATCACCAGACGGCCAATGTCTGAAATCAGGCTGGTCTGTTCCGCTAAGGGGATAAACAGCCCGGGTGCAATAATGCCTTTTTCTGGATGGTTCCAGCGAATCAGCGCTTCAAAGCCATAAATGCTTTGATCGCTAAAATTGATTTTTGGCTGATAATACACCACCAGCTCATTATTCTGGATCGCTTTACGCAAATTCCGTTCCAGGAAAACCCCTTTATTCTGTAACGCATTATTTTCACTAGAATAAAAATGAATGGTATTGCCACCGAGATTTTTGGCTTCGTTCAATGCCTGTTCGGCGCAATTATTTAAATAATCCAGCTGACGGCCATGATAAGGATAGAATGCCACGCCCATGGACAGGGTAATCACATGATCCTGACCGTAAATATTGAATGGTCTGCTAAAGGCCTGAGCGATGCGTTCACAATGGTGTTGAATTGAAGGGCGAATATGTGAGATTTCATAGAGAATCGCAAAATCATCACCATTTAGATGTGCCACAAATAGCGCTTCTGCATTGGTCATCCGCAGCCGCTGCGCCACCTGGCGTAAAAGTTCATCACCGCCGTTATTGGACAGGTATTCATTTAATGGCCGGAAACGGTCGATGTTAAGCCGAATCACAGCCATCTCTTTAATCGAGTCTTTTTGCGAAACTAGATATTGATGCAGCTGATAATTATAATAAAAGCGGTTCGGTAAGTCAGTCAGCGTGTCATAATTTTCCAGATAGGACAGGCGCTGTTCCTGTAATTTACGTTCAGTCAGATCTGATACGATACCAATATAATGAGTAATCCTGCCTTCATCATCAGTCACGGCATTAATATGCAGCCATAAAGTCGACTCTTTACCAGACAGAAATTTTGCATAAACCTCTCCATCATAAGAGCCAATCTTTTGAATCTGTTTGACAATATTGGCCTGAAAAGTACGTTGCTGGGATTTATTTTGCACTGCAATATCAAATAAGGATTTACCGATAATCTCGTCACGCTCAAAACCGCTCAAGTATTCGTAGTGAGGATTGACATCGATATAATCTAATTCAGGATTCAGAATGAAAATCCCTTCCGCAGCCTGTTCCAGTACACTGGCCACCAGCTTTAAACGTTCTTGAGACAGACGTTCCTGCTGGATATCACGACGGATGCCCACCATACGCAAGGGTTTTTTATTTTTAGGATCACGACTGATCACCCGGCCAATATCATGTACCCAACTCCAGCCACCTTCACTGAGCTTGATCCGGTAAGTGGCATCATAGCGTTCAATCTGGCCACGCAGATGCTGCTTCATATTGCGCTTAAAATAGGCCAGATCTTCAGGGTGAATCAGATACTGTAATTGCAGATGATGATCTTTGGAATCGCGCAGAATCTTTTCGTCTTTATGATTGGTTAAGGTGATGCTGCGCTCTTGAATATTCCAGTCCCATGGCCGAATACCGGCAATTTCATGTGCAAGTTTTAGATTCTGCTGCTGATTCTTCAGGTCATGATTGATCTGTTCAATATCATAGGTACGTTCCCGTACTTTTTGCTCCAGCAATTGGTTACTGAGCTGTAATTGCTGTTCAATATCTTTGGATTTATTGACTTCAGTTTTGAGTTGCTGGCACAGTTCATCAGTCCAATGCACTTGCTGTTCTGCATTTTTCACCAAAATATCATTTTCCGCATACAGACGTGAGGTGCGGCTGTGAATTCGATAACTACTTGTCGCGCACAGCAGAATCACTATGAGCGCAAAGTTTAAGGCCAGACCAAAAAAGGGATTGGAATGACCGACATGGTCAAGCTGCGACAGTAAAAAAGGGAATAAGGACGGCAAAAAGACCAGACAAAAATAGCTCAGTTTCTGGGTCAGGTAGGTCAGGCCAAATGCTTGGCTTACAATCAGCAACAAGGCAGACAAGGTCAGTGCTTCAATATCTTCAAATACAGGATTGGCCTGCGGCAAATAGTAATAAATTGTATAAATACCGGCCGCGATACAGCTTCCGACTGCAAGGCTCTGCATCTGTAACCAGCGGTGCGCGCTTTTCTGATTATATTGTTCGGGTTTGAAATACAGCGTATTCACCAGCCAGCACATGCTGACCAGAAGTTCTGTCAGAATAAACCAGGTATTAAAATACGTATTAGAAGGACTATATTGAATGTGATAAATACAAAAAATATAGAGGCAAATCACCATGATACTGAGCAAAAAATAGCGACTATGGCGAAGCGTGTTCGCAATTTGAGCATCATGCAAATGCTGCTGAATATAGTCGTCCTGATTATCAACCATGTGATTCAATGCCTGTATTCATCCTAAACGGTTTTCGTCCTTGTACATTGTTATTATAGAAACTCCAAGAAGTGTGTGAAATCAATTAATAAATGTTTATTATTCTTTAGTCGAGATTAGATGTCTTAAAAATAAAAATCAACAAAATTAAAGACAAATTTTTACCCATCCGATGAACTAAAGCACATAATTCAAAATTGACAGGGCAACAACCGGGGCAGTTTCTGTACGCAATACACGTTCGCCGATACACCAGTTAAGAAAACCTTTCTGATTTGCAGCGCTGATTTCTGCCTCACTCAGACCTCCTTCGGGGCCAATCAGCAGGGCAAGATCTAAGGTCGCATCTGCCAGTACATCTGTTTCATCTTTATTGGGTGCTAAAACCAGTTTGGTGTTCGGAAGTTCAGTGTCCAGCCATTTTTCTAGGGAAATGGGCGCTAAAATCTTGGGTACAATATTTAGACCACATTGTTCACAAGCCGCAATAGCAACACCTTGCCAGTGATCTAGTTTTTTTTGGTCGCGATCATACTTTAAACGCATTTCACAACGATCTGAAGTCAGCAGCTGAATCTCGGATACGCCCAGTTCGACTGCTTTCTGAATCGCATAATCCATACGGTCGCCTTTACTCATCACCTGACCGAGCAAAGCTTTAAACTTAGGGGTGCGGTTAGCAGGATTAAATGCATTGACTGAGACGGTGGCTGATTTTTTCGCAACCTCAGTAAGGGTTACGTCATATTCGCCACCCTGTCCATTGAACAGGGTCGCGCTTTCACCGACTTGCGCGCGTAAAACCTTTACCCAATGATGAAATACAGTTTCCGTAAGCTCCAGGCTGACATCAACAGTTAAATCAGCATCTATATAAAAACGTGGCATTGATCGTTCTACTCAAAAAATCGGTGAAATAAAGGACTTAAGCTAAACCAAGATCGGTGACCAGCTGACGGGTAGGGTCAGTAGTGTTCATGGTGTAGAAATGCAAGCTTGGCGCACCACCTGCAAGCAGACGCTCACAGAATTTAACCACAACTTCATGGCCAAAGGCTTTAATGCTAGCAGTATCGTCACCATAGGTTGCCAGTTGCTTGCGAATCCAGCGTGGAATCTCAGCGCCGGTACCATCAGCAAAGCGAATCAGGTTGCTGGCATTGGTAATTGGCATGATGCCTGGCGCAACTGGAATATCGATTCCTGCTTTCTGGATGCGATCTACAAAGTAGAAATAAGCATCTGGATTGAAGAAGAACTGGGTTAATGCCGCATTGGCACCCGCATTAACTTTATCAACAAAGTGCTGAATGTCTTTGTCAAAGCTTTCAGCCTGAGGATGCATTTCCGGATAAGCTGCGACTTCAATCTTGAAATGATCGCCTGAATGTTCACGGATAAAGCGGACCAGATCCTGTGCATAAGGTAATTCACCCAAACCGACCTGACCAGAAGGCAAGTCACCACGCAGGGCAACAATGCGGTCAATACCTTGAGATTTGTACAGGTCTAGAAGTTCTGCAATACGTGCCTTATCATCGCCAATACAAGACAGGTGAGGGGCGACAGGTGCGCCTTTTCCATTAAAGTCATTGATGGTAGACAGGGTGCGTTCACGGGTCGAACCGCCAGCACCATAGGTCACAGAAAAGAATTCTGGATTTAAGAGTTGTAACTCTTGATGTACAAGCTTGAGTTTTTCCGCACCTACATCAGTTTTGGTCGGGAAGAATTCAAATGAAATTGGAATCTGTTTAGACATGTTCAAATCCTTTTTATAAATACTTTTTAATTAGTTTTACCTCTCCTAAATCCTCTCTTGCGCTGAGCTTCAAAGCAGTGCTTTAAGCACGCTCAGGAGAGGATTTACCCTCGATGACATACATTTGGTAATGAATGTTCCCTCTCCCTATGGGAGAGGGTTAGGGAGAGGGTGGAGTTTAATTAGTATTTATAAGCATCAGACTTGAATGGACCTTCAACTTGAACGCCTAAGTAATCCGCTTGTTCTTGAGTCAATTGAGTCAAGACACCACCGAAACCAGCAACCATCGCAGCAGCAACTTCTTCATCTAATTTCTTAGGAAGAAGTTCTACACGAATTTGTGCAGCTTTTTCAGATTCTGGAAGATCAGCAAATTTCTCAGCGAATAAATGCATTTGACCCAATACCTGGTTGGCAAATGAACCATCCATAATACGTGATGGGTGACCAGTCGCATTACCAAGGTTCACCAAACGGCCTTCAGAAAGAAGGATCAGGTAATCATTTTCATTTTCTGAACGATACACCTGGTGTACTTGAGGTTTAACTTCAACCCACTTGTAGCCACGTAGGTAAGCTGTATCAATTTCAGTATCAAAGTGACCGATGTTACAAACAACTGCGCCAGCTTTTAATGAATCAAGCATTGCAGCGTCACATACGTGGTAGTTACCTGTTGTAGTTACGATAAGGTCAGTGTTTTGAAGAAGGTCAACATTGATGTCTTCTTTCTTGCCAGTTTGCACGCCATTTTTGTATGGAGATACAACTTCATAACCGTCCATGCATGCTTGCATTGCACAGATTGGGTCAACTTCAGTTACGCGTACAATCATGCCTTCTTGACGAAGGGATTGCGCAGAACCTTTACCTACGTCACCATAACCGATCACAAGTGCACGACGGCCAGATAAAAGCATATCTGTACCACGTTTGATTGCATCGTTCAGTGAGTGACGGCAACCGTATTTGTTGTCGTTTTTAGACTTGGTTACTGAATCGTTTACGTTGATTGCAGGAACTTTTAAAGTGCCATCACGAAGCATTTCATACAGACGTTGAACACCTGTCGTTGTTTCTTCAGTTACACCGTGAATTTTTTCAATCACTTCTGGGTATTTTTCATGAACAAGTAGTGTTAAATCACCGCCATCGTCAAGAATCATGTTGGCATCCCAAGGCGTGCCATTTACATTGATTTGTTGTTCAAGACACCACATGTATTCTTCTTCAGTTTCGCCTTTCCAGGCAAACACGGGAATGCCCGCAGCAGCGATTGCAGCAGCAGCATGGTCTTGAGTCGAGAAGATGTTACATGAAGTCCAGCGAACTTCTGCACCCAATTCAACCAGCGTTTCAATTAAAACGGCAGTTTGAATGGTCATGTGGATACAGCCGAGAATTTTCGCGCCTGCAAGTGGTTTAGCAGCAGCATAGCGTTTACGCAGACCCATGAGGGCTGGCATTTCAGCTTCAGCAAGTTTAATTTCTTTACGGCCGTAATCAGCAAGTGAAATATCAGCAACTTTGTAATCTGTAAATGAAGCAGTAACCGCGTTCATCAGGATCTCCTAGGAAAAAATAGATTGGATCGTTCTGTTCGCGGATGCCGTTGTTGATCAGAACGAATGTCTGACCGATGGTCGAGCCTAGCGATTTTACATTTAGTGCCTGTAAAACGTCGCAGCATCCCTCGACTAGCGCCGTATTGTACTTGGAATCTAAACATGAGCCAAGTTGAAAAAGATAATATTATTTATTTTCTGTATTTTGAGCTTTTAATTGATCAAAAGCCTATCAATATAAATACGGTAAATTAAATGTTTTCTTTTAAGATTCTTTTGATTCTTCTGCATCATGTAGGAGGGAGTATGAGAGTTAAATAAAAAGCCCATCATTTGACGGACTTTTCGTTTTATTTAGCTTCTTGCTCAGCAGCATCCGCTTTTTGGGTCCAGAACTCAGCTAGTTCTTCATCGCCATCTACACCTAAACCATTTGCATAAATAAAAGCAAGATCGCGCATGGCCTGAACTTCACCCCATTCAGCAGCCTGTTTGACTAAAGAAATTGATTTCTCTACATCTTTTTCAATAACATCACCACGACGGTAGAAACCGGCCAGTTCTAAAGTCGCAGCAGGGTGCTTCTCGATATTGGCCTTGCTTAACCAGTAATAGGCTAACTCAAAGTGAGCTTTGGATTCTTCAGGATCTTCTTCTGCTAACTCTTTGGCATAAACGGTATAACCTTCACCTAACCAGTACATTGCATCCACCAGCCCGCCGTTGGCAGCTTTCAACGCCCATTCTTCAGCAAGAATGATGTCATCATCATGCTCGCTTTGCATATACAGTTCAGCCAGTTCAAATTGCGCTTCAGCATTGCCGGCTAAGGCAAGATTGGTCAGGGCAGCAGGGGGAGAAACACGCTGGGTCATATCAACATCTCAAAAATATTGTGTGTAGACTAAAAGGTTTAAAGCAAAAAAGCCAATCCGAAAGTCAGCTTTTTAAAGAGATTGGTCAATCAAATGATTAGATCAAGCAAAGAATCCCTGAGATCGAGGCGATGAACACACAGAACATTACGATCACTTTAATTCTACTTGCCAGATAACTCAGGCTTAAGCCGACCACCAGTGCTGCAAAAGTCAGACTACCCAGCCAGTAACTGATCATATTGCTGATAGCTCCTGTACACAGGCACAGAATTAGGGCGAGTATGAGCAATACCCAACCGAGAATAGTCGCAAGTTGTGTTTTTGCAGGGTTGAGTTCTGTGTCAAAAATCTGTTTTTGATGTTTGGACATCGACGTTGCAAGCGCAAAGAAACCCAGTGAAGTTAAAGCCCAAATCAGTAAGAAAAACATCATGACTGATTCTCCTTGAGAGCAACCTTGGCTTTTTTAGGCGACAAGCCTTTATGGTTTTTCACTTTTTTAAATGAAAACCAGAACAAGATCGCAAGCACCCACATCGCTAGATCAAAAGAAGCAATGACCCATTGACCATGCATAATGGTGTTCCAGATCGCCTGACCGCCGGTCAGAAAATTGACGATTGGGAGCAAGGCAAATGTCCCAGTTGCAAGCATGAGAAGCTCTAGCCAAGCTTGTCGATGACTGCGAATCATGGCATACAGTAAAGTCAGTAACCAGACAATAAAGAAGCTACGTATTTCCCAGTTCAGACGCATGTCCATGTCTGCCGGAATAAAACGGTTGGCATAGAAATAGGCAGCACAGGCAACAGGTAAACCAATAATGGCAGCGATATTGGTGACTTCCACAAGACGATAACCAAACGATTTATAGCCTTGTTTCTGTTGCTGTGGTGCACGTTTGACACACCATAGAATCAAGCCGGTGGCAATCTTCAAGGTACCCACCACACCTGACATGAACAATAACCAGCGTAACGCCAGATCTACGCCACGTGCTTCATGCAATGTGGTGAATACATTATAAATACCATTTGCGATTGAAGGCATTTTCAGTGTGGTTTGATCTGGCTTTAATTCACCTGTTACGCCATTAAAAGCAAGGCTCGGATAAACATTGCGATAAGCTACGCTGACTCCGTTTAAGGCACGAAGCTCAATTTCTGCTTTTACGGTATTTGGCTGGATAATAGTTATCATACCCACCGGATTATTTTTCCATTCTTTTTCGGCTGTTGCCAAGATCGGAGCTAGATCGGTTAACGGTGCAGGAGGTGCAGCTTGCATTTCATCACGAGAGCGGCGACCTTCACTGCGTGCAGACATTTCACCGCGCTCGCCACGATTTTCTCTCTCAGCTTGCGGTCGACGTTCTTTGCTCTCACTATGGCTTTCACGGGATTCAGCCTGAATACTGTTGTCTTGAACCAAACTCTTACGTTGATCCTGAAGGAAAGCACCACGATTTTCATAAATCTGGTTTACGCCCCAGGGCATGAGGGTAAAAAGCAATAATAATAAGCCACTGAAGGTAATCATGATGTGAAAGGGCAGGGCAAATACCGCAGTAGCATTGTGTGCATCCAACCATGAACGCTGACCTTTGCCGGGACGGAAAGTAAAAAAATCCTTGAAAATTTTCTTATGGGTAATGACACCGCTGATGATTGCCACCAGCATGAGCAGGGTCGCAACGCCGACCATCCAGCGCGCCCAGATTCTTGGCAAACCATACAATTCAAAGTGGAAACGGTATAAGAATGAACCACCGCGTGTTTCACGCGCTTGCAAAACTTCGTCGGTGGCGCTGTCAATCGTCACGCGGGTACCGCCACGACGGGCACGCGGATCTTCGCCGGCACTACGAATAGTCAGGGTGGTAGTATTTTGGCGTGAGTTAGGAAGCTGGATTGCCCAGCTGCCAGCATCCGGATGGTGCTGTTGCAGATAAGCCAGTGCCACACGGGTTTGTTCGATTTGAGTCTTTGGTGGAACTGATTGATGAAATTCCGGTTTCATCCAGACGGTAATTTCGTTCTGGAAAAAGCTTAAGGTTCCGGTCAAGAAAATCGCATATAAAAGCCAGCCTAAAATCAGACTGGCCCAGGTATGCAACCACGACATCGACTGGCGTGGACCTTCGGGTTTTGCATCTACTCTCATCTCAATTTCCTAAAAGCTTATAGGCGATATAGAGTAAAACACCGGGAATCGCGATCCCGAGCGTAGCTTTGAGCGTCTTATTCACCATAAATACCCAGATAAATGCAGCAGCATTCAAGCTAAAGCCAATCAGGGTGGCGGACATGGCTGCACTGCTTCCACTGTCGATAAAAAGCTGGGCAATCACGATCGTTGCCAGTGTAGCCAGTAGATAACCGCCAGCACCCGCCAGAATAAAGCGATATAAAATCATCCCACGATAAGCCAGCATACTTGCTTTGACTTTATTTTTGCTTGATGGTTTCGGTGCAGTAACTGTTCCAGTCGCTATGGCTTGCATATTCGGACTATTCATCATCGAAAATTCTATTTACAAACTTATGAAGTAATTAATGATAATGATAACAATTATTGTTTAGATTTTAAATATGGGTTGTTGAACTATTTATATGAAAAATAAGTAAAACTGGAAGTTAAGTTAAAAAAGAGAGGGGGAAGGGAATTAAAAAACATCAAAATGTAAGGCTTACAAATAAAAACAGCGGCTCGAAGGCCGCTGTCTAAACTTCATTTATTCACGATTAGTCTTGCTGAATACCTGCAACCACCCAGTCCTGATTTGAACCTGCTGGTTTGGTGAAATGCCAGATTTCTGCGAACGGTTGCGGCAAGCTGTTTAAGTCTTCGCTTACCGTACCTGTAAAGCGTACGCTGACAATATACTGGCCATTGTCAGTCGATGAGTCGACGACCATCGCATTCAGATTTGAAAACTCGGCAACATCCTGATCCTGATTGCTCATGATGTCGTTATACATTGACTGATAAAGTTCAGGAGTCAGATAACGCTGAATTTCAGAAATATTGCTTGCTGTATTCATGGACTGAATATGGTTAAAACGCTGACGCGCTACACGCAAGAATGCTGCAGGTTCAGTACCATCCGGTAACTGGCTGCCACTTTGGGTATAAGCTGCACCAAAAGGCGCGTTATTTACCGGAGCAGAACCAAACGGAGCATTGTTGCTTGACGTTTGACCACCCACATTCTGACCAAAAATATTGGTACTGTCACCACCGCGAGGTGCAGTCGGTGCCTGACCAAAAGGTGCTGTATTACTAGCACCGCTATTTGGTGCGTATGGGTTAGAAGCTACTTTTTTTTTTGCGCCCATCTTACGGAAAATGAAGAAGGCAACAGCAGCAGCAAGAAGGATCCAGATCCAGCCTGGAATACCACCTTTTTCCTCTTCGGCTTGAGCAGCCTGAGCTTCAGATGCTGCTACACTTTGATCATCCGCCAAGGCATTGGCAGCAACTGCACCAATCGCAGCACCGGCTACACCCGCGGCAACCATGCCGCCGACACCCGGACCGGATTTTTGCTGGGTTGCAGCACCGGCAACTGGCGCTTGTTGAGCAGGCGCAGCTTGACGAGGTTGTTGATAAGATTGAGTAGGTTGTGCAGAACGTTGCATGCCGTGACTTTTACCGCCACCGGCACGTTTTGCTTCAGCTGCAAAAGGCGCAACCAATAAAACTGCTGTCAAGATACCTGTGATCAAACCGCGCTGTCGAACTTCCATTCATTTTTCCTATGAGAATAAAACCTGTTTGTACAGTCTATTTATATAGGCTTTGTGTGGAATTTCAATCAAAAATCTGTATTTTTTTGCTCTTTGTACGAAATGAGCCGGTT
This sequence comes from Acinetobacter sp. WY4, assembly GCF_018438165.1. Lineage (GTDB taxonomy): Bacteria > Pseudomonadota > Gammaproteobacteria > Pseudomonadales > Moraxellaceae > Acinetobacter. The sequence goes on along the minus strand of NZ_CP053947.1, from coordinate 1,082,393 downwards.
TACAGTTAATTGAGTTCATCACTCAGCGCCATTGCCTCGCTCAAGGCTTCATGTAAACGCGCAACTGCAATAATTTGCACGCCCTCGATGGATTTTTGCGGTGCATTGCCGCGAGGGACAATAATGTATTTAAAACCATGTTTAATCGCTTCTTTCAGCCGTTCCTGACCGTTCGGCACAGGGCGAATCTCTCCAGACAGTCCGACTTCCCCAAAAACCGCCAGCTGTTGCGGTAAGGCTTTGCCACGAATGCTGGAAGCGCAGGCGAGAAGTACCGCCAGATCCGAACCGGTTTCGGTAATTTTCAAACCACCGACGATATTGACATAGACATCCTGACCGGAGGTTTGCACACCACCATGCCGATGCATGACTGCAAGGAGCATATTTAGACGGTTCTGATCCAGACCAAGCGCTACACGTCGTGGCTGACCATGTGCATCATCGACCAGTGCCTGAACTTCAACCAGAAGCGGGCGCGTACCCTCGCGGCTGATCATCACAATTGAGCCGGGAATGGCTTCATCATAACGGCTTAAAAAGATGGCTGAAGGATTGGAAACTTCGCGCAGACCTTTATCGGTCATGCCGAACACACCGAGCTCATTGACCGCACCAAAACGGTTTTTGACCGCTCGGATCATCCGGTAACGTGAATCCGACTGGCCTTCAAAATACAGCACACAGTCCACCATATGTTCCAGTACACGTGGGCCGGCCAGTGCGCCTTCTTTGGTTACATGACCGACCAGAAACAAAGACGTGCCACTATTTTTGGCAAAACGGGTCAACAAGGCCGCTGATTCACGAATTTGTGAGACACCACCTGGTGCAGATTGCAGGGTTTCGGTGTACAGGGTTTGGATCGAGTCCAGGATTGCCACCGCAGGACGTTGCTGGGCCAGTACTTCACAAATACGTTCGACGCAGGTTTCTGCCATGACTTTGAGCTGGTCGGTTGGCAGATCCAGACGCTGGGCACGTAAAGCCACCTGAGACAAAGATTCCTCACCGGTCACATACAGGGCCGGATTTTTGGCAGATGCCATGTGCGTGGCTGTTTGTAGCAAAATGGTGGATTTACCAATCCCGGGATCACCGCCGATTAGGACCACCGAACCAGTGACAAGTCCGCCACCCAAGACCCGGTCAAATTCGCTGATACCCGTCGGCAGACGAGTTTCATGAGAGACTGAGACCTGATTTAAGTTGGTAATGCTAGACGCCTGGCCTGCGTATCCACCACCAATTTTTGGCTGTGCACGATGCGTTACTGCCGGTGCAATGATCACCTCAACCAGGCTGTTCCATTCCCCGCATTCAGAACACTGTCCCGACCATTTTGGATGATCGGCACCACATTGTTCACAACGATACACACTTTTTGCTTTAGCCATATTTGAAGATGAAGCGATTGAAATTGAGTGACAGCATAGCGGTGAATGCCATCGAAAACCAAGTCTTTCACCTGAAAAATCATGGTTTTTACGACAAGTCTTGTCGTTTTTATTTATGCTGATTTGAATGCTGTGCGTCAACGCCGTCTATAATGCCCATCTTGTTATGCTGGAATGGAACAGATCTTGTCACAATTGTTGAAACATATTGATGCGATCGCACGCGAAAAAAACCGTGATGTGCTGTTTGTGCATTTTGATCATTATGTCCATCCAGATCGGGACACAAACTCGGTTCGCCAGATTTTGATCGGCTGGCTAGAGCAACAGGGCATTGTCTATATGCCGTGTTTAGGTGTGGATCAAACCGTCCATAGTGAAATCTACCTAGGTGGTCTTTATCTGGATGTACCTTTTGATTTGCATCATAAAACCTATCAAAAATTGAGTGGGTATCTGGAAGATGAACAGGGCAATATGAAAATTAAAGGCATTCAGTTTTTTGTTTTATCTTTGGGACTAGCACTGGAGCTTGAATCTGAGTGGGACAAGCTGGCTTGTAGTGGTTTACGTTGCTAAAATTTCATAATGAAAAATGGGAAAACTGAAGTATAAAAAAGCCACGATTTACGTGGCTTTTTTATATGTGAATTGAATATTTACACAACTTATCAATTAATAAAGTTCACCAGATTTACGTCTTGCAATAAAGTCTTTCGATTCCTTGGCAATCACTCCGGATAAAAGCAATAGTGCAATTAAGTTTGGAACCGCCATGAGCCCATTAAAGGTATCGGCGAAGAGCCAAACCAGATCAAGGGTCGCCACACAGCCAATAAATACCGAAGCGATATAAATAATGCGATAGGGCAGCACAAACTTCTCACCGAGCAAATAAGTGGCACATTTCTCGCCATAGTAGCTCCAACCCAAGATGGTGGAATAAGCAAAGAAAATAATCCCGAGGGTCACAATCCAGCCGCCGATCCCAGGCAACAGTTTGTCAAACGCGCTGATGGTCAATACTGCGCCGGTCTGGTCACCGAATGAGTTGCCGGCCATGATATAACCCATCACCAGTACAATACCGGTAATCGAACAGACGATAATCGTATCAATAAAGGTACCAGTCATAGACACCAGACCTTGACGCGCCGGATGATCGGTTTTCGCTGCTGCGGCCGCAATCGGTGCAGAACCCATACCGGCTTCGTTGGAGAATACTCCACGCGCTACACCATAACGAATCGCTGCGCCAATCGCACCGCCCACTGCAGCTTCACCGGTAAATGCATAGGTAAAGATCATTTTCAGGGCTGGAGCGACTAACTCCAGATTGTTGATGATAATCGTCACTCCCCCTGCAACATAGCCCAGGGCCATAACTGGAACAATTACTGAAGAAGCGCGAGAAATGGTTTGAATTCCGCCGAGAATCACCAGTGCTGAAAAGGCGGTAATGACGATACCGGTCATCCAGGTTTCGATGCCCAAGCTGTTTTCAACCGCCAGTGCTACAGTATTCGACTGTACTGAACTGCCGATTCCAAAAGAAGCCAGTGTCCCGAACAAGGCAAAAATCAGTGCCAGCCATTTCCATTTCAGACCACGCTCGATGTAGTACATCGGACCACCCGACATTTCACCTTTTTCATTTTTGACTCGGTATTTGACTGCCAGAACACCTTCGCCATATTTGGTGGCCATACCAAACAGGGCGGTCATCCACATCCAGAACACGGCGCCCGGACCCCCGAGGACACAGGCAGTGGCTACGCCGGCAATGTTACCGGTACCAATCGTGGCAGAGAGTGCGGTCATCAATGAAGCAAATTGGGAAATGTCCCCTGAATGGTCAGGGTGCTTGCCAAAGACCTGTTTGAAGGCTAGGGGCAACATGCGGAACTGCCAGAACAATAAACGGAAGGTAAGGAAAATCCCGGTACCAACAATTAGTACCAGCATATAAGGGCCCCAGACCCAGCCGCTTAAAGTTTCCATTAAACTTTGTAAATTTTGCATAAAATTCTTCTTATTGATCCATGTCTGTGTAGTTCGAGGTATTGATTAAAAAGCAATTGCTATGCCAGATACATTCATCCTGAATGCATAAATTGACTGAATAGTGTTCTATTTTTTACACAGTTTTAAAAATTTGACAAGAAATTACTGGAATATCGCAGGTCAAAAATAAAGCAGAAGTGTAACCGTAGAGCGATATAAGAAAAATAAATTAACTTCTTCAATTAATCAGGAAATACAAATGATGCAAATTTTATTTTTGTATTCAGCATTTTTTACGTTAATTTGTCGCGAGTAAAACTCAAAGTTGTAATTAATAATGTCAGAAAAATATAACAATTCATCGGCAGAGCACGGTGAATTAAAGCGGAGTTTGTCCAATCGGCACCTACAGTTAATTGCCATTGGGGGCGCCATCGGAACCGGCCTGTTTATGGGTTCGGGTAAAACCATCAGTCTTGCAGGTCCTTCGATTCTGGTGATTTATATGATCATCGGTTTTATGGTCTTTCTGGTGATGCGTGCATTGGGTGAACTGTTACTCTCCAATTTGCAATATAAATCTTTTATTGATTTTGCCACGGATCTGATCGGGCCTTGGGCCGGATACTTTGTTGGCTGGACCTACTGGCTGTGCTGGATCACCATCGGGATTGCAGATCTGTCAGCCATTATTTATTATCTGCAATTCTTCAATAATGGTTTGCCCTTTAGCCCTGAAGAAGGCGTCATGATCAGTGTTGCCGCGATTGTGTTTATCATGGGGCTGAATCTGGTCACGGTAAAACTGTTTGGTGAAATGGAATTCTGGTTTGCCCTGGTCAAAATTATCGCCATTGTGGTGCTGATTGCCGTTGGTCTGTGGATGGTATTTACCGGCTTTACCAATGATGTTGGTACGGTCGCATCCTTTAGTCATATCTGGGAGCATGGCGGTTTGTTCCCAACGGGTGCCATGGGCTTCCTGGCCGGTTTCCAGATTGCCATCTTTGCCTTTGTGGGGGTGGAACTGGTGGGGACTACCGCGGCTGAAACCAAAGATCCGGAAAAGAACCTGCCAAAAGCGGTGAACTCTATTCCGATCCGTATCATTATTTTCTATGTATTGGCACTGCTCATTGTGATGTCAGTAACTCCATGGAACCAGATTGACCCGAATGTTTCGCCCTTTGTAAACCTGTTCAGTCAGGCTGGCATTGCAGCGGCTGCGATTATCATGAACCTGGTGGTATTGTCCTCGGTGATGTCATCGATGAACAGTGGCGTATTCTCGACCAGCCGTATGCTGTTTGGCCTGTCGCGTGAAGAGCAGGCACCGATGGCTTTTGGTCGTCTGAACCGTCGCGCAGTGCCTGCCAATGCCTTGTATTTCTCGGCGGTATGTTTGTTGCTGGGAGCAGCACTCCAGTATTTTGTTCCGGATACAGTTCGGGCCTTTACCTTGGCAACGACTTTATCTACGATTCTGTTTATCTGTGTCTGGATCATCATTATCTGGAGCTATATCGTGTATTACAAAACACGACCAGAGCTGCATGCCAAATCGACCTTTAAATTACCAGGCGGTTTAGTGACCTGTTGGATCGTGATTATCTTCTTCCTGAGCATGATCGTGGTCTTAGCACTGGAAGAGGATACTCGCCAGGCACTGATGATCAGTCCGATCTGGTTTATCCTGCTAATCATTGGCTATTTTGGTTTCTATAAACAGAAACATAAATAAACCTTATCAATAAAAACGTCAGCGATCTGCTGGCGTTTTTTTTTGTCTAAAGATACTCTCTAGCGTTTAACGCTTGGGTCATGCCGAATGATCGCGTTATACTTCATCGAAACTATTACATTAGGTGGTCAGATGCGCCAAGTCATTTGCTACATCAGTATCTTAGCGACAGGTCTTGTTCTTGCAGGTTGTGGACAGTCAGGTGCTTTGCACTTGCCAAATGATCCGAATTACGACAAGCGTGCCAAGTATCTGTTATACAAAAATACTGAAACTGAGCCTAAAGCGTCCGATGAAGAACGCGAGGCACCTGTGCAACAACAGTTTGCTGCACCTACCGATTCAGACGTTAAAACCACTCCATAACGCTTTCACAGAAAGGATACCTTCATGAGTTTCACCCGCATTAATGGGGTATTGCACGCTGAGCAATGTTCATTACAACAGCTCGCGGAGCAATTCGGCACACCACTCTATGTTTATTCTAAAGCCACTTTGGAAAAGCATTTTTTAGATATGGACCGTGCTTTTGATTTTATCGACCATCAAATCTGTTTTGCGGTAAAGTCCAACTCTAATCTTGCGGTATTGAATGTATTGGCCAAACAGGGTGCCGGTTTTGATATTGTGACCGGTGGTGAATTGGCGCGTGTGCTGAAAGCCGGTGGTGATGCATCGAAAATCGTATTTTCGGGCTTGGGTAAATCTGAAGTGGATATCAAAAAAGCGTTGGAAGTCGGCATTGCCTGTTTCAACGTGGAATCTTATGCCGAGCTGGATCGTATCCAGAAGGTTGCGGCTGAATTAAATATCAAAGCGCCGATTTCATTACGTGTAAATCCTGATGTCGATGCCAAAACCCATCCTTATATTTCAACCGGCTTAAAAGAAAATAAATTCGGTATTCCGTCTGATAGCGTGTTTGAAACTTATCAATATGCAGCGTCATTGCCAAATCTGGATGTGGTTGGGATTGACTGCCATATCGGTTCACAGCTGACTGAAACCCAGCCATTTGTGGATGCACTGGATCGTGTCATTGTGATGATCGACCAGTTAAAAGAGCTGGGCATTCACCTCAAACACATCGATATCGGCGGTGGTCTGGGTGTGACGTATAAAGATGAAACCCCGCCGTCGGTTGAAGAATATGCCAATGCGCTACGTCCAGCTTTAGAAAAATTGGGCTTGAAAGTGTATATGGAACCGGGACGTAGTATCTCTGCCAATGCAGGTGTGCTGCTGACTAAAGTGGATCTATTAAAACCAACGAATCACCGTAATTTCGCGATTATTGATGCGGCGATGAATGACCTGATTCGCCCTGCGTTATATGAAGCATGGATGGATATTCAATCTGTTACACCTCGTACCGATGTCGAAATGAAAGAATGGGATGTGGTGGGTGCAATTTGTGAAACTGGTGATTTTCTGGGTAAAGAGCGTGAGCTTGCGATCAAGGAAAATGATGTGCTGGCTGTGCTGGGCGCAGGTGCATACGGTTTTGTGATGAGTTCAAATTATAACAGCCGTGGCCGTGCTGCTGAAGTAATGGTCGATGCTGATCAGGCGCATTTGATTCGTGAACGTGAAACGATTGAATCACTCTGGGAACGTGAGCGTTTATTGCCTTAAGGATAAATCAGGATGTTATTAGAATTTACCAAGATGCATGGTCTGGGCAATGACTTTATGGTGGTTGACCTGATCAGCCAGCGTGCTTATTTAGACACTTTGACCATTCAGCGTTTGGCCAATCGTAACTTCGGCATTGGTTTTGATCAGCTCTTGGTGGTTGAGCCACCTGATATCCCGAGTGCAGACTTTAAATATCGGATTTTTAATGCCGATGGTTCAGAAGTGGAACAATGTGGCAATGGCGTGCGCTGTTTTGCTAAGTTTGTGCATGATCGTCAGCTGACTACCAAAACCAAAATCAAGGTGCAAACCAAATCTGGTATTGTAGAGCCGGAATTGGGTGCGAATGGCTGGGTACGCGTCAATATGGGCTATCCAAAATTCCTGCCTCAGGAAATTCCATTTGTGGCTGATGCACCGGAGAGCCTGTATGACATCGAGCTTGCTGGCGGTGAAAAGCTGACCATTGATGTAGTGAATATGGGTAATCCACATGCGGTGACGATTGTACCGGATGTGATTGCTGCCGATGTCGCACGTATTGGCCCACAAGTTGAATCGCATGTGCGCTTCCCGGCACGGGTCAATGCTGGCTTTATGCAGATTATTGATGAAAAACATGCGCGTTTACGCGTATATGAGCGTGGTGTGGGCGAGACCTTGGCTTGTGGTACAGGTGCCTGTGCTGCCGCAATTTCAGGTATGCGCCGTGGTCTGCTTTCGAGTAAAGTTGAAGTTGAGCTGGCAGGCGGCAAGTTGCAAATTGAGTGGAAAGAAGGTGATGTGGTCTGGATGACTGGACCAACGGCGACCGTATATGAAGGGCGTCTGGATTTACGTTATTTCCAGGGTTAAGCGGTATTACTTTGAAACAAGCCTATCCATGAGATAGGCTTTTTGCTTTCTATTTTATTGATCTAATTCTGCTTGCAGGTCTGCCATCATTTGTTCATACGTGGCTTCAAATATCATTCGATCGCCACCAATGCTGTAGAAACTTGGAATGATAAAAGTCACTAGATTGCTAAATTCAGGGTTGGCATAAAGCATGTCTACAAATACTTCAATTTGATCATCTTGAATGCCAAAGCTTGAGGCAATTTTTTCAAATTCAGGATAGAAGTCTTGGATATTATCTGGATTAAAGCGCTTTTGTAACTCCTTTAATTCATTGGTGAGTTCTTCGACCTGTAGGCTGTTCAAATTAAAAGATGCTGCAATTTTTTCAAATGAATGCATTTTATACTCGCTATGAAATCGTTTTTATGTCATGTTTTTTGGTAAGTGATTTGATATTAGCAAAAGCTGATCAGAATTTATCTTATAAAATGAATTTTAAATGATTGATTTTTTAGATACAAAATATAGATAGATGTAATATTGAGAAAGGTGGATTGGTGTAGGAAGGTTTATATTAATGGATGCAACACAATTATTATCCATCTGGCTAAAAGAACGTGAAATTCAAAACCAGTCCAAACATACCTTGCAAGCCTATGAACGTGATGTCTCGGATTTTTTAGAATTTTGCCAGCATGAACAGCTCAATTTAAATGATGTAGAAGCTACCGATTTACGCCAGTTTCTGGCTGAGAAAGTGGAACAGCATCAGTTAAGTCCCAGCAGTCTGCAACGTATGCTTTCGGCTATTCGCCAGTTTATGAAATGGGCCGAGCAGGCTCAGCATATGGCTTTTAATCCGGCGGATGATTTTCAGTTAAAACGTCAATCGCGTCCTTTGCCCGGCATGGTGGATATTGAAACCATCAACCAGATTATTGATCAGCCTGCACCTGAAACTGAGGCACAGCAGCAAATGTGGCTCCGGGACAAAGCGATGTTAGAATTGCTTTATTCCAGTGGGCTGCGTCTGGCAGAACTGCAAAGCCTGAGAATTAAAGATATTGATTTCAACCGGCAGTTATTACGCATTACTGGTAAAGGCAATAAAACCCGGATAGTGCCTTTCGGTTCCAAGGCCAAAGACAGCGTGATGGCTTGGTTGCAAGTCTATCCCTTATGGAATGGCGATTTTGTACCGGAGGCGAATGTATTTATTACCCAGAAAGGCAATCCGCTCGGTGCACGACAAATTGAAAATCGGGTCAAGTTTCAGGCGCAGCGCGCAGGCGTGAATGTAGATTTACATCCGCATTTGTTAAGACATTGTTTTGCGAGTCACATGTTATCGAATAGCCGGGACTTACGAGCCGTGCAGGAAATGCTGGGACACAGTAATTTAACCACCACGCAAATTTATACCCATGTTGATTTTGACCATCTGGCCCAGATTTATGATCAGGCCCATCCGCGTGCGCAGCATAAAGAAGATTGATCATGTGCCCAGTTTTAAAGAATAAAAATCATGAAAATTGTATTTTTGGCACAAAACTTTCATATATAAACCTTAAAATGGAATTGAACTGAACATTGGCGTTCGGGTAAGCATTTCACTATTGTCTTATTCGTTAAATGCGCCATTTCAGGTATAACAATAACTAGTATTTAATATTTAAAATGAAATATTGCTGAGTAGAGTCTCAGCATTTGACCGATGGGAGGTGACATGGACACACTGGTAATTGCAGATATAGAGCAAAAATATGCACAGTTAAGTGAAGCTCAAAAAGAAATGTTTGCAGGTTATGGTTTGCGACAAATCAAGCATTTTGTGGACATTAGCTTACCCAATCTTGAAGCGACCTTACCTGAAGGCGCCATCATTCAAGGGATTAATGCCGATGGAAAAGTTCAGGCCTTTAATGCGGCGACTAGGCAATACTATTTATGGATTTCTGATTTGCAATGGCAATTGTCGAATCGTGCGACCCAGGCAGTCGATTTAAAAGAAGATGCGATTGCGATTTGGCAAATTTTTGAACTGGTAGACTATGAGCTGGTAGATTTAAGCCATGTACATCGTGATTTTTTAGCACAAGAAACTGAGTAAATTCTGAAGCATCCACACAGCATAAAAATAAGATTCAGTCTTGTGGTTTGGCTTTGTTTAAAAGGAAAAGGTTGTCTTCTATAGGCAACCTTTTCCTTATGTAGGACTTGCCATCTATGTGTTTGTAACACAGGTTGTGATTTAAGCAAGCTACGATTATTTAAATCCTAAATTAAGAACATAGCTTCGTTATCTAAAATCAGTTTGCCTATAAATCTTCTAAAGGTAGCTGGAAACTCTGTTTAATAATCTGACTCGGTAAATCTGTTTTGACACTGGTAATACCATTTTTTTTGGTCAGATGGGTCGACTGAAATTTACGGTAACTTTCCAGATCAGGCACTACGACTTTCAGCATCGCATCACTTTCCCCCAAAATAATGTAGCACTCCATCACTTGCGGCAATTCTTTCATCGCCTCAATAAAGGTATCAATAGTTTCGGCATCCTGACCGACCAGCCAGATGCGTGAAAATAAAATCAACTGAAAACCAATTTTTTGTTGATCGACAATAGTCGTGTAATTCTGAATCACGCCTGCATCTTCCAGCAATTTCACCCGGCGTAAACAGGATGAAGGTGAAAGTCCGATTTCACGTGCCAGATCATTATTCTGAATACGGCCATTGGCCTGTAAATGTCGAATGATATTTTTATCAATTCGATCAAGCTTTACCCGCACAGACTTGGTGGATATTTTCATAAATTAGAATAATATTCGAAAAATAATACTTATTATAAAATAAAATGAAAGCCAATTTTGTGAAAAATCGCAGATACTTATTTCACTTTCTGGAGTTTGAAAGGAAAAGGAAATGTCTGTATTTGTACTCTTTGCACTGACCGTGCTTCCCCTGATTTTTACGCCTGGACCCGATATGTTATTTATCCTGTCTCAAGTGATGGGTAAAGATGCAAAAGCAGGGATGATGGCAACCTTAGGGGTGTGTTGCGGTTATCTGGTGCATTCGATTTTGGTGGCACTCGGGATTGCGGCTATTATTGTCTCTTTTCCGGTGCTGTTTGAAACAATTCGCTGGCTCGGGATTGCTTATCTGCTGTATCTGGCCTTTGGTTTACTTAAATCGGTATTTAGTAAAAACGCGCTGAACATTGAGAAAAAGACGTCAGCCAATCCGATTAAAAAAGGTTTTTTTACTGCGCTGTTAAATCCGAAAGGGATGTTGATCTATTTTGCGATTTTGCCGCAGTTTATTGATAAATCGGCCAATACTGTCAGTCAAGGTTTGATTCTGTCCTTTATTTTTATCAGTCTGATTTTTGTGGTGTATTGTGGCTTAAGTATTTTATTCAGCAAAATCAGCCAGAAAACCCAAATGGATGAACGTAAACAAAAATGGGTGGATGGAACTTCTGGCGGTTTACTGGCACTTGCCGCAAGCTGGTTAATCATTAATTAATCTGGCTGCAAAGAAGCATACTCTTCGCAGTATGCTTTTTTTATAATTGCGAAGATTTGAAATTAAACATTCACTGTGTCGGCGTAGAATTCAATGCGCTGGTTTATTATTTGGTCAATTTGTCTTTATATTGGGTTTAATTCGCTCTCAAAAAGAGTTCTGTCCAAAATGACAAAAGCTGACATATCTATATTCCGTCTGTTTTGCTTCAAGCTGCTGTAAATCCATTTAAATTAAAACTGATCAATCAAAACTTCTGATGTGATTAATCAGATAAAAAAATAATATAAATCAATAATTAAATTTTAAGTAAATATTGATACATTTCATTGTAATAAAACGATAACAATTAATTGTGAACGCATCGTTCAGGGAAAATTACGCATTTTTACAGCTCTTTGTTGAATTGTGACTTGACCGAAATGCCGTACACATTGCAAGATAGGGCACCTAAAAAAATTTAAGTGAAGAGTTACACTAACTTTTCTCAACATTTACATTTGCTAAAACAGCCGAGGATTACATGAAGGCTCTTGTTGCTGTAAAACGTGTGGTTGATGCCAACGTTAAAGTTCGTGTTAAACCGGACAACAGTGGTGTTGACTTAACTAACGTTAAAATGTCAATTAATCCATTCTGTGAAATCGCAGTGGAAGAAGCGGTTCGTTTAAAAGAAAAAGGAACTGTTTCAGAAATCATTGTTGTTTCTATTGGTCCTAAAGAAGCGCAAGAACAAATCCGTTCTGCAATGGCGCTTGGTGCTGACCGCGGTATTCTGGTTGAAGCTGATGACAGCCAACTGGGTGCGCTGGAAATCGCTAAAATCCTGAAAGGCGTTGTTGACGCTGAACAACCACAATTGATTCTTCTAGGCAAGCAAGCCATTGATGATGATTCGAATCAGGTTGGTCAGATGCTGGGCGCTTTAATGGGTGCAGGCCAAGGTACCTTCGCTTCTGAGGTGAAAGTAGATGGCGATAAAGTACAAGTAACACGTGAAGTAGACGGTGGTTTACAAACTGTTGAGCTGACACTTCCAGCAATCATTACCACTGACTTGCGTTTGAACGAGCCACGTTATGCGGCACTTCCAAACATCATGAAAGCGCGTAAAAAACCGCTGGATACCAAGTCACCTGCAGATTTCGGTGTAAACCCTGCAACTAAACTGAAAACAGTGAAAGTTGAATCACCTGCAGAGCGTAAAGCTGGCGTACAAGTGAAGTCTGTAGACGAACTTGTAGAAAAATTGAAAAACGAAGCGAAAGTGATCTAATACAGAAGGATAAAAATCATGAGTATTTTAGTTATCGCTGAGCACGACAACAAAGCATTAAACGCTGCTACTTTAAACGTTGTTGCTGCGGCGCAAAAAATCGGTGGTGATATCACTGTATTGGTGGCTGGTTCTAGCGCTCAGGCAGTTGCTGACCAGGCGGCTAAAGTTGCGGGCGTAAGCAAAGTATTACTTGCTGATGACGCTGCTTATGCAAACCAATTGGCTGAAAACGTGGCTAAACTTGTTGCTGAATTAGGTAAAGGCTATACACATATCCTTGCTGCTTCTACAACAACTGGTAAAAACATTTTACCACGTGCAGCTGCGCTTCTTGACGTAAGCATGATCACTGACATCATCGCGGTAGATGGTCCTAAGACTTTCAAACGTCCGATCTATGCAGGTAACGCAATTGCGACTGTAGAGTCCGGCGAAAACATCGTATTGGCGACTGTTCGTGGTACAGCATTTGATGCTGTAGCTGCTGAGGGCGGTTCTGCTGCTGTCGAAGCTGCTGCGTCTACTGGTGATGCGGGTATTTCTAAGTTTATCAACGAAGAAATCGTAAAATCTGAACGTCCTGAACTGACAGCTGCGCGTATTGTGGTTTCTGGTGGTCGTGGTGTTGGTTCTGGTGAGAACTATCACAAGATCCTTGATCCATTGGCTGACAAGCTTGGTGCTGCTCAAGGTGCATCACGTGCTGCGGTAGATGCTGGCTTCGTACCAAACGATATGCAAGTGGGTCAAACTGGTAAAATCGTTGCGCCTGATCTGTACATCGCAGTCGGTATCTCTGGTGCGATTCAGCATTTGGCGGGTATGAAAGAGTCTAAAGTGATCGTTGCGATCAACAAAGACGAAGAAGCGCCAATCAATGCAGTCGCTGACTACTGGTTAGTCGGTGATTTGAACACTGTTATTCCTGAATTGGTTTCTAAAATCTAATTCTTGAATCGGATTCAAAAAACGCTCTTGTGCAGGCAGTGAAAGCAATGCTTTCCTGTTTTGTCCAAGGGCGTTTTTTTATGCAAAAATTTTAAAAATACTCGGCAGTCGAAACTAGAGTATTTCATTTGCATGAAAAGTGATAAAATTCCGGTTTGGTTTTTCTCCTGTTTTTAATCATGTCCTTTTCCAAAGCCGCCCATATCCTGTTCATTAGTTTTCTGCTGATTGCGCTTTATCTGGGTATTTGCATTCATACTGCCCTGAATGCCCCGCCTGCGGTGACTCAGTATTTATTTAGTGAATCAGGCGCTTTTGAAGTCATGAGTCCATGGTTATGGTACTTGCTGGCAGTGCTGTGTTTGCTCAATGTTGAAATCAAACCTAATACCCGAGTGTTTACGGCTATAGCAGCGACATTGTTGGGATTGCGGGAAATGGATTTTCATAAGCAGGTGTTTGAAATGAGTTTTATTAAAACTAATTTCTATCGCAGTGCTGAAATTCCGCTCATGGATAAGCTGCTCGGATTTATTTTATTGCTCGGGATTATTTTTGTCTTTCTGGTACTGGCGAAAAAATTGGTTCAAACCATACGAAGCATGAAAGATTCTTTGAATATTGCACATTTTTTTATCTTCCTTACCATTGCCTGTGGCGGACTGAGCAAGGTGCTCGATCGCACGACTTCAACCCTGAAAGATGAATTCGGCATCCAGTTGGTGCCACATACACAAATCATGATTATGACCATTGAGGAAGGGGTGGAGATGTTATTGCCAGTTTTATTGATTGTGGCTGTGCTGAGCTATCGTAAAGTACTGAACCAGACACAATAAAAATATAGAAAAAACGATGAAGATGCGCCAGTTGATTGGCGCATTTTGTTTTTATAGTACTGTATTTCTCAAAATTTTGGGTATGGAAAAATCCTGTCTGGATGTGCTGGTTTTCGGTTTTGAAATAACAATAAAATGATCACTAAAATGAAGATAATTAACAAGGTTAAGCTGAATATTTCGACACAAAAATACAAGTGTTTATGCTATAATTTAGGGCTGTATTTTAGTTTTTAACTCAGTCGTTTGAGTTAATGATTTTGCTAGTTTTACGACATATAAATACAAGCCAAAATTGGCTTGTAGAATAAGGAGTATGCATGAGCGTATCGGAAATTAGACCGATTGCCATTGAGGATGAACTTAAAAGCTCATATCTCGATTATGCGATGAGCGTGATTGTGTCACGTGCATTGCCCGATGTACGAGATGGTTTAAAACCTGTTCATCGTCGTGTGCTTTTCGCAATGCACGAATTAGGCAATGACTATAACAAAGCTTATAAAAAGTCTGCACGTGTAGTCGGTGACGTGATCGGTAAATATCACCCGCATGGTGATTCTGCCGTATATGAAACGATTGTACGAATGGCGCAAGATTTCAGCTTGCGTTACCAATTGGTTGATGGTCAAGGTAACTTCGGTTCGGTCGATGGTGATAGCGCAGCAGCCATGCGTTATACCGAAGTGCGTATGCGTAAACTGACCCACGAACTTTTAGCGGATCTTGAAAAAGATACCGTCGAGTGGGAAGACAACTACGATGGCTCTGAGCGTATTCCTCAAGTCATGCCAACCCGTGTTCCGAACTTGTTAATTAATGGTGTTACCGGTATTGCAGTCGGTATGGCGACCAATATGGCGCCGCATAACATGACTGAAGTCGTGAATGCGTGTCTGGCTTATGCCAATGATCCTCAGATCAGTATCGAAGGGTTGATGGAACATATTTCTGGTCCGGATTTCCCGACAGGCGGTATCATTTACGGTAAATCAGGCATCGTCGATGCATACCGTACCGGTAAGGGCCGTTTGCATATCCGTGGTAAGTACCATTTCGAAGAAGATCCGAAGAATGGCCGTACCACGATTGTCTTCACTGAAATTCCATATCAGGTCAATAAAGCAAAAACCATTGAGCGTATTGCTGAACTGGTCAAAGAGAAAAAACTGGAAGGCATTTCAGAGCTTCGTGACGAGTCTGACAAAGACGGTATGCGTATCGCGATTGACCTGAAGCGCGGTGAAAACGCTGAAGTGATCGTGAACAACCTGTTCCAGAACACGCAACTTGAAAACTCTTTCAGCATCAATATGGTTTGCCTGGACAATGGCCAACCAAAATTGATGAACCTGAAAGACATCATTGCCGCGTTTATCCGTCACCGTCAGGAAGTAGTCACGCGTCGTACCATGTTCGAATTACGCAAAGCGCGTGAACGTGGTCATATCTTGGAAGGTTTAACCGTTGCTCTGGCAAATATTGATGCCATCATCGAAACCATCAAGAGTTCTGCAAATCCGGCTGAAGCGCGTGAGCGTTTGCAGGCAGGTGAGTGGGCAGGTGGCGGTGTTTTGGCCTTGTTGGAAAAAGCCGGTTCAGTTTCTGTGCGTCCGGATGAGATTGAAGGTGAAGACCCAAGTCGCCCATTTGGTTTGGATGGCGAGATTTATCGTTTGTCACCAACCCAGGTGAATGCAATTATGGAACTTCGCTTGCATCGTTTAACTGGTCTGGAACAAGACAAGTTACATGCTGAATATAGTGAAATCCTGTCACAAATTGCTGAACTGACTGCAATTTTGAATGACTTTAATCTGTTGATGAACGTGATTCGTGAAGAATTGGCCTTGATTCTTCAGCAGTATGGCGATGCGCGTAAAACGTCGATTGTCGAGTCACGTATCGATTTCTCTCGTGAAGATCTGATTCCTGAAGAGCAAATGGTTCTGACGGTATCGAAATCAGGTTATGCGAAAACTCAACCATTGTCTGACTACGCTGCACAGCGTCGTGGTGGCCGTGGTAAGTCTGCGACTAGCATGAAAGAAGATGATTACATTCAACATCTGATTGTGACTTCAAGTCATGCGACAGTACTTTGTTTTACCAACGTTGGTAAGGTCTATCGTCTGAAAGTGTATGAAGTGCCGCAAGCATCACGTGGTGCCAAAGGCCGCCCAATGGTGAACTTGCTGCCACTGGATGAAAACGAGACCATTACTGCGATCTTGCCTGTCATTGACGCGCCGAAGAAATTTAAAGAACGTCTGGCTGACTTCAAGGCATTTGTAAAAGCCAATGCAGCGCAGTTGCAAGCCAATGAAGTGATCAATGCTCATTTTGCCGAGCTTGAAGCTGCCCTGACTGAATCTGAAGATGGTGCGGATGATATTTCTGATGCATTGCGTATTCAATTGAAACAGTTGGGCTTGGAGCTTTCTGCAACAGACCTTGATGATGACATTATCAATGACTTTGCTCAGCAGGCTGAAGCGGTACGTAAAAACTTCTATGTGTTTATGGCGACTGAATACGGTACGATTAAACGTGTAGAGCTTGAACAGTTCTCAAATGTTCGTTCAAACGGTTTACGTGCGATTGAGCTGAATGGCGATGATACCTTGATTGGTGTAGCGATTACTGATGGCGAACAGCAAATCATGTTGTTCTCGAACGAAGGTAAAGCCATTCGCTTCGCAGAGACTGATGTACGTTCAATGGGCCGTTCTGCCAAAGGTGTACGTGGTATGCGCGTGACTATTGGTGCAGCTGCACAGCTAGAAGAAAATGATGAAACTGAGATCGAGTCTGATGACGAAGATGGCTTAGATTCAGCATTGATTAGCCGAATCGTATCACTGGTTGTTGTACCTGAAACTGGCGAAGTACTGTGTGCATCTGAAAATGGTTATGGTAAACGTACTCCAGTAGATGATTTCCCGACCAAGAAACGTGGCGGTAAGGGCGTGATTGCGATCAAGACCTCTGAACGTAACGGTCAATTGGTGGGCGCTGTTGCCATCGATGCTTCTAAAGAACTGATGCTAATCTCTGATGGCGGTACGCTGGTTCGTACCCGTGCATCTGAAGTGGCGCAAACCGGTCGTAACGCACAGGGTGTTCGTCTGATCCGCCTAGGTAATGAGGAATTGCTGGTTGGTGTCGTTTCAATCGAAGCGGTTGAAGAAGATGAGTTTGTTGAAGCGATTGAAGGTGCAGAATCTTTAGTAGCAGAAACAGATGTAGCAGCTGAAACTGAGCAAGTTGCAAAAGATGGTGAAAATTCAGTAGAAGAATAAGTTTTTTACTGATAAAAAGGGCGCTTCGGCGTCCTTTTTTATAAACCTTGACTGCATAAGGGTAAGCGATGAAAACCAAATTAATGTTGTTGGCAGCAGCGGTTGCATTGACTGGCTGTAATTCAATGGACAATATTCCGAATCCGAGTCCTGAACAGGAAAAGGCGGCACAGCTGGCTTATGAGGATTTGCGTGACGGGAAATATGAGGAATTTCTGGATCAGTTAGAACCGCAGTTGCAAACCCAGTTTAAGGATAATGAAAAGCTGATGAAACGCTTTTCACGTTCAATTCCTCAAGGTGAATACAAGTCTAAGACTTTAATGACCAAAGAGATTGAAGAAGCAACCAATCAGCCTGGACAATATAAGGTCAGTTATGAAATTGCCTATCCGGAGAATCTGGTTCAGTATGATGTGAGTTTTGATAAGCCGAATGGTAGCAACAAGATTCGTAATTTCAATATTCAGGTCTTTGGCGAATCAAGTAAATAAGTGGAATAGGCGCATTGCTATAATGTTCTATCTGCTTTGATGACCAGAAATTAAACGTCGATAAGCCAAGAAAAAGCACATGCTGCCGATCATTCCAAGATAGAGCAGTTTAGGTAAGACCAGTGCGGTAGGTACACCCATCTGATTGAGTTGAATAAACATCTGCACAATTTGGGTGGAAGGCAGGATTTCGCCAACGACTTGCATCCAGATAGGCATGGCAGCATGTGGCCAGGCCGCACCAGATAAAAAGAACAGTGGAATGGAAGTGAATACAATCACATGACCCGCACGTTCTGGCAGATCCAGAAAACTGGCAAATAGGCAGGTCATGCCAATTATCGTGTAGATAAAAACCGGAACAGCCAGTAGCATCCCGAACAGGTTGCCACCGCGCGGATAATCAAACAGCCAGAAGCTGAAACCGAATAAATAGAAACATCCCAGACAGCCAATAGTAAAGACTGCTAAACCCATTCCCATGAGTGCATTTGCGTTTAATTCTATTTTTCTTTCCCGATATACCAAAATCAGCATACTCAAACCCAAAAGAATGGTTTGGTGGATAATTAAGGGTGCAACCGCAGGAAAGACATAACTGCCATAGCCGGACAGTGGATTAAATAAAGGAATTTGATGCACAGAAAGGGCTGGTGAAAAATCCGAGACCTCGCCAAAGCGTTCAGCATAATCTGCCAAAGTTTGCTCAACTGATGTGGCTAAGCCCAGACCAATTTGTTTGGTCACTAAAAAGTTGGCTGTACTTAAATACAGGCCAATGCCACCTGTTTCACCATGCCTTAAGCTTTGCGATAAATTGTCCGGCAGCAGTAAAATACCATCGGCTTTTTGTGATTCCACCCATTGTTTGGCCTCGGAAAAATTGCCGGTAATCGCCTCAATTTCCACATTGGGGCTTTGTGCCACCTGACCAATAATACGGGTGCTTAAGTTACTTTGTTCTTCATCGACAATAATAATCGGTAAGGCTTCAGCCTGCTGTGCCTGATAAGCGGTTGGATAAAAAAAGCTGTAAAATAAGACGGATAGAATCAGCGTGGTAAAGATCGTGCCGTGACTGACAATATCCTTGAAGCTTTGCAAATAGTAAAACCAGAGGGATTTCATTGGACTGCTCCTTTAGCTATTTTTTTAAGAAACAGATAAGCCAGCAGAGCGTAGACTAGGGCATAGATCAGCAGCATTAATCCAGCTTGCAGTGAAATATGCAATGGACTACCAATCACCCATTGTTCAGTTTGTAATTTGGCATAGGGCGTAAACGGAATAATATTGGACCAAAACTGGGTGAATAGGGGCGCATTATTTAAAGGGAGGGTCACACCGGCAAAACTTAAAGATGAACCGCCATAGACCGCAATGATGCCGAAAGATTTACTTAAATCTTTGGTTGCCAGAACCACTGCACTGCTTAAAAATGCATAAGCGCTATACAGCAGAAATTGCGCCAATAGAATCAGGCTGAGCGAGCCGGCAACAAACCAGCCGCGAATTTCAATCAGCCAGAACATCCAGATCCAGGTCCATAGACTAAAAATAGCCACATAGACCAGATTTTTAGACAGCAATGCCATCCAGATGGACGAGTTGCTGATCCAGCTTGTTAAGGTCTGTCGCTTCAGTTCCTGACCGACGGAAAATGCCACACAACAACACAGCAGTAAATGCAGAATTGCCGGAATGACATAGGGTTCCAGATAGAATTCATAATTCAGTTGTGGATTATACAGCGGCGATATTTTGATATGCGGCGACGGTGCTTCGAGAGAAGGCAGCCGGTTGCCCAGATATTGCTGTCCGCCAAATTCAGCCAGTGCTTGCAGGGTACTGACCAGCATGGCAGAGGAAATGGTATTTCCGATACTGAAATAACTCTGGTTAAAGGCAATACTGATGTCAGCATCCTGGGCACGAACCAGACGTTGCTCGGCACCGCTGGGAATATGGATATAACCCCAAATTTTATTTTGATTTAACAGGCGCTCAATTTCAGCTGTTTGTTCCGACACCGTAGCAATTTTAAGAGTATGATTCAGCGCCACATGCTGATAAATGCTTTGACTCAGCGCACTCTGGTCTTGATCAATAATCGCAATCGGTAAATGATCCGGTTTCCCTTGAGCAAACATGCTGCTGAATAAAATAATCACCAGTGCAGGTGCCAGCGTGACCAGACACAGATCCCATTTTTCGCTGAGCAGATAGCGCAGTTCGCGCCATATACCCGTCCACATTATCGGGACTCTTTCAGTTTAAATAACACGCTCATCCCGACTTTCAGTTCAGGAATCGCTGGTGTGGGTACAAGATGCAGCTTAAAACTGCGCACATCATAGCCGCCGGTTTGGCGTGTAGTTTTAATGGTGGCAAATTCACCCTCGGCACTGATCTGTCTAATTTGAAAAGTGGCGGTTTTATCTAGGGCGGGAATATAACCTTCAATACTGCTCATTTTCTGAAATGGGGCATATTGGTCTTCACGAATATTCAGGCTCACCCACATCTTGTCTTCAATCAGGCTGACCACAGGGACTGCGGTGGCTACCAGCTCCGAGACTTTGCCATAGGTTTTAGACACCGTTCCGTTTACAGGTGCTACTAATTGGGTTTCTGCTTCTAAAGCATTGGCTTCATCCAGCGCAGCCTGGGCAATATCTACCTGTGCATCGGCGGAACTCTTTTGCTGCGAAGTGCTGCCACGTTTGGCACGTGCATATTGCTGATACGCCGCCTCTGTCATTTGCGCCGCTGATTGACTGGCTGCATACAATTCATCACGGCGCTGGCGTGAAATCACACCTTCCTTCAATAAATTTGCACCACGCTCATAAGAAACTTTGGCTAAATTTTGCTGTGCTTTCAGCGCTTGCCAGTTGGCATACAGACTGGCGATATTTTCTTCCTGCGAGCCACGTTCAGCAGTCGATTGTAAGGCTAGCGCAGATTGTAAAGCCGCTACGGCTTGCTGTTTTTTGGCCTGAATTTCCGGGCTGTTTAAGCGCACCAGTACATCACCTTTTTTGACCTGCTGACCTTCTTCTACATAAATTTCTTCAATACGGCTTGGCACTTTGGTCGCCACTTGAACCGTTTCAGCTTCTACACGACCCTGCAATTCCAGCGGAGCCGGTTGGTAGCTTTTCCATAATCCAAAAGCGATGACTGCCAGTAGAATTGGAATCAGGGCAAGCAATAAATATTTTTTCTTTTTAGCGATTTCAGGAGCTTGTTCATGCTCTGTCGAAGTCACTGCGTTATTTTCTATTCCAGTTTTTGTTTCTACCTGTTGTGCAGGCAATTTTTCTGTATCGCTGGATGAAGCCGCTTCATTCACAGGATCATTGGGTTTTTGATCTTCGTTCATGTTCGGCTCCATTAGCGAATATAGTGGGTATTGGTATGTTGAATGTAGTTCGGAAATTCTGCAATCGAGCCATGGCTTTGTAATAGGGTAGCCAGTGACATCACATATTTGTAGGCATTCAAGGCAGTTTCAGCTCGTAATCCGCTCAGCATATTTTGTGCATCGATGACCTGTGTGGCGGTGCCCATATCTTCTTTAAAGGACAATTCTTGGATGCGTAAATTTTCCTGTGCGGCTTTCAAGTTTTGTGCCAGAAGCGCATCACTTTGCTGTGCGCTGAGTGCTTCGCTATAAGATTTATAAATCAGATTTTCAATTTCCTGCTGGGTGCGTGCAGTAAGCAGTTCTGTAGCAGAGCGTTTGAGTTCGGCAGCCTGAATATTTTTATTTTTATCAATTCCGGAAAATAAGTTATAACGGGCAGCCACCCCGACAATCCAGTTTTCATTTTGATCCAGACTGTATTCACCAAAAGCAAAAACATTCGGTTTTTTTGCCGCTTGCTGGGCTTTGACATTGGCTTGAGCCAATTGGGTATCCAGCTGCATTTTTTGAATCAGCGCAGAGTTCTGACTAAAGGTTTTCAGCAGATGATTTAAGGCCTGTGGCTCGGTTTTATTGACAAATAAAGGCGTTGAAAGCTCAGTGATGCTACTTTCTTGAAGCAGATTATTCAGATGGAAAAGGGCAGCATTCAAATTGGCTTGCGTGTTTTGCTGGCTGCGTTCGGCATTATTACGTGCCACTTCAAATTGCATGCGCTGGCCTTTACTGATAAAACCTTGCTGTTCCATCTTTAAGGCATTGCGATAATGCTGTTGCATGGCATTCAGGTTAAATAGTGCTGCTGCATGTAGTTGCTTTTGAAGCTGTACATTAAAATAACTTTGAATCAGTTCAAAACGCTGCGTGTCTTGCTGCTGTTTGTTGCTGAGCTGACTACGACCGACCTGAATATTGGCGATTTCTTTGGCGCTGCTTGTCAGTCCACCGGTATAAAGCGGCATCATGACTGAAATCGTCGGACGAATCACCTGGTCATCCAGCACGACATGCGAACTATCAGGAATTAAGCCCACCCCATTTTGAATAGGTTGTCTTAAACTATTTTTTAACGGGTCAGCCAGATCACCTAAGTTCAGTTCATCAATTCTATTATTGACACCATCCGTTAAGGATTGCTCTAAATTATTTTTTAATGCGCCCAAAGGTAGATCGAGTTCATTATGAAAGGCATACGCACGAACATTCAGATCGATTCGTGGCAGACCTATACCTTTCACCGCTTCAGCTTCAAGTTTTGAGGCCTGTTCCAGACTTTGATAGGCTTGGCTGCTATAAGAATTTTGCAACAACTGACGTTCAGCGTCCTGAAAGCTGATGCTCTGCGCATGAGCAAAGCTGCCATACATCATTGATGCAAGCAGATTTAAACCCCAGACAAGCTGTCTTTTATTTTTCTTTAAGTTCATAAAGTCGCTAAACCGATTTAAAGCCGATAATGTTATCCGGCTAGTATAAATCAAAGGTTTGCAGATAGAACTAGTGTAAAGTTATAGTATTGTTTCTTTTACATCTGTATTTCAAATACTTATCGGCTGTTTTTAATGGAATATCTAGAATCAAAAAATGGCTTAATCTTGAATATTTTCAATTGTTAGTTCAAAGATGATAAAAACAGCAGGCTAAAATACTGGTCAATTTATCTTGTGAATCTACATTGATTTTTTGACTCTATCTTGACTCATAGATTGAAATAATTTTGTGCAAGACCCTGCCAGATATGGTTAAATGCCATCATTTTATTGTGTTTCACTCTGAAAGGAAAAATCATGCGCGCGTACAACTTCTGTGCTGGTCCTGCTGCATTACCGACTGCCGTACTTGAAAAAGCTCAAGCTGAAATGCTTGACTGGCACGGCAAAGGTCTTTCGATCATGGAAATGAGCCACCGTAGTGCCGACTATGTTGCCATGGCTGAAAAAGCGGAAGCAGACTTACGTAAACTCATGAATATTCCTGAGAACTACAAAGTATTGTTCTTGCAGGGTGGGGCATCATTACAGTTCTCGGCAATTCCATTGAACCTGCTTGGCAAAAACAACAAAGCAGACTATATCGATACCGGTATCTGGTCTGAAAAAGCCTTGAAAGAAGCGCAGCGTTATGGCGATATCAATGTTGTAAAAGCAGGTATCCAAATTGATGGCAAATATGCGATCAGTGCACAAAGCGAATGGAATCTTTCTGATGATGCAGCTTATGTGCATTATGCCGATAATGAAACCATTGGCGGTCTGCAATTTGCTTCAATTCCTGAAACAAACAAGCCATTAGTTTGCGATTATTCATCTAGTATTTTATCTGCGCCAGTAGATGTCTCTAAATTTGGTTTGATCTATGCGGGTGCGCAAAAGAATATCGGGCCTGCTGGTTTAACGCTGGTAATTATTCGTGAAGATTTACTTGATCAAGCTAAACCTGAAATTCCAAGCATCTTGAAATATTCAGATCAAGCGAAAAATGGCTCAATGGTTAACACACCATCAACTTATGCATGGTACTTGTCTGGTCTGGTGTTTGAGTGGTTGCTAGAAAATGGCGGTGTAGATGCCATGCACAAAGTGAACCTTGAGAAAGCTAACTTGCTTTATGGTTATATCGATCAAAGCGATT
Source organism: Acinetobacter sp. WY4 (assembly GCF_018438165.1). Lineage (GTDB taxonomy): Bacteria > Pseudomonadota > Gammaproteobacteria > Pseudomonadales > Moraxellaceae > Acinetobacter. Next base: position 1,058,319 of record NZ_CP053947.1, on the reverse strand, counting down.
TTTATGCGAATCCGATTGCAAAAGCAAACCGTTCGATCATGAACGTACCATTTACTTTGGCTAATGCATATCTTGAGAAACAGTTCCTGAAAGAAGCTGAAGCGCAGCATTTATTGAATCTTGCTGGTCACCGTTCGGTTGGCGGTATGCGCGCAAGTATTTATAATGCCGTGCCTTTAGAGGGCGTGCAGGCATTGGTGAACTTTATGGATGACTTTGCCAAACGCAATGGTTAATTCCTGAAACGAAAAAACCCAGCACAGGCTGGGTTTTTTATGAATACAATAATTTTAGAAAATAAAAGTATGCAGGATGAATCCGCAGATCAGCATCCCCAACATGAAAAAAAGGCAGGACATCATATCAATATTATAGCGGGAGCTAAGATGATGCTCGACCTGTTGTAATGTTTCTTCTTGCACGATTTTCATAGATATTTATTGTCCGATCTATTTATCGTTAATACTAATTTGTTGTGAGTATTTTTATCATAAAAAATTGATTAAATAAAGTACATTTTTAATTAAAGAGCATAAATTTCATTTTTATTTAAATATTAGATTTGTATGACAACAGATTATTTATATGAGAAATCAATCGCTTATTTTTACAAGGTTTTTAGGGTTATTTTAAATATTTAAAATGAATTTATTTGAATTTAAAAATGTGGATAACTCGGTTTTTAATGAATTTAAATAGATTATTAAGCCAGAAAATATGTATAAAAAATAATCAAAAATTAAAATGACAAATAAGGATATAGATGGATTAAAAGAAGATACCCATCAAAATGAATATCTTCTTTTTCTGTTTGAACTTAGGCCGCTTTTCTATAAATATTGGCCTGAATCCACAAGTTGCCACGAATATACTGGCCAATCTGGAAGTCTCTGTACTGGTCATTCCGCGTTGCAATCCGGATCAAGGTCGCAGGCTGGCCTTCATCATGAATGAGGGTGACATCATAAAGGGTATAGTCCTGACCCATAAACTGCATAGTCGTTTTACCGACAATATTGCCCTGGAACCAGGCTTCATCTTCCTGACCCATGGTTTCGCCGTATAGATAAGCCACCATTTTAGAAAAATCTACGGTTACAGGTTCTTTATCTTCTTCGCACTGCGGCTGCCAGGCATCAATCTGTTCCTGCAAATTATCCGGTGCTACACCATTATTGGCAGCCAGAATATCATTCAAGGCACGGTGGTGCTTGATCGAAGCCGGATCATCAACCACCAGATGCTCATGATTTGCGACCGCTTCAAGTTCATAGGCCCAGCCATTCAGATTCACCACATAGGACTGGTCTTTTTCATAATGCGGATGATTGACGCTATACAGGTTATCGAAAGCGTAAATAATATTATTAGCACCCAGATTCAGGCGCAATACAGCCTGAGTATTGGATTTACAGCTAATAATCCGGTCAATCGTGGCTTTCACCTGATAAGGACTGTCAAAGCACGGAAATGCAGTTTTTACTGCTTGAGGTTTGTTGTTTTCGACGGCAATCACTTGACTCAACTGTACCGCAGCTTTGCTCGGTCCCTGAATCAGCCAGGTCTCTGCATCCATATCACATTCTTGTGTACAAAGGCCCATCGGCATGATTGGTTCATCAAGAGCTTTGCCTAACCACTGTGGAACATCTGTGCCAGGGTTGTCGGTGAGCAAGGTCCAATGTTCGACATGACTACCGAAATTTTGATCATCAATGGTGATGATCTCTGGGCTATTCTGATTTTTCATATGCACAATTGATCTTGGATGATGTATTTATAGTTAATCGAGGGTCATTGCGATTTTTCAAGTCAATCGAATGAATTTTAAAATTAAAATGCCAGTCAAATGAAGTCAATTTTTTTTCTCGCGTGAATCATGCCAGTTTTACCGGGCACATACTTTTTAAAATATTGATGACAGATGCAATGAAAATGGAGCGATTTAATCATCAACCTGATCACTGCAATTTGCTAGAATAACCATGATTTATACCTTAATGGGAAGCCCTGTGTTGCCATTCAAACTTTGGGTCGATGCCGATGCATTGCCCCGTATTCTGCGAGATGTGATTATTCGTGCTTCGGATCGCTATCAGCTAGAAGTCACTTTTGTTGCCAACCAACCAGTCGGAATAACTCCTTCGATCAGAATTAATTCAATTCAGGTGATGAGTGGGGCGGATGCTGCGGATAAAGAGATTATTCTGCGCATGAAAGAGCATGATATTGTCATGACCCAAGATATTCCCTTGGCTGCGGAAGTGATTGAAAAAGGCGGAATTGCGATTCATCCCCGTGGTGAAATTTATACTACGGCCAATGTCAAAGCGCGCTTACATCTGCGCGATTTTATGGACAGCTTACGCGGAGCGGGCGTGCAAACGGGCGGTCCGCCACCGATTTCAGAACGGGATAAACGCGAATTTTCCAGCGCACTCGATCAGACCATCCAAAAACAAAAACGTAAAACTTCCGCGCTTTAAGCCTTATTCAGAGTGACTCGCATGCCCACACAAACCAATATGATTGCCACCTATCTTTTATTGGTTTTTATCTGGGCGACGACACCGCTAGCTATTGTCTGGAGTGTGACGGATTTGCATCCGCTCTGGGCTTTGGCATTGCGTTTCTTTTTGGCTTTGCCTTTTGCATTTGCCTTGTTGTGGCTATTTAAAACCCGTTTTCCCTTAGATAAATTATCCATGCACAGTTACCTGGCTGGCGCATGCAGTTTTATCGGCTCACAGATTTTCACTTATCTGGCCACGGATTATCTGAGTTCAGGCATTATTGCCCTGATGTTCGGACTGGCGCCGATTATTACCGGTTTAATTGGCCGTTTTGTATTTCAGCTTAAGCTCTATCCTTCGCAGTGGGGTGGTATGGCGATTGCCTTGCTGGGTCTGGGCATTATCTGTGTCGGTGGCAAAGATCAGCATATTCAGCCGATTGGCATAGGCCTGATGTTGCTCAGTGTTTTTATTTACTGTGTTTCGATGTTCTGGGTGAAAAAAGTTAATGCACCTCTCGAACCTATGGCACAAGCGGCCGGTTCTATTGCTGTTTCAGCGGTCATGGCCTGTGCCATGTTGCCATTTATCTGGCAATTTGCACCAACCCAGATCCCACAGGCTAAATCGCTGATTGGACTCAGTTATGCTGTAATCATGGCTTCCCTGATTGCGATGTTCTGTTATTTTAAACTGGTGCAAAAAATCAAGGCGACTACTTTGTCATTGACCACCGTATTGACGCCGATGCTGGCCTTATTTGTCGGGGTGATTCTGAATGATGAAAAATTATCGGGTGGGGCCGTGTTCGGTGTCATTATCTTACTGGCTGGTTTGTTGTTATATTTTTCCAGAGAAATTAAAGCGAGCTATAACGCTCGCCTTTCATCGTCCAGCAGTACTGACTAAAGCAGGAATTTAGGCAAAGTGAGCCTTGACGCATTCACCCAGTTTGACCCGGTCTTGCGGATGCATGGTAATAAAATATGCACCAGTCCGATATTTGCCATTTTCTTCTTCGCGACTGTAGGCCACCTGAGCGGTTGCTGCAATATGGAAGAAATTTTCCGGATGACTCAAAGTCACGTGCAGATAGGTGCCTTCAGCGATAGGGCGCTCATTAAAGAAACTAAAACCGGTTTCTGAAAAGTTCACTTGCTCTGGTACAGGTAACATGCTTTGTACAATTGCGTCATACAAAGAACCGGTAATAAGGTTTAACTTTTGATTAAATAAGGATAAGATTCGAGCAATTTGTTGATCTTTTTCAGATAATTGTTCTAATTCGTAGTTAACCGCATGATCAAATTGATCTAGTTCTGCAAGTAGTAGAAAATAGCGGGGCAAGACGAAGTTAGGATCGTAAGGATCATTCAAGGCAACATCATCGGAAATAATCTGATAATTAATTCGTAAGGCAGCATCGATTCGAGACATGACGCGTCTTTCCGTAAATCCGTTTGGATGCTGTACATTTTCCATAATTTATTACCTCGGACTAGATGGTTATGTTCAAACCAATCTCGCTGTATATAGGGTTGAAATATACTCGCGCACGGCGTAGTAACCACTTCATTTCTTTTATCGCGTTGGTCTCAATGATCGGCCTCACACTCGGTGTGGCAGTCCTCATTACAGTGTTGTCTGTGATGAATGGTTTTGACCGAGAGTTAAAGAATCGTGTCTTAGGAATGATACCCCAAGCGACTGTTTCCTCAACACAAATTTTAACAAATTGGCCGGAACTTGCAAAGCAAATTGAAGGGCATGAACATGTCCAGGGAGTCGCACCTTTTACTCAATTACAAGGCATGCTGACCGCACAGGGTCAGGTCGCCGGCATTATGGTCAGCGGGATCGAACCCGAGTATGAGAAAAAAGTTTCGATCATACAAAACCATATGGTTGAGGGCAGTATCGACAGCCTGAAAAAAGGTGAATTTGGTATTGTTTTGGGCAAGCAAATGACCGATGCCATGGGTGTGGGTTTAAATGACAATATTACTCTGGTTTTGCCAGAAGCCACCCCATCACCAGCTGGTGTCGTCCCGCGTTTCAAGCGTTTTAAAGTAGTGGGAATCTTCAGTATTGGTGCTGAAGTTGACTCGATGATGGGTTATATCGCTTTAAATGATGCCTCGACCTTGCTGCGTCTACCGGATGGTGCGCAGGGTGTGCGTATGAAGCTGGATGATATTTTCCTGGCACCACAAGTGTCTCAGGAAATTGTGCGTGATTTGCCGGGGAATTTCTATGCTTCGGACTGGACTTATACCCATGGTAATCTGTTCAGCGCGATTCAGATGGAAAAAGCCATGGTCAGCCTGCTTTTATTCCTGATCGTTCTAGTCGCGGCATTTAATATTGTGTCTTCACTGGTGATGGTGGTGACGGATAAAAAATCGGACATTGCCATTTTAAGGACTTTGGGGGCTTCACCTGCCACCATTACCAAAATCTTTATGGTGCAAGGTACCGTGATTGGGGTGATTGGAACTTGTGCAGGGGCCATCCTCGGGATTATTGCGGCAACCAGTATCAGTAGCTTTATTGGCTGGCTCAACAATACTTTAGGCCTGAATATGTTTGATGCCTATTTTATTAACTACTTACCTTCGTATCTGCGCTGGCAGGATGTCTTGGTGATTGTAGGCTTGTCACTGGCACTCAGTTTTGTCGCGACAATTTATCCGGCTTTACGTGCAGCAAAAATTCAACCGGCAGAGGCTTTGCGTTATGAGTAATCTGATTTTAGATGCCCAGAATATTCACAAATCCTTTACCGATGGCAAGGCCACTGTCGATGTGATTCGCGGCTTGTCGCTACAGGTAAAAGCAGGTGAGTTTGTTTCGATTGTAGGTTCAAGTGGTTCAGGCAAAAGTACCTTATTACATGTTTTGGGTGGATTGGATCGCCCGACGTCAGGTCAGGTCATGGTGAATGGCCGCCGTTTTGATACCTTGTCTGAAGCAGAACGCGGTTATGTGCGGAATGAGCATTTGGGCTTTGTTTATCAGTTTCATCACCTGTTGCCAGAATTTACGGCACTGGAAAATGTGGCCATGCCGCTGATGTTACGCGACAACATGAAGTTTAAGGAAGCCAAACAGCAGGCCGAATATTTGCTGGAACGTGTTGGTCTTTCGCATCGTCTGACTCACAAGCCGGGTGAATTATCCGGAGGTGAGCGTCAGCGTGTAGCTTTGGCGCGTGCAGTGGTCGGTAAACCTAAACTGATGATGGCCGATGAACCGACCGGAAATCTAGACCGCAAGACTGCAGCAAAGATTTTTGAACTGCTGACCGAATTGCAACGTGAGTTCAATATGGCGATGCTGATTGTGACGCATGATGAACAGCTAGCCCATGCAGCAGATCGGATTTTACATATGCAGGATGGTCTCTGGATTGAACCATAAATAACGAGAATATTCGCATTTGATTGAAGCTCACTCCGGTGGGCTTTATTATTGGGCAAAATAATAACAAGACAGAATAAGATTCAATGTTGCAGTGGCTATGTATTGGCTGGATTTTAGGCCTTGCGTGTATGGGGAAAAGTTTCCTGTCTGTTCAACTGAGCGGAACGGCAGTTTTGATCGTTGCGCTGTTGTGGTATCTGTGTTGCCATAAATTAAAGCTCATCTTGAATACACCACTGCGAAGCTTGTTGATCACTGGATCAAGCCTGCTTTTGGGACTATTTTTAGGTCATGCTTATGCCAATCTGCAACTGGCTGAACGTTTATCCAAGCGAGAACACGAGGTATCTGAAAAAGAAATCGTGGTCTATATCAAAGAGCTGAATAAACTGGGCGATCAGAATATCCAGCAAGCCCTGCATGTGCTTAACCCTGATGGCACTACAGTTAAGTGGATGGGTTTTCTGCCAGTTTCAGATCCTGTCATATCCAGTTTAGGAAATGATGTAACCAAACAGCAGACTCTTGAACTGGGACACTATTATTTATTACAAGGCCAGATTCGACCTAACCATAGTTATGCGACACCGGGTGCTTTTGATGCAGAAAAATGGGCCTTGCAGCAAAATGTTATGGCCGGGTTTAGGATTAAACATATCCAAGAGTTGCAACCGCAACAACTCTATGCACTAGGTCATGCTAAATATCTACGTCAGCAGAAAAATTTGAATCAGCGATTTTTGCTTTGGGTAGAACAGCAGCGACTGACCTTAAGAGAGTTTGTGGCCACACAACCAGTACAGCAGAAAGGCTTGTTACTGGCTCTATTAAGTGGTGATGAAAGTCTCTTGGATCAAGCGACGGAACAGCAATTCCAGCGTTTTGGCATGAGTCATTTACTGGCGATTTCCGGACCGCATGTGCTGATCTTTGCTTTTATCGTCTGTGGCACCTTGCAATATCTGATTTCAAGGTACGCACCGCAGATTTATCTGAAATGGCCAAGGCAGTATTTTTTGAGTCTGCCTTTTTTGTTATGTGTATTACTGTATTGTGCCTTTGTCGGTTTTGAGATTCCGGCGCTACGCACTTTACTGATTTGTGTGATTGTAACTTTAACCTTGCTGCTCAGGCAAAGTGTGCAGCCATTAAAACTGCTGATTTTAAGTGCTGCCTTATTATTGCTCTTTGATCCTTTTAGCATTTTGTCGGCCGCATTCTGGCTGTCTTATGGAGCCTGTTTTGTCTTGCTGCGAATCTATCAAACCATTCAGCAGCAACCGAATCAAACAATACAAACAGCATTACAACTGCTGTATTTTGCAATGAAAGTTTTAGTGGAGTCGCAGTGGAAAATTTTTCTGGCCCTGTTTCCCTTAATGATGCTGTTTTTTAAGCAGGTGGCTTGGATTACCCCGCTAAGCAACCTGGTAGCCATCCCGTGGATTGGCCTGCTGATAGTTCCCGTAGATATTCTGGCGGCTTTATTATTTTTCATCTCTGAACCACTTTCGAGTCTGCTGTTTCAGCTCAATGATATTTTTATTCATATACTGCTGGCATTTTTGAATCTGCTTGATCAGCTGTTTGCGCCCCAATTGATTCCGGTGGCTATGAATGTCTGGATGATTGCTCTATGTATTTTGGGCTTGTTAATTGTCTTTTTACCACGGGGCTTAGTACCCAAAAGTTGGACAGCACTTGCCTGTGTACCGCTGTGCATTCCTCAAATTAATCAGCATGCATTTCAGCTGTCTGTTCTGGATGTCGGGCAGGGACAGGCCATTTTCATTCGGGATGGGCAAAAGAGCATGATGATTGATATGGGCGGCTATTATGATGAAGAAAAATTCAGTATTGGTCGGCAAGTGATTATGCCGTTTTTGTCTGTGCAAGGTGTTGGAGAACTGGATCAACTAATTTTGACTCATCTGGATCAGGATCATAGCGGTGCTTATTTCAGCATTAAAGATCAATTAAACATCAAGCAAGTGTCATCCAATCAGATGCCTGAAACCGCTACTTCTTCAAGCTTTCAGTTTTGTTATGAAGGACAGCAATGGCAATGGTCTGAAGAGATTAACTTTAAAATTCTGGCACCTCGGCAGCAGCAGTTAAATACGCCAAACTTCAATAAAAACGACCGATCTTGTGTGATATATCTGCAAGTTAAAAATGCCGGACCGTATCAAAAATTTTTACTGATGGGGGATGCGGGTTGGGAAACTGAATATCAGTTACTCCAAGATTATCCGGAACTTCAGGTCGATGTGCTGGTACTCGGCCATCATGGCAGTCAGCACAGTTCAGCCTATCAATTTTTAGAAGTTTTGCGACCTAAATTGGCGATTGCCTCGGCTGGGAAATTTAATCGCTATGGCCACCCGAGCCAACTGACGCAGCAACGGTTAAAAGCTCTTAATATTCCCTTATTGACCACGGCAGAACAGGGGAGTGTACACTTCCAGCAACAAGGCTCAGAACTGGTGCTTTCTGCCGAACGACATGAATGGCGGTGGTTGTATCGTCAGCCTTTAAGTCACTGATTCCAGCATCGGCAAAACTTCATGGGCGTCTTGTGTTCTCAACGCATTTACTTTGTCCAAGGCTTGTTCATGTTCAAGTTTATAGAGATTTCCTAAATCTTGATGCGCATTAAAGCGTTTATAACTCCAGTGATAATGTTCCGGATGGCGGCGAATTAAATTTTCAATACTGTTGATAATGACTTGCGTACCTTGATTGGCATTGCCACTATAAATTTTTTCATCAACCGTTTCGATAAAGATATCGAATCCATCTGCAGTATTACGTAGAGCATATAAAAACAGGGCGCGCGCTTTGGTCTTTTGAATCAGCTTAGCACTCAAATTACTCGTAGCTAAAGGCACACCGAAATAGGGAATATATTCACCACCGATATTCGGGGTATGATCCGGCAGGATGACCGTAGTGCCGCCTTGTTTTAAGGCCTTAAAAATCTGACGGACGCCAGATTCATCGGTCGGCACCAGATGCGCTTGTTCACGACTACGGGCGGCCCGTACAAATTGATCTGCAGCCTGATTTTTCACAGGTTTGTACATAATGGTCATTGAGGTGAACTGGGCAATATAGGCATTCATAATTTCCCAGGTACCAAAATGCGGCACGATTAACACGAGGCCTTTATTTTGTGCAATGGCATCATGAAGTAGATCTTCGCCAATAACGCGATGAACGCGTTTAAGATTTTTCTGATTGCTTGAGCCCCAAATAGTAAAGAACTCGAAATATGACATTAATTCATTGCGAACCGCAGCACGGTTAATCTGTTCACGTTCCTGATTAGACAGTTCTGAAAGACTGATTTCAAGGTTGAGACGAATGACTTCCGAAGTTTTAGTGACTTTAAAACTGTTCACAATAAAGGCCAGAATACGGGCCATCCAGCGAGAAACCGGAAGCGGTTGGCGGCTAATGTATTTGAGTAATCCGTAAGCTGAATTCCGTGAGCCCTGTTTCGTCATTGATTTCGTCTAAGTACAAAAAAAGAGAACAAAATTTATTATAGGCGAAAACGTTTTGTTTAGACAGAATTACCCGATTCAGTGTATATAATGGATTCAATATAAATCAATTTATTGGATTATTTATGTCCGATTGGCCACCAAAACCTGAAAATCAAATACAAAATACGCAACAGCCAGTTCAACCGACTGGTCCGGAATGGAAATTGCTTGAAAAAGCAGTTTTAGCTTCGGTAGAAGAACAGCGCCGTGCACGCCGTTGGGGAATTTTCTTTAAATTTCTGACTTTTGCTTATCTGCTTGTTGTCATTTTGGCATTAGGCAAAAGCTGTAGTTCAGTTTCTTCAGATGCTAGCGCTGCTGCGGGTTCGCATATCGCAGTCGTGGATATTGTGGGTACGATTGCAGCCGACAAGCAGAGCGTCAACAGTAGCAATACCATCAAATCATTGAAAAAAGCCTTTGAAAATAAACAAAGTAAAGCAGTGGTGCTGAATATCAACTCACCTGGCGGTTCACCGGTACAGTCCGATGAAATCTGGCAGGAAATTCAGTATCTGAAAAAACAGCATTCTGGGAAAAAATTGTATGCCGTGATTGGCGATACTGGTGCTTCAGGTGCTTATTATATTGCTTCAGCTGCGGATGAAATTATTGTCAATCCATCGAGCTTGGTCGGTTCAATTGGGGTGATCATGCCGAATTATGGTGTGACTAATCTATTGCAAAAATTAGGTGTTGAAGATCGCACCATGACTTCAGGTGAAAATAAAGCTTTGCTGTCTATGACTCAGCCGGTTGATCCTGCGCAAAAAGCCCACGTACAGGGTGTGCTGGATAATGTGCATGGTCACTTTATTAATGCAGTTAAACAAGGACGTGGCAATAAATTGAAATCCAATGATCCTGCTATTTTCTCTGGCTTGTTCTGGACCGGTGATCAGGCGGTGAAATTAGGTATTGCGGATCGTATCGGTAGCTTAAATACCTTGAAACGCGAACTGAAAACTGAAAAAGCGTTGAATTACACCATTGAATATAGTCCATTTGAATCAGTCTTGGGTCGTATGGGTTCATCGATTGGGGATGGAATTGCTTCTTCAGTTGCACAGAAGCTTCAGTCAGAAAATAGCACGACACTGCAATGAAACCACTGATTCATTTCGCGCACGCCAATGGCGTGCCATCTAAAGTCTATCAAAAGCTGTTTGATGAATTGCAAGATGATTACGATATTATCTATGTGCCGCTTTTAGGGCCGGATAAGCGTTATCCGGTTGATAACCATTGGAAAAGCCTGACCCAGCAAGTGATTGACAGTATTGTACGTCAGTCACATGGGCGACCTGTCATTGGTCTGGGGCATTCTTTGGGATCTGTGTTAACTCTGCAGGCGACTTTGCAGCGTCCGGAACTGTTTTCACAAATGATCATGCTGGACCCGCCGATGATTATGGGCAAAGAAGCCTTTGCCTTGCATATTGCGAAAACTTTTCGCTTAAAAGCATTGGATAAAATGTCTCCGGCCGGTCTGTCCAAACGCCGTCGTGACCATTGGGATTCACGTGAACAAGCCGCTGAATTGCTGCGCCCTAAAGGTTTTTATCAGGATTTTGATGCAGATTGCTTCCAAGCTTATATTGACCATGCCTTGCAGGATGATCACATCCGGGGTGGGGTAGAACTCACTATTCCTAAAATGGATGAGGTCGCAGTCTTTAGAACCAATCCGTCACTATGGTGGTTGCCTCAGGCAAAACCCAAAATTCCTGTGCATTTAGTTGTGGCTAAGAAAGGTCCATTTCTGGCCCGCAAGTTCCCGCAGCAAGTGCAAAAGAAGTTTGGTATTCCTTTTACCGTAGTCGATGGCGGGCATATGTTCCCATTGGAACAACCTGATCAAGTCGCGAGCTTGGTAAAGCAATTGATTCAGCAACAGTCTGCCTGAGTCATCGAATGTATTGGAAATAAAAAAACGCATCCGAGGATGCGTTTTTTATTTCTAAACTTTTTTAAAACTTGCAGAATTGAACAGGCGCTTGCATTTTCTCATTTCGATACAGCACACCATCTTCAGTATGTTGAATCGTTCCGCTACAAATCCATTCTACAACTTGTGGATAGATCACATGTTCGAGGGTATGCACACGTGTTGCCAAGCTTTCTACCGTATCGTGGTGAGAAACCTTGAGAACACCTTGAGCAAGCGCTTGCCCTGCATCCAGCTCAGCAGTAACATAATGCACTGTACAGCCATGCAGAACATCACCGGTATTGAGTACACGCTGATGCGTATGCATGCCTTTATAATGAGGCAATAGGGAAGGATGAATGTTCAACATTTTCCCTTCCCAGGCTTTCACAAACTTTTCACTTAAAATTCGCATAAAGCCGGCAAGTACCACCAGATCTACATCCCAGTCCGAAAGCTGTTGATGCATGACATCATCAAAAGTTTCACGATTCGGATATTGCTTGTGTTCAATAACTGCAGTCTGAATGTCTGCCTGTTGTGCACGCGTTAAAGCAAAGGCTTCAGGTTTATTGGAAATTACGCCCACAATTTGCCCTGAAAGATTGGCATCAATCAAGGCTTGCAGATTTGATCCACTACCTGAAACAAGTACAGCAATTTTAATCATGCGAAATTACGCAAAGATCACACGAATTTTTTCGTCTGCACCTGCAACTGATTCAGCATTGTCTTGAATCTGACCCATCGCCCATGCATTTTCGCCAAGCTGGTTAAGTAGTTCAACAGTTTTGTCTGCATCAGCTGCATCAACAACCAGCACCATGCCGACGCCACAGTTGAAAGTACGGTACATTTCAAACTGTTCTACGCCGCCTTCACGTTGTAGAAGCTTGAATAGCTCAGGCCATTCCCAAGAAGATTCATTTACCAACGCTTGAGCACCGTTTGGAAGTACGCGAGGTAAGTTGCCTGGTAAACCACCACCAGTGATGTGTGCCATCGCATGCACATCAACGTGTTTTAACAGTTCAAGAATTGGTTTCACATAAATGCGTGTTGGTTCCATTGCAGCATCTGCAAGTGGGCGACCATCCACGATTTGATTTAGATCAACGTTTTTCACGTCTAAAATTTTACGAAGCAGTGAGTAGCCGTTTGAGTGCGCACCTGAAGAAGCTACACCAATTAAAACGTCACCCGCTTTGACTTTAGAGCCATCAATAATTTTGCTTTGCTCAACAACACCGACACAAAAACCTGCAAGATCGTAATCTTCGCCTTCATACATGCCTGGCATTTCAGCAGTTTCACCGCCAACTAATGCACAGCCAGCAAGTTCACAACCAGCGCCAATACCAGTGACTACATTTGCAGCAACATCAACATTTAAGTGACCAGTTGCATAATAATCAAGGAAGAACAGTGGCTCAGCACCACAGACAAGAAGGTCATTCACGCACATTGCAACCAGGTCTTGACCAATTGTGTCATGACGGTTCAAATTCAGTGCCAGACGTAATTTTGTACCAACACCATCTGTGCCAGATACGAGAACAGGTTCTTCATAACCTTTAGGAATTTTACAAAGTGCACCAAAGCCACCTAGACCGCCCATAACTTCGGGACGTGAGGTACGCTTAGCGACAGATTTGATACGATCGACTAACGCGTCGCCCGCCTCAATGTCGACACCTGCATCTTTGTAGCTTAAACCAGTGTTTGGGGTAGAAGTTGAGTTGCTCATAATGAAGTCTCCGCATTCGCGGGTGCGATTATAACCTGAATATGTAAAACTCTTATGGTATTTGTGGCCTAAAATGCTATCTTTATTAAAATATTTTAATTTTTAGAATGATTAATAGAGAAAAGGCAAGATTCTATGGTCGATCGTACTTTACGGCGCATTCTTATACTTGCTGGTATAGCATTGATACTTTGGGTTTTATATTTGCTTAAACCAGTTGTAGTTCCTTTTGTTGCAGCTTTTCTAATTGCTTATTTATTTAGCCCCTTGGTTAATGTTTTGCACCGCATTGGGCTGGCTCGATGGCTCTCGATCAGTATCGTATTTATCGGGATTGGGATCGTGGTTACATTGGTGATGTGGTATCTGGTGCCACTAGTCTGGCAGCAGCTGATGTATGCGCGTGATAGCATTCCGGCCGGGATTCACTGGATCAATTACACGTTTCTACCTTGGCTTTCTGATAGCTTTAATCTGGTACCAATGGAAATCGATACCGATCAGATTTCCTCAGTCGTAATGGACTATGTCCAGACCAATTATAGTGCGGACAGTATTCAGGCAATGCTGCTAAAACTGGCACAATCTGGCCTGAATTTTATCCAGATTGGTGGCACGATTGTCCTGATTCCGATTATTGCCTTTTATTTCTTGCTGGATTGGGATCGTATGCTGGACAGCTTACGCCGCCTGATTCCCCGTCCTTATGAAAAAACAACCTTAAATATTGTGAGTGAATGTCATAGTGTCTTAGGTGCCTTTGTCAAAGGTCAGTTCCTGGTCATGGTTCTGTTGGGCGTGGTTTATGCAGTGGGACTGCAACTGATTGGCCTGGAGATTGGCTTGATCATCGGGATGATTGCCGGATTGTGCAGTATCATTCCGTATCTTGGTTTTGCGGTTGGAATTATTGCCGCAGTCATTGCAACCTTTTTCCAATTTGGAATCGACTGGTGGCAGCTGGTACTGGTGGGGATTGTATTCATGGTGGGTCAGGCTGTAGAAGGCTATATCCTACAACCGTTCTTACTAGGTGATAAAATTGGTCTTTCTCCTGTAGCTGTAGTATTTGCAGTTCTGGCAGGTGCGCAACTGGCCGGATTCTTGGGTATGCTGATTGCCTTACCAGTGGCAGCCGTGATTGTGGTACTGCTGCGGCATATCCGTGAGTATTATGAACATACGCCATTTTATGGTGATCAGGCTGTTATCATACAAGATGCATCTACCGGTTCAATCAATATTGAAACAGCAGACTTAGATGTTGATATTGAAATGAAAAAGCCACAGAAAAAACCGCTGCAAGCAGAGGAGAACTCAAGTAAAATTCACGATCCACATCGTAAAGACTCATAAGGCCAAAAAATCGTATGCGTCAATTGCAGTTAGATATAGAACCTCAGCTCGATGCCCGAATCAGTGATTTTTCAGGGCCGGGTTGGGGGCATGTCATTGATGCTGTCCGTCAATTACATGCAGGCCTGATCAACCAATTTTATGTCTATGGGGGAGCCGGTACAGGTAAAAGTCATTTGTTGTCTGCCATCTGTGACTCTTATCTGGAAGTAGGTAAATCTGCAATTCAGGTATCTTTGCTTGAGCTTTTAGATGCACCGACTGAGGCGATTACTTCTCTAGATCGTTTTGATCTGGTAGCACTTGATGATATCGAAGCGATTAGTGGCGTACCCCATTGGCAACGCGCAGTATTTCACTTGATTAATTATAATAATGAAGGTGGTGGGCAGTTGGTGTTTTCGTCACGTTTTGCACCTATCGAACTCAAACTCGAATTGCCAGATTTACAATCCCGTCTCACGCAGGCGGTCAGTACCCGTGTTCCGAGTGGCAGTTTGTATGCTGATCGCTATGCGCTGGTTTCCTCGGTACTCGATCGTCGTGGGATCCATTTAGACCCTCAAATCTTTGACTATTTACTAAGCCATGGGCCACATCAAACTTCAGTGCTGCTTCAAAGATTAGAGCAGATTATTCAATTGCTTAAAGGGGAAAAATTGAAAGTCAGCAATGCTAATCTGCGGCAGATATATGCCTTGATTGACGAATATCGGTAAAATATAAAAATTCTTGAGTAATTACTCAGTCTATGACACAGTAAGGCAAAATAATTCGCTGTTGCAAGGATTCTGCAACTTTAGAAGAAAAAGAAAGAAATAAAAATTAAGGAGAAGGTTATGCTCAAGAAGAGCATAGGCATAGCTTTGCTATGTATAGCGGGGCAGTCGTATAGTGCAGATATTATTGTAACCACTACAGAAGATATTGAGAAAGATGACAAGGAATGTTCACTTCGAGAAGCTGTTGAGTATGTTAACCGTGGCTTAGCTAAATCAGGTTTTATGGGGTGTGGTGGGGAGAACTCATCCAGTACCATTATTTTAAAAGAAAAAAATACCTATGTGTTGAACCAGCATATCGCGATTAAAAAATCTCTTACCATCCGTGCGGTCGCAGAAAGTGATGGCGAATTCAGTACGGATGAAAAAGCATTAGGCTTGCATAATGCTCATATTCAAATGAAAGGTACTGATAACCTTTTCCGGATCAACAGTACAGATACATTGGTTCAGTTAAATTTGAAAGAACTGGATCTTGAAGGCTGTGGTAAAACCAGTTGTGCTGAACAAGGTGGCCTAATTTATAATAAAGGTCAGCTAATTCTAGAATATAACCGTCTATTTAATGCTGCTGCCAACTTGGGTGGGGCAATTTATAATGCTGGCAAGTTTGGTCAGAACTTAACAAGCCGTGCACAAATTAAAAATAGTCTGATCGAAAATAATAAAGCCCAACGAGGCGGGATCCTGTATAGCGAGCTACCTGCTTTCCTCATTTATCAAAGTGTACTTAAAAATAATCAGACACTGGATAATTCCGCGACCAATATTTATAGCGCGGGACAGTTTGCTGACTCCAGTAAAGATCAAGGTATTAGTGGGGAGGTATTAAGTAGTACGATACTAAAAAATAAGGGTGTATTTATTAATGTCCTGGACGGGATGGGATTGAATAATCTCACCATAGTTGACAATGAAAATACTGCTTTAAATATCCATGCACCGTATGGAAGAGCTTATGTAGCGAATAGTATTATTTTAAGAAATGGTACACAGGATTGCCAAATTATCACTGGTGACAAGTCTGTGTCGCAAAATAATCTGCTGACAGCCTCGTGTGGTGTAGGGGATTCCGTCGCACCGAACCAGTTCTGGAGTGGTACACGACTTTTTGCTGAATCCTCAGATAAAAGTGAAGGTGCTTGTCAGACCCTAGAAGAAAATAATAATGCCATACTTTGTCCATACAGCGTTCCTAAAGGACAATTTCTCGGTTATATGCGCCCACGAATTTTGTTGAACTATATCCTTGTGAGTGAATCACCGATTGTGAATAGAGGCACAGGATTGAGTTTAGCAAATCCAACGGTAGCATGTGAAGCGGCAGATCAGCGCGGGATCAACCGTTTGATGGATAATCTGTTTTGTGATCGAGGTGCTGTTGAAATCACGATACCAATCTCAGGCAGTCTGGTGGGACAAGATCTGTTAAAGGGTGAAATTGCCAAGTTTTCAATTGAATCTTATCTGGGAGATAGTGATTTAATTCCAAAAGAACAGTGTAATGCCATTGTTGGTCAGAATCCGACGGGGGAGCCTTGGCAAGATGGCTGTTTGAAAGTGGTACAAACCAAAACAGCTTCCAAGGGTAAAACAATCATCGATATTCATGGCAATGTCGTTTATACCCCGGATTCTACCTGGCATGGAGCAGATATTTTCGAACTACAAGTGGTGACCTCATCGACACGGTTTAATAAAAGTAAACCTTATTTGACTATTACTACTCAAATTGTTCAGGAGCCAAAAAATGAAATGGAAGACAAAGCAGTCAAAACTTCAGGCGGCTCATGGGGTGGTGGTGGGCTACTGATTTTACTCGGATTAATAGGTTTACGCCGTGGATTAAAAGATTAAGGAAAAATCATGAAAAATTATAAAAAAGGACTGCTTGCGGCCATGATTTTATCTGCCATGAGTTTGATGGCAGCCGAAGATAAAACGATATATGTAACTACTTTTGCTGATGAAGATGGCGAGAATAATAATGCCTGTTCTTTGCGAGAAGCCATTAAAACTGCAAAACTGGATAAATCTTATGGCGGATGTAATGTAGGACGTACGCTTCGATTGGATGGTTCAGCTGCAGATGTGATTCAGCTTGAAGCAGGCGAGTACAAATTAGATAAAGAGCTGATCGTAGAGTCAGCGCTCAAAATTTATGGGAAAACTCCGCTTAACTATGCTAGTCGTAGTCCGATTACGCTGTTATATCCAACCCGGGAGGCTTTAAAAAGTACTATTTCAGGCCAGGGGAAAACCAGATTATTTAATAGTATGGCCAGCCAATCCAGTCTGGAAATTCATCATCTGATCTTAAAGGATGGTTATGCAGCAATAAATACCTTGGATAAAGGTAATGGCGGTACTTTTTATGTAGCAGGGCCTTTAAGTATTAATACCAGTGAAATAGTAAATTCCAGAGCAGCTGCAGAAGGTGGTGCGATTTATAGTGTAGCAATGAATACGGAAAGGAATATTGTCATTCAGGATTCTTTGATTCAAAAAAATCAGGCGAGTTCATATGGTAGTGTTCTGGCGATGGATTGTCAGGGAAATTTAGGTACAACTCAAACCAATGTGAAAATTAATTCCAGTAGTATTGTTAAAAATGGTTCAGACACTGCTAACAGTATTATTGATTTTTGTGGCTATGCCACAGTAGAAATTGTTAACTCTACTATTGCGAAGAATACTGCAAGTACCACAGGACATATTGTGCGTATGACGAATGAAGTTAATCGTCCCCTCAGTAAATTCTCCAGTTTAACTGCATTAAGTAATACTATTGTTGAAAATACAGCCCAATCTACTTTATTTTATGACAATACCGGTTTTAGATATTTTAATTTCAATGTTTTAGCCTTTAACCAAGGCCTGTCTTGTGAATATGCCTTAAATCAGGGGAATCCGACCAAGGCACAACGTGTTGAATTTTCTACAATTCGAAATGCAATTCAAACGACTGGGCCATCACGTTGCGTATTGCCAGAATTAGACGAAGATACTACTTCAAATAATCTTGATGTCTCTAACAATATAATCAGCAGTTTATTAACAAATTATATTGAGCCTGCTATTGATAATCGCTATTTAGGGCTGTATTACCCGCGTGATAATCAGACCGCAACGGATTTGGTAGATATCGGAGTGAGTGGCTGTATTGAACAAGACCAGCGTGGTATTGATCGTGTGATTGGATCCACATTAACATTTGATCCAAGTGCAAAAAATACTTGCGAGATCGGCTCAGTTGAAATCCGACGTTTGACTGCAGCCGATATTACGGACTTGCAAAATAAGAGTTTGGTAGAACTCAATGACTTTTATCAGGAGAATATAGATGATCTCGAAGAAATCATTGCTGATAAAAATACTCCAGAAAATGATCTTCCTGGTTTAAAGGAAGAATTGAAAAGTTATCAGGATTTGCTTAAATATACCAAGCAATATCAGAAATATCGTGCAATCTATATTAATCCTTTTATCTTGGCTATGCCTCAAGAAACTCTAACCAATGATAAGATTCAAATTAAAGCCTTAAATTCAGAAAATTATGAGGTCAGTGTAAAAACTTTAGGTGTTGGTAAGTTAATTGGTACTGGTAATTCGACCACTGTGGAAGGAAATCCCAATGATCCAAATCTTAAATGTGAGTGGAAACCTGATTTAAACCGGATCATGATGTATCGCACTGATGGTAAGCAGACCAGTTCGGTTGATATGGAGTTCTGTAGTTATACACTTAAAGACCAGGCTACAGGTGTAAGCAGTGCTGGCCTCTTAAGAGCAGCTTTTAACAACATTGCACCAATTGCAAAAGATGATGAATATCGGCTTAGTCCAGAGAATAATCTTACAGTGATGGTAAATCCGCTTGAAAATGATAGTGATGATGGGGATGGGCCTCTACCATCAGGAAAGTCGGCTTTTTATCAAGATAAAGATGGAAAAGAGATCCCGATTTATATTGTTAAGCTGCCTGCGGGAGTTTCACTGAAGGCAGAGCGACAAGGAGCCTGTCCTGATACCTACCAAAATCAGACCTGTTATGGTGGACAGCTGACATTTAGTGTAAAAAATAATTTAAGCCAGGCAAATTACAGCATGGATTATGCGATTTTTGATGCTGATGAAAAAATGTCAGAAAAAGCAACAATCTTGTTACGTAATACAGTTAAAAATACGAATACGTCCTCAAGTGGTGGTGGGGCAATTGGAATGTGGGGGTTACTAGGATTATTAGGGCTCGCAGCTTATCGCCGCTTAAGAAAATAAAATATGATTGAAACATCAAAAAAGCCTCCATATGGAGGCTTTTTTATATTAAGTTTTTAATGCGAGTTAGGCTGCTGAGTCACTTGCTGATATTTGAGAATGTATTCTTCGCGAATGGCAAGGCGTTGCTCAGGAGACGCTTTTTGCATACGTGCGCCCAGTTCTTTGCGTTCCTGACTGCTCATCATTTGCCAAGTCTCACGCATTCTTTGTTTTTCCGCATCAGGGAGTTGAGTAAACCAGTCCATACGCTGCTGCAAGCTGACACGTTGTTGTTCGGGGATTTCTTTTAGAGATTGGTAACGTTTAATCAGTGCCAATTGTTCAGAATCAGAAAGACTATCCCAAGTATCAGTTACTTGGGTATTCGCATCCTTGGAAAATAGCCAAAAACGTTCAAATCCTGCAAAGCTGGTTTGCAGAAAACTGAATGCACAAAAAGCAATCGCCAATTTTTTAGCTGCCATGTGGAACTTTGTCCTCACCTAAAACCATTAACATTTCTAAATCTTCAAGCATTTGCGGAGACAGTTTTGGGACTGACACCATTTGAGTTTGTGGTTCGTTATGGTCCGAAAGATTTGGTAATATCACAACGCCTGCAATCGCAGCTGCCAAAGCAAAACCTGACATTTTTAGAAATGCAAAGCGTGAATGTTTTGAATCCTGAATTTCTTCAAGAACATGGTGCATGACAACAGGTTTGTCTTTATGTTGTTGTGCCAGTCCATCAAGTTTGGAAGTTACTTGTTTTAAGAAATCATCTTGATTCATTCGGATGACCCTCCCAGATATGGATTTAAATGCGCTAAAGAGGCACGTAAGCCTTGGATAGCACGGTGATAATGGGTTTTTACACTGCCTTCTGTACAGTTCATAATTTGTGCGGTGGTATGCGTATCAAATCCTTCCCAGGCTCTTAACATAAATGCCTGCTGCTGACGCACAGGCAATTTTGCAATCGCTTCTTGGATTTCTTCAGCAGTGACTGCCTGATCGAGAAAGTCCAGTGGCGTTGGTGTTGATTCATCGACGACATCATCAAATTCAATTTCGTCGTCATCAAGACTGACTTTTTTGAAAAATGAAAACATTTGACCACGCCGTGACTCTTTACGGCGCCAGTCCTGTAACTTATTGTTGAGAATGGTATAAAACAGGGGATACCATTCTTCAGTGCTTTTTTCTGCATAGGATTTGTGTAAGGAAATGAAAGCTTCCTGAACCAGATCCATGGCAATACCATGATGACCTTGAGTCGCACTTTCCATCATCACCAAGGCGCGCCCAGTCACATCCTGCATGAAATTCTTCAGACGTGCTTCA
This sequence comes from Acinetobacter sp. WY4, assembly GCF_018438165.1. Lineage (GTDB taxonomy): Bacteria > Pseudomonadota > Gammaproteobacteria > Pseudomonadales > Moraxellaceae > Acinetobacter. Next base: position 1,037,413 of record NZ_CP053947.1, on the reverse strand, counting down.
GCCGTACTCTTCAGAATACTTACATCATGTGTTTGCAGCTGTTTTGGTGCTAAATCCATAGAGATGGAAAATCCTGTCATTGGACACCCACCATTATTCCCAAGTTCATAATCATATAACGTTGGGAATTCTGGTTTGGTTGACAATTAAGTTTATTATTTTTGTAGTTTAATCTATTTTATACAGGGGCAGGGTCGTATTAAAACACTGTAACCTAAATCCTTAATTAGATACGTTGACGTACCATTTCAAAGAAACAGATCGAACCTGCAATTGCGACATTCAGTGATTCCTGACCACCGGGTTGCGGAATGCTCACGGCTTCAGCATGTTGCATCGCATAATCAGACACGCCTTGGCCTTCATTACCCAGAATCCACACGCAAGGTTTACGTAAGTCTTTTGAATACAGGCTTTCAGCACGGTGTGAGCTGGTTACATAGACAGGGATTTGAAATTGCTTAAGAATTTGTTCAAGCGCGATATTTTCAAAGGTTTGCAATGTGAAATGTGCACCCATACCGGCACGTAATACTCGTGGAGACCAGAGCGAGGCAGACCCTTTGGTACACACAATCTGTTCAATACCGGCAGCAGCAGCAGAGCGAAGCAGGGTGCCTACATTACCCGGATCCTGTACATTTTCCAGAATCAAAGTGTCTGCTTTAAAATCCAATGCATAATTTGCTGTTGGTAAAGTCACCACAGCTAAACAGGCTAAAGATGTTCCTAAGGTACTTAAATCTTTGTATAAAGACTCGCTTAGAACAAAGACCATACCTGTGTATTTTGCGAGAATTTTCTCGAAATCAGGATGTGAAAGTGCATGTTCAGTGGTGAAAATAGAATCAATTTTACGGTTTTCATGTAACCAGGCGAGAGACAGATGCGTGCCTTCTAAAACCGTTTGACCTTGTTTTTTACGATAGGTATTTTGTTCAATTAAACCGCGTAAGTGTTTAATCTTTGGATTGTCTTTTGAATCAAGAAAAAAAGTTGGCATGGGAGATATAATCCACGGCAGCCGATTCAATATCGACTGCCGCTATAAAAATTAGTTGTGGTAGCTGGTCACAAGATCAACTTCGTTTTTAGAACCAATGATCACTGGCACACGTTGATGTAGATCTGTCGGTTCGATCTCAAGAATACGCACACGACCTGTAGTCGATGCACCGCCAGCCTGTTCCATGAGCATGCTCATTGGGTTGGCTTCGTACATTAAACGTAGACGGCCTGCTTTAGCCGGATCTTTAAGGTCGTATGGATACATGAAGATACCGCTACGGCAAAGAATACGGTGAATGTCGCCCACCATACAGGCAACCCAACGCATATTGAAGTCTTTTTCACGAGGACCGGTTTTGCCTGCTAACAATTCATCGATATAACGCTGGACTGGTGCTTCCCAATGACGTTGATTCGACGCATTGATCGCATATTCTTTAGTATCCGCAGCAACCTGAATACCTTCAGAAGTCAGCAGGAATTCTTGAGTCTCGGGGTCATAGGTAAAGAACACCACGCCTGCGCCGATCGTCAATGCCAACATGGTTGACGGGCCATAAAGCACATAACCTGCAGCTACCTGATGAACACCGGCTTGCATAAAGTCTTCTGCCTGAGTCACAGCATTCTTCGCAGGAAGAATCGAGAAAATAGTACCAACACACATATTGATGTCGATATTGCTTGAACCGTCTAATGGATCGAACAATACCAGAAATTGACCATTTTCTTGTGCAGGGGTGAATTCATCCAGTTCTTCTGAGGCCAAACCACCCACATTTGGATGTTGCTGCAAGGCATCAATCAAATAGTCATTAGAAATGACATCTAGTTTCTTTTGCTCTTCGCCTTGAACGTTTTCATGCTGTGCACTTCCCAATACACCCGCTAAAGCACCTTTTTGCAGTAATTGATCAATATCTTTGCAAGTGTTTGCAATTGTTTCAATAACTTGCGCAAGTTCAGGTGTGAGATTCCCGCTTTGTTGTTGTAAAAACTGGGATAAAGTGCGGTATGACATAGGGGAAACTCCAAAACTTAAATCGGGAAAAAATGATCAAAACGATATGCGGCTATATTTTAGATGAGAACGTACTAAAAGAAAAATTAAACTGGATTATTTGTATCGATTTTGCCCTTGCAACTCCTGCGGAAAGTGCTATGTTGAAGACAAAGGAAAATTGAGAATAGGAGCACAGATATGACAACATTGAAGTTTGATGCGACTCCAACGCCAAGCGAAGGCATTACTTTAGATGATATCTCTGAAGACAAGATGAAAGAAGCCTGGCGGGATTATGAAGCAAAACCAGAGTACAAACAATTCAATAAACATGACCTGATCGAATCGATGCATCCGGCTGAACAAGATCAGCTTCCAAAGTAGACCGATTCTTTCATTGAAGCCAATAAAAAGCACTCATGATTGAGTGCTTTTTATTTGATGAAACCATCATGAATGAAAATTATTTCAACAATGGTGGTACCGCTTCATAATTAATTTCTACACGGCGGTTTTCTTTCCAGGCATTTTCGTCATGGCCCGCATTGATTGGCATTTCCTTGCCATAGCTAACTGCTTCTAGTTGACCAGGATTAACACCAGTCGTCACCAAGAAGCTTTCTACTGCTTTGGCACGACGCTCGCCAAGTGCCATGTTGTATTCACGGGTACCGCGTTCATCGGTATGGCCGGTGAGTGCTACACGTGAATTGGCATTGGCCATCAGGAATTGCGCATGGGCTTGCAGCGTATTTAGATCTTCATTGCTGAGTTCAGTACTGTCATAGTCAAAATGCACCACGCGTTTTGCCAAGAATGCTTTATTTTCTGCAGTAACACCTTTTGCAGAAGCACCTGCCATGTTTTGTGCATTCAGTGCTGCATCTTCACTCAGACCTTGAGTATTCACAGTTGTTGTACCGGTCGTATCTAAACCGCCCGTTTGAACTTCAGCGGCAGGCTTACGGCTCGCACAACCTGTCATGACAACAGCTGCTGCTAAAAGTGGCAAGGCAAATAATTTTACTTTGTTCATCTTCATCTCCATGAAGTTTGATTATGGGGTAAAGGGTTTATCAATATAAAAATCTTATTTTGGCGCCCAAGCCGGTTCACGGACTTCACCCGTTTCACTTGGTAAATTCATACGGAAGCGGCCATCCAGCGACATGATCGACAAGAGTCCGCGTGCACCTTCACGGGTGGCATAGACCACCATCTGGCCATTTGGTGAGAAGCTCGGCGATTCGTCCAGCGTCGTTGGCGTCAGAATATTGTTCACACCGGAGGTCATGTCCTGAACCGCAACTCGATAGTTACTGCCGCTTGGACGATGAACTAATGCAAGTTTTTTACCATCTGCGCTCAGCGTGCCGCGCGCGTTGAATGCACCACGGAAGGTCAGGCGTTTATTGCTACTTGATTCAAGATCATGGCGGTAAATTTGTGGAGAACCGCCACGGTCAGAAGTGAAAATAAAAGATTTTCCATCTGGTGAATAACGTGCTTCAGTATCAATGGCACTGTCATTGGTCATACGTTGTAGCTGACGCGTTTCCAGATTCATCTGGTAGATTTCCGGATTGCCGTGCATAGAAGCAGTAAACAGCATGCTCTTGCCATCTGGAGAGAAGCTCGGCGCACCATTCAAGCCGCGGAAGCTGGCCAGTTTTTCACGTTGTCCGGTCGCCAGATCCTGTACATAAATCGCCGGGCGTTTGGTTTCAAAGGACACATAAGCGATTTTTTTGGCATCTGGTGTCCATGCTGGAGAAAGGATTGGATCACGTGAGGTCAAAATGGTCTTTGGCTGTTCACCATCGGTATCGGCAATCTGCAAGGTATAGCGCTGTTCCGGCGTAGCAGGATTACGCAGCACATAGGCAATACGTCCGCTAAAGTCACCTGGAATGCCGGTCAATGCCTGATAGATGGCATCACTGATCATATGCGCTGCCTGACGGGTGCGTGAGGCTGGAACAGTCAGCAATTCATTTAATAGATATTGTTTTTTTTCGACATCATAGAGCTGATACTGGATTTCAAAAGAACCGTCGGCTGTGGCCTTGGATGAACCGGTGACCACATAGGGAACACCAGCCGATGCCCAAGCTTCTGCATTCGGATTATTCAATGTCGCTGTTGCAGGCAGGTTTTTTGAAGCACTGGTAAAGCGGCCAGAACGATTCAGGTCATTTTCCACAATAGGATAAATGCTCTGATCCTGGCTGAAAGGTACAACGGCAATTTTAGGTGCTGCCTCAGGTGCCTTGGTAATTTCCAGATGCAATTGGGCATAGGACTGGGTTGCCAATACAGGGCTTAAAGTGCTAATGATTGCGAGGCAGAGTAGATGTTTGCGAGTCTTTTCCATCATTCGTTATTTACTCAAATCAACGGATTTATTGTATAGGTGCTTGGGCTACATCATCGCATGGATTTAATAGAATAAAACCATGAATTTATGACCAAACTGTTATGACACTGTGAAAAGTGAATATTATTTAATCAATTTAAAGTGAAGTTTAGCTTAAAAAATAAAAGCCATCACAACATTATTTATGTGATGGCTCCGTTTTTTATTGCGCAGTAAAGGTTGAGGTAAAACTTCGTGCTTCACGGCGTGCATCTGGATCGGATGGCATTGGATAAGGTGCTGCAGCACGGACTGCAGCTTCTACACTGGCTTTCATGTCTGAATCACTTGAATTCACAATGACCGAGACCACACCGCCATTATCATTCAGGGTTACACGTGCAGTGGCACGCTGGCCTGATGATCCGACTGGTGTATCCCAGGCGCGTTTGATTTTGTTTTCAAAATCGCGCTTCGCAGTGGATGCAATCCGTTTTGATTCCGCTTTTTTCTGTGCAGCTTCTTCAGCAGCCTGTTTAGCGGCTGAAGCTTTGGCCTCTGCATCAGCTCTGGCTTTTGCTTCGGCATCTGCTTTGCGCTTGGCGTCTGCATCCGCTTTTGCCTTAGCGTCGGCATCTGCCTTGCGTTTGGCATCAGCGTCGGCTTTTGCTTTAGCAGCCGCATCCGCTTTGGCTTTCGCATCAGTGTCCGCTTTGCGTTTTGCCGCTGCATCATTTTTAGCCTTAGCTGCCGCGTCTGCTTTGGCTTTAGCCGCTGCATCGGCTTTAGCTTTCGCATCCGCATCTGCTTTACGTTTCGCCGCTGCATCATTATTGGCTTTTGCTGCCGCATCTGCCTTTGCTTTAGCAGCAGCTTCAGCCTTACGTTTGGCATCAGCCTCTGCTTTGGCTTTTGTTGCAGCATCCGCTTTTTGCTTGGCAGCTAAGTCAGCTTTTTTCTGTGCTTCCAGTTTGGCTTTTTGAGCAGCATCGGCTTTGCGTTGTGCATTCAGTTCAGCTTGGCGTGCAGCTTCGGCTTCCGCCTTGGATTTTTGCGCTGCATCGGCTTTAGCTTTGGCTGCTGCCTGTTTGGCCTGTTCAGCGGCTTGGGCACGTTTTGCTGCTTCCGCTGCTTGCTGCGCAGCCTTGGCTTGTGCTGCCTCTGCCGCTTTTAGCTCCTGCTGCGCTTTTTGTGTATCGACTTTTGGCGCAGGTGGAGTCACAGGTACAGCAGGGGCAGCAGTTGGAATGACAGGAGCCGGTTCTATACTGGGTTCAGCAGTTTGGGTAATTTCTTCTGCGACGTTTTCATGTGCAGTTTCCTCAAATTCGGTTTCTTCGCGAGTCACCGGTTTAAGGTCTTCTGGCTTGATCAGAACGGTTTTGATCTGTTTTGGCGGTTCAGGGGGTTTACTCATGCCCAGATAAAGTAAGCCCACCAAAGCCACTGCATGGATGCCGAGCGTAAATCCAATCGCAATTGCTTTTTTTTGAAAGGGCGGTTTCTGATAATTTTTCATACTTTATTCTAGGGGTTTGGTCAGTAAACCGACTTGAGAAAGGCCAGCATCCTGCAGGCTGGACATCAAGGCCATGACATCGCCATATGGACGGGTATTATGGCCATTGATCACGACATTGAGCACCTTGTTTTCATTTTGTGCCTGGGTTTGGGCATCAACCAGCGTACGCGTTAATTCTTCCAGTGTGACTGGGCCAGTCGCCTGATTTTTATATTCTAAATAATATGAACCATCTTCTTTGAGTGTGACGATGGTCGGAGCGTCCTTGGATTCGATCGGCAATCCGTTGGCCTGAGGCAAGTCAACCTTGATACCGCTGGTAATCATCGGAGCGGTGACCATAAAGATCACCAGAAGTACCAGCATGACATCGATATACGGCACCACATTCATGTCACTTTTTAGTGGCTTTTTAATACGCTGAAAGCGTCCTGAACCTTGAATCGCCATTAGTCTTTGTCCTGAGTTACGCCCACAGACTGACGTTGCAATAGCGCCACCATTTCTTCGGCAAATAGCGCACGGTCAGAGTAGACCGTTTCACCTTTGGCCGTGAAGTGGTTAAAGGCCAATACCGCTGGAATGGCTGCAAACAGACCGATCGCTGTTGCAATTAGTGCTTCGGCAATACCGGGTGCGACTGTCGCCAAAGTCACCTGATCAACATCTGCCAGGCCAATGAAGGCGTTCATGATGCCCCAGACTGTACCGAACAGACCGACATAAGGCGCAACCGAGCCGATACTTGCTAATGCACCCAGACCTTGTTCCAGATGACCTTGGTCACGGCTTAAACCGACACGCAGAATACGTTCAGTTCCTTCAATCGACTGGGCAGTCGGCGCATGGCGTTTTTTCAGTTTCAGGAACTCGCCCAGACCCTGATAGAAAATGTCTTCAAGGCCGGTACGTTTGGAGTTGAGTTGCGCATTGTTATACAGGGTATTCAGCTCAGCACCAGACCAGAAGATTTTCTGGAAATGTTCATCATCGGCCTGGGCTTTTTTATAACTCATATAGAGCCTGGCAATCAGATACCAGCTATATATTGAGGCTAACAGGAGAGAAAGCATCACCAATTGTACGACAGGGCTTGCTTGTAAAATAAGATCTGAAACTTGAAGAGATGATTCTAACTGAGTCGCCATAGTTGTTACGTGTGCCAATAAATTTTTTTAGTCTTGTTCCAATTCTTTTTGAATTAGTTCGCGGATTTCATCCGGGAGTCGACGTGGTCGCATCTCTGCACTGATACATGCCAACTCAACCTCACCTGATGCAAGCATGATTTCACCACGATAAATATTTTGTTGCAATACAAATGATGAAGCTTTACATGAAATGACACGTGCCGTAACAGTAATTAAATCATCCATCAGGATCGGACGCATATATTTGACATTAATTTTATGCACCACAAAATTGTAGTCTGTCTGATGCCAGTAATGGCTCACTCCAGCGGCACGTAACCATTCGGTACGGGTACGTTCCATATAGCGAATATGATTAGCGTGATAGACAATGCCACCCGCATCAGTATCTTCAATATAAACGCGGATATTGAATTCAAAGTGATTCGCCATAGTTTTGTTCCATGCAGATTTTCGAAATTTTTGCTTGTTTTTAGATGCAGGAAAGGGATTAGAGTTTGCCGGATTCCTGCCAACAGTCAAGCAATTTAGCGGTTCAAAGTTTAGCATTGTGAGTCTTGAGACCAATGGCACAAGGTGTCAAATCTGGAGAGAAGTCACTAAGATGAAGTACTGAGCGCTTAACAGCTCATTTATAAAACAGCAGCAGATACTAAAATGCGCGAGTCTATTGAGCCGCGCATTTTAGTAATAGAAGATTAGCCTTTATTTTTCTGTTTCCAGTTGGCCTGAACCTGCTCGGCCACTTTTGGATAGTCCAGAATAAAACGGACATGGCTTTCGACCCCGGTTTTCAAGGTCGCATCATCGACAATGAAATTCGGGTTGTGGTTCGGTGCGGCTTTTGCCGGATCCTGATCTGCTGGTGTGGCACCAACAAACACGAAGAGCGATGGCATGAGCTGGCCATAGTAAGCAAAGTCTTCACTGGCGCTGGCATTGTTGTCTAAAACATGCAATTTATCTTCACCATGCACGCTCGCTAATGTCGGGCGCATCAATTCAGTCAAGGTTTTATCATTGGTGGTCACTGGTGCATAAGGTGCAATTTCGACTTTCACCTTGACGTCATTGGCTGCGGCATTGTGTTCCAGCATTTTCGGCAAGTCTTTTAAAATACCCTGACGTACATCTTCACTATTGGAACGGATAGTGCCGACCATATTGACCTGATCTGGAATGACGTTACCGGTGGTGCCGCCCTGAATACTCCCAATACTCACCACACCCATTCCTTTGGTCAGGTCGGCTTTACGGCTGATCAGACTTTGTAAATTGGTCACCATCTGGGCAGAAGCATAAATCGGGTCTTTACCTGCCCAAGGCATGGAGCCATGTACCTGACTGCCATTGACCTGAATACGTAGATGATCGGCACTATTCAAAATCGCACCATCTTTGTAGAAGATATTGCCGCTTGGCATGCCTGCCATGACATGCATCCCGAAAATCACTTCAGGTTTTGGATTTTTTAAGGCACCGTCGGCAATCATTTTACGTGAGCCAATCTGATCGCCATGAGTGAAGTTATCAATATCTGCACCGCCTTCTTCGGCCGGCTGGAATACAAACACCACTGTACCCGCAATTTTATCTTTATTGGCGGCCAGAACTTTGGCTGCACCCAATAACATGGCGGTATGTGCATCATGGCCACAGGCATGCATCACATAAGATTCTTTGCCTTGATAAATGGCTTTTTGTTTGCTGGCAAAAGGCACCGGTGCTGTTTCCTTGATTGGCAATGCATCCATATCTGCGCGTAATGCCATCACAGGGCCGGGTTTTGCACCTTTTAATACACCGATTACACCGGTTTTGGCATAGCCTTTACGTACTTCAATGCCGTAGGATTTTAATTCTTTCTGGACCAGCTCCGAGGTTTTGAATTCCATGTTGCCCAGTTCAGGATGCTGGTGGATATGCTGGCGTAATTTGATGGTGTGTGCTTCAGCAGCTTGTACAGAATCATCAATCCAGTCGGCCAGGCTGAACTGGCTACAGAAAAGAAGAGGAAGACAAAGGGATATCTGCTTATACATATTCATACTTCGGGAGAACCTTAAGAATTTGAAATGGTTAAAGTGATTCTTTAGGATGGCATACTGATCTAATTCGACCAAAACCCTCTAAGTATTTTTCGATACCTTAAAGGTATTTTGGGTGTTAATAGCTGTTCTCAAAGAGCTTTGTTTGTTCTTTTACATTGTAAGAATATGTATTTCATGTGAAATTGAGTTTATAAAATTTGTATATGGTACTTGCTTTTCGGATTTATACTTAGTGATTTCATTTGATTCACCTAGGGGATAACGCTTTATATTATGGATAAATATTCGAGTTTAAAATGAACCGTTTTTTGAAATATCTTATTATTTTCGTCATGGGTTTTACACTGTGGTTCTATTGGCTAAAACCGGATAAAGGTATTTCAGATGCTACTGATTATCAAGTCACAGATGGCATTCATCAGTTTCAGGGTTATACCATGACAAATTTAGAACCTTATGCGGGAGAGTTTCGGGTTTTATCACGAGAAGATTATAGTTTTGGGCGAGAAGCGGAACTTAGTCCTGTCGATTTTGCCCTGGGCTGGGGAAGCATGACCAATCCGGCTGTTTATAAGCAGTTGTCGATCCGGCAAAGTAACCGCTGGTATTATTGGCGTTATGAAAATGCGCCTCCTATTCCGGTACGTGAAATTGAAATTCAGAGTGCTAATACTCATTTGATTCCTGCAAGCAAAGCGATTGCTCAACAACTCGCTCAAATCGATCAAGATGATTTGATTTATTTAAAAGGGCAGTTGGTGGAAGTGAAGTCTTCAGATGGATGGACCTGGCGTAGTTCTTTAAGTCGTGAGGATACTGGCAATGGTGCATGTGAGTTGATGCTGGTGGAGGAAGTACGTGTTGTTTCTAATTTATAAATGTCGAACTGATGAGGAAAATCACTCTAGATGCTCAACATAAAGCAGTTTCTAATCAGAGCCATTTTATTCTGGTGTGCAGTTTAATGGTAGGCTAAAACCTTCTCCCAATAAAAATCCCGTATGATTTCGGGTATCGATGCCTAGCAAAAATGCTTCAGCTTTTGATGTGTGCTCATTCCAAGTTAATGTCTGGGTAGAATAGCTAGTAAAATGCAGATGTTTTGTGGAATTGGTTTGTCCCGACCAACAGCCTGAATAGGCGCAGATGCTGATTTTATTGTCCTGCGCAATGTTAATCTGGAAAGGGGTGAAACTTTCAGTTTTAATATCACACTGATGTTCTGTGCAGGAAATTTCAGTCAGTGTATTGCTGCATGACCAGCTCTGAGCCGCATAAAGGTTTGAAGCTGTCATCAAAAAGCTGATTACAACAAAACGAGATAATTTCATTAAAGATCACGAGCAAAATGGTGCGAAATAAAGGTAATTGAATACTATTAAAAGCAGCCTAAGCTGTTTTTAATCATTTATCTTTTGGCTCAGGTGGAGTCATACCAAACTGCAAATAGGCCATATTGGTGGCAATACGACCACGCGCAGTACGCATCACATAACCTTGCTGAATCAAGTAAGGTTCAATTACATCCTCCAACGTACCAGAATCTTCCGCCATGGCAGCAGCCAAGGCTTCAACACCGGCAGGACCACCATCAAAACGCTCAAGAAGCATAGATAAATAACGACGGTCGAGTGTGTCTAAACCATCTTTATCGACTTTGAGCATATCCAAAGCACGTTGGGCCATATCCTGGTTGATTTCACCGGTACCTTTGACCTGAGCATAATCACGCACACGGCGTAATAAACGGTTGGCAATACGTGGTGTGCCTCGTGAACGACGGGCAATTTCTTTTGCGCCATCTCCGGTCATAGGCACATCCATCAAGTTGGCTGAACGTTTGACAATGTGGGTTAAATCTTCAACCGAATAAAACTCTAAACGTTGCACGATTCCGAAGCGGTCACGCAGCGGAGAGGTGAGTAGACCGGCACGTGTAGTTGCAGCTACCAAGGTAAATGGCGGTAAATCCAGTTTAATCGAGCGAGCAGCAGGGCCTTCACCAATCATGATATCGAGCTGATAATCTTCCATCGCCGGATACAGAATTTCTTCAATCACGGGTGAAAGACGGTGAATCTCGTCAATAAACAGCACATCGCCTTCTTCCAGATTCGTTAGCATCGCGGCTAAGTCACCGGCACGTTCCAGTACCGGGCCAGAAGTTGACTTGAGATTGCCACCCATTTCTCGGGCAATAATATTGGCCAATGTCGTTTTACCCAGACCTGGCGGGCCAAAGATCAATGTGTGATCAAGAGCTTCTTCACGGCCACGGGCTGCACCAATGAAAATTTCCATCTGCTCACGAACCACCGGCTGACCGATGTAGTCATCGAGGGAAGTCGGGCGGATGGCGCGATCGAAATGATCTTCGGGTTTTTCAGAACCACTGATGAGACGGTCTTGCATAACGTTTATATACCAATGTTTTAGTGATCCTTTGAGCTGGTAATTTTGACACGGCCTCAAATATGGATCTGAATCCTAAGATTTTCGCCTAGGCGAGGAATTGAATTTTTGCAGAGTCTTTCCAATCAGATTTATATCTGAGTATTAACCTGCGGTTCGCCTTACTTTTGTTTCGGCAAAAGTAAGCAAAACCACTGTCATTCGCAAAACTCGTCGAATATTGATTCTTATCGAATATATCGCAGAAACATTTAACTATAAATGTCTCCTGCCTCAAACAGTTGCGAATGACTTTTACACGTATCAGACTTTATCCTGTAACTTGGATATCATCTCTATTTATTCATCGACTTTAATGCAGCCCGGATAATATCACTGGCTTCAGTAAATTCACCTTTGGCAGCATTCACCAGTTTTTGTGCTTCAGCAGGTTTATAGCCCAAGGACTGTAATGCAGCTTCCGCTTCAGCCACGGCTGAATTGCCCATAAACTGAATTTGTGGTGCAGTTGAATTGCTTGGTGCAGCACCTGAAGCCATGGCTTTAAAGCGGTCACGCAATTCAATCATCAAGCGTTCTGCAGTCTTTTTACCCACCCCCGGAACTTTTACCAGAGTGTTGATATCTTCATGTTCAACAGTATGGATCAGCATTTCCACACTTAAAGTTGAAAGGATACCAAGCGCCATTTTCGGACCAACGCCGTTCACCTTTAATAAGGTGCGGAAAATGGTTTTTTCCTGCGCATTGATAAAGCCATAAAGTAACTGGGCATCTTCACGCACAGCCAAATGCGTCCACAAGGTAATTTTCTGGCCTTTTTGCAACTGACAGAAAGTGGTTAAAGGGGTGTCAATCTCATAACCTACGCCGTTCACATTTAATAAAACAGTCGGTGCTTCCAGCGCCAGCACTTCCCCAATCAGGCATCCAATCATTTTTTATACATACTCAAATTTAATACAGGCATAGTAGTCAGCATTTTCGATAAAGGCAAAACTCTATCATTCAAAAGCAGTGATTTTGCTGAGATTGTCATCAGGTGCTCGCTCGCATCAGAGCAATCCGGCTTTATTGCCATGCAGTTCCTGCGCCAGATTATAAGCCTGATGATCGGAGAACTTGGAGACAATATCCAGTACCTGCATAATATTGTCATAATGATCAGCGCTAAACTGCGCACCCGAACGTTTTAAAATAGCCATTAAACGCTGTTCCTTAAAGCTTAAGGTTTTGTGCGGTGTGGTCAGTGGAATAAAGGCATCCAGAATCGTTTGTAAACTTTGATGCGCAATAATTTCCAGACCGGCTTTTTGCGGGTGTTCGAAGATCTTGTCTCGCGCCAGTTCTTTGGCCCGGTTAATGCCAATCTCAATGTCGGCACTACAATAACCCAGCAATGAACCTTGTAGTTGGCCCATCAGAATTTCCTGCTGATGTCGGGCAAAGGCTGTGGTGACTTCATCTACCAGACGTTTCATGACCCGGCCACGTAAGGCGGCAATTTTTTGTTGCCAGGTGGTATTAGGCAGATTGATTTCTTCAGGTGTGCCATATTCTCCCAGCAAGTTCAGAAAGACTGGCTCGACTTCGGCATAACTGAGCATATTCAGGCTAATACCATCTTCCAGATCAATCAGGGCATAGCAGATATCATCCGCAGCTTCTAAGAGATAGGTCAGCGGATGACGACAATAATGATATTCACCAAGCTGGATTAATCCTAGCTGTTCAGCAATTTCCTGCAAAATCTCTTTTTCAGACTGGTAACAACCAAATTTAGGACGTCGGCTGGCCGGGGTGTTGCCGGTCGGGTCAATGGCCTCAGAGAGCCATGGGTATTTAAGATAGGCGCCGAGTGTGGCATAGGTCAGACGCATGCCGCCATCATAAGGATGATAATCGATCTTGGTCAGCAGGCGCAGGCCTTGGGCATTGCCTTCAAACTGGCGTACATCGGCTTCCTGTTCAGGACTCAAATCTTTTAAAAAGTCGGTATGAGAAGCATCGTCAAACCATTCCCGAATGGCGTATTCACCAGCATGACCAAAAGGCGGGTTACCAATATCATGCGCTAGACAAGCAGCCTGAATGATGGCACCGACATCGGCCGGAGAAATCCAGGCAGGTAAATTATCTTTGATTTTCTCGGCAGCCAGCATACCCAGTGAACGGCCAATACAGGAGACTTCTAGCGAATGGGTTAAGCGGGTATGAATGCCATCATGCTGGGTCAGTGGATGGACCTGGGTTTTGCGGTTTAACTGCCGGAAGCTTTGGGAAAAAATAATACGGTCATAATCTTTATGAAACGGGCTACGTGCCAGTTCAGTGCTCTGCTTTTTACTACCAATCCGAACTGTCGAAAGCAGTTCTAACCAACGCATTTGAGTCATTTATCATTATTCAGTGATCCACTATTTGCATCATGCCAAAAAACTAGCTCCTGCACTAGGGCAGTGCGACATGAATTGTCATGCTGCCTATTGTTATTTTAGTCAGCTGGAAAAGACTGAGAATTAAAAATCGAAATCATCAAATGAACAATAAAAAGCAGGCTCAATGGCCTGCTTTTTGTTTAGGATGAAGAATCAAATTAGCTCTTCACCATTTTTCTTGGCCTGTTGTGTGTCTTTATAGACATTCAGGCAAATCGTGAACAAGACCAGGCTTGCCACCAATGGCCAAAAAAGTACATATAGGGTCAATAATTGACTTGTCATCTGAAATCTCCTTATTTACTTTTCTCAGATAGCTGGTGAAATTCAATCACCATCTTGTTGATTTGCTTAAAATCAAATTTTTCTTTGCTGTAGAATAGCGTCAACACAGTACATACCAGCGCACTACTGCCATACGCTGTCAGTGAGCTTAACAAGGTGCCGTATTCACGCAAGAAGCCGATGGTCCATGGCATGAAGCCAATACTGGCCAATATGCCAACGACCAGACCCACTTTCTTGCCAAAGAAACCAAAGGTCATCAAACCCAGCACCACACCAATCCCCAGGGTCGCAACGAGTTCAAAGCCAAGTGCGATCAATCCCTGAATCGGAAGCCATTCAAAACGTACTATCAGAAAGCTGAAAAATGCGAGGCCCACTGACCAGTTAAAGGCCCGGGCATTCACCTTGTCCCAATACAGGCTGACAATCACCGGGAATACAATAGAGCCCCAAAGCGCACCCACAAAAATCAGCATCGACAAAATGTCAAACTTCAAGGTGGCAATCACAATCCCCAGCATGGTGGCAACGATCATGGTCATACGGCCAATAAACAGCATTTTCTTTGGATCAGGACGGTTTTTCGCAATCTGTTTGCCATAAATGTCCGTCATGACAATCGCAGACAGGGCAGACAGATCCGAGTCAGCGGTAGAAGACAATGCTCCAGTCACCATGATGAATAACAGCGCGACCATAAATGGAGAAAGATAAGTCGCTGCCATTTGCGGAATCAGGTTATTCAGGTTGCCATCAATGGGCTGAATACCTGCAAATAGTGCCAATAACCCCAGCATGCCTAGACCAATAACAATTGCAGCATAACCAATGGTTGCAGTGATAAAACTCGGTTTGATCAGGTCTTCACGGACTGCAAACAGGCGCTGGGCAATGGTCTGATTACCAATCGCGTAGGCCAATACGGCAACAAAAAATGGTGCACCTTGTTCCAGAAAGGCTGTTTTAGAGAAAAAATCCAGCTGTTCCGGCTGCAGGTGATGAATCCCGCTTTGAAACAGGGAAGGTCCGCCTAAGGTAAAGAACAAGGTTGGAATAATGATCACAGCCGCGACAATCATCGCCACCAGTTGACCAAAATCGGTAAACACCGAAGAACGGAACCCCGACCAAAGGGTATAGGACAGTACACCGATACCGGTAATCAGCACGCCATGGATAAAGCTTAAAGGAGATAAAATCTCAACCAGTGCCCCAGCGGCGGTAAAGTTCACCATCAGGCTGATGACGCTACCCACAATATTGGAACCTGCCAGAATCATCTGGCTTTGGTTGCCATGCCGGGCATGCATAATTTCTGCCAGGGTGTGGGCATTAGGCGCCAGTTCACGAAAGCGCTTACCAAAGGGATAGATAAATAAAATCATCAGCGCACCCCATAAACCATAGTGGAGGGCACCGGAAACGCCGTATGTATATCCGGATGAAGCTGCTGCATAAAATGATGCGGCCCAGATCCAGGTGGCGGTCATACTGGCCGCAGACATTCCAAATCCGATGGAGCCATTCGAGACCATGTAGCCATCAACATTCTCATTTTTCTGTTTAATACGTAACGATAGTAGAAAGGTGATGCCATAGAAAAGCACCATCAATAGTACAGTTGCTGTACTAGTGAATTGAAACATACATACTCCTTAAGCGGGTCACCTTTTGTTTTTGAAAATTAAATCATTGGTGACAGATTAAGGCTCTAAAATAGACAGAGCAGTGAAGCTATAGAACATCAAAAAATTAGTGTCCGAATATAGAATTTATATTCATCTCTACAGCAGAAAGGAAAAACCATTGCCAGGCCCAGAATTTGGACAATTCCTCAGCAATTCGGCTAGAGCTTAACATAAAATCATCAAATTTACTGATGAAGTGTCTATTTGGTAAGATTCTTAGCTGATATAGACGTGTGGGTCTGTTATTCTGTTAGTTGAATAAAAAAGAAAATTTTCTATATTTTTTCAGCAATTACAAATATTTATTTTAAAATTTTCGAGTTAAATAAAACCTGAGAATACGGATTAAATAAAAAAGGTAACAAAATTTTATTATTAATCATTTCTTCATTATTTTTTTATATAAGCCTCATAATTCCTGGTAAATTTCCTCATAAATATAAGTGGTATTTTGCTATTTATATTGTGTTTTTTACGCATAATAGAGCTCATGAATAAATGATGAAATTTCAAAATATTGGATATGGTGGGGGATTTTGTCGATATATTTTTTGGTCTTTTAGATGAGTAAATTTCGCTTAATTATGATGTAAGAAGATAAACATCAAATATAAAAAAATAAAAGGCCCAAATAAGAAACTTTATTTTTATTCTTTTAGAAGGTGAGAATGGATGTCCGGTTTTTCCCCCGCAGATGATGTCAGATTAAAATACCACTCAGTATTAATTATTCTTTCATAGAGGGGAGTAATTTGCCTCTGTTACTGTAATGGCGGAGATCAGCGGAGAACTGTTCCTTGTAGTACAGAAAACGGCAGAAGACCTTTAACCAGTTTTCTAATCTTAGAAGTCCAAGTTAAGAGTCAATCAAAAGAATCAAAAACAGTCTGCAAAAAATACGACTTCATTAAATCTTGTAATCAAGTATTTCATTTTGGCCTAAATAGGAGTTTTGGCAGGTCATGACAATAAAACCTGAATTTGATTTTGTCCCGATTGTTGTTGAAAAATAATACAATTTTTATGCAGAAAATTATTCTGAAGCGGTTTTGATTTTTCTTGAAAAAAATGTGTTAACCTGTGCGACTACATTCAATTTTCCTGACTGAAAATAAACGAAATATTTTAAAAGTCCAGGATATTTCAGACGTAGTTTTCTGATTTGGCATCTAGCCGATTTCCTTATTTCACAGTAGAATATGCGCTCTCTCAAGTCACATTGTGGCATGGTTGTTCAGACCATCCCGTGGAGCCAAAATCAGCATGTTTATCGTTGCCGGTGCACCCGCACATTCTTCTTTTAAGAAAACTCAACTATTATCGCGTTTGACGTCAATTAGTTCTGTTCAATCAATTGAAAGTCAATGGGTCTACCTCTTTGACCAAGCGCTCAGCGAGCAACAACAGCAATCAGCTTTACAGCTTCTCAACGATGGTCAATCTTTTGAATTGCACCAGGCTGCAAGTGATGAAATCCAGATTTTAGTCACACCGCGCGTCGGAACCATCTCTCCTTGGTCCTCTAAAGCGACGGACATTTTCAAAAACTGTAATACGCCGGTTCATCGACTTGAACGCGGCGTTTTATTTACTTTGAAGGGCGTAAAAGAGCTTTCTAAAGAAGCATTGCAAGTACTTCACGACCGTATGACCGAAAGCGTATTCAATGCGATTGAAGATGCTGCGGTATTATTTGTGGAAACTGCGCCAAAACCACTGAACTCGATTGATATTCTGGGTGAAGGTAAAGAAGCACTGGTAAAAGCCAATAATGAATTTGGTTTTGCATTATCAATGGACGAAATTGATTACCTGACTGAGGCTTTCATCAAGCTAGGTCGTAATCCGAATGACATCGAACTGATGATGTTTGCGCAAGCCAACTCTGAGCATTGCCGTCATAAAATTTTTGGTTCGGAATGGACGATTGATGGTGAAGTTCAGCCATTGTCGTTGTTCCAGATGATCAAGAACACCTATAAAGAATCACCGACAGATGTATTGTCGGCTTATAAAGACAACGCTTCAGTGATTGTTGGTTCGGATACCCAGCGTTTTTATCCAACCCAAGAAGACAACGGCCATCAGGTTTATAAATACAAGAGCCAAGCTGCTCACATCCTGATGAAAGTGGAAACCCACAACCACCCAACAGCAATTGCACCATTTGCCGGTGCAGCGACAGGTTCAGGCGGTGAAATCCGTGACGAGGGTGCGACCGGTCGTGGTGGTAAGCCTAAAGCAGGTTTAACCGGCTTCACGGTATCTAACCTGAATATTCCGGGCTTTGAACAGCCTTGGGAAGAAAACTACGGCAAACCATCGCGTATGGCATCGCCGTTACAAATCATGATTGAAGGCCCGCTTGGTGGTGCTGCGTTTAACAACGAATTTGGTCGTCCAGCTTTAAACGGTTACTTCCGTACCTTTGAACAAAACGTGAATGGCGATGTTAAAGGTTTCCATAAGCCAATCATGATCGCTGGTGGTTACGGAAATATCCGTCCAGATCACGTTGAAAAAGATCCGATCTTACCGGGCGATTTGCTGATCGTACTCGGTGGTCCAGCCATGCTGATCGGTCTTGGTGGTGGTGCTGCATCTTCTGTAGATAGCGGTAAATTGGGCGAGAACCTTGATTTTGCTTCGGTACAACGTGAAAACCCGGAAATGGAACGCCGTTGCCAAGAGGTGATCGATACTTGCTGGCGCATGGAAGACCATAACCCAATCGTATCGGTACATGATGTAGGTGCGGGTGGTGTATCAAATGCCATGCCTGAACTGGTGAATGATCACGAGTTAGGTGCAGTGCTGGATCTTCGTAAGATTCCATCTTTAGAACCTGGCATGTCGCCAATGGAGATCTGGTCAAACGAAGCGCAAGAACGTTATGTATTGGCGATTCGTCCATCTTCTTTAGAATTATTTGAGTCAATCTGTGCGCGTGAACGTTGTCCGTTTGCAGTACTGGGTGAGGCGACTGAAGCACGTCACTTAACCGTTGAAGATCCATTGTTCGGCAACAAACCGGTGGATATGCCAATGCAGGTGATGCTTGGCGGTACTCCGCGTATGAGCCGTTCCTATGAAACGATTGAACGTAAAGGCGATGATTTTGACGCGGCTAAAGTTACGGATTTAAAAGATGCGATTTATCGCGTTCTGAAAAACCCGACAGTGGCTTCTAAATCATTCCTGATCAGTATTGGTGACCGTTCGATTACCGGTATGGTCGCGCGTGACCAGATGGTAGGTCGCTGGCAGGTTCCTGTCGCAGATGCTGCTGTGACTACAACAAGTCTTGTCGGTTACACTGGTGAAGCGATGGCAATGGGTGAGCGTCCTCCAGTAGCGTTGTTGAATCCTGCTGCTTCTGCACGTTTATCGGTGGCTGAATCGATCTCGAACATCATGTCTGCGAAGATTGAAAAAATCAGCGACATCAAATTGTCTGCAAACTGGATGGCTGCTGCGGGTCAACCGGGCGAAGATCAGGCATTGTTCGAAGGCGTGAAAGCCATCGGTATGGAAATGTGTCCTGCACTGGGTATCGCGATTCCAGTCGGTAAAGACTCATTGTCTATGCGTACCACTTGGAATGACGAAGGTGAAGACAAGTCTGTGACTTCTCCAATGTCAGGCGTGATTACTGCATTTGCACCAGTGACTGATGTACGTCAAACATTGACTCCTGAATTAAAAGATCTTGAATCTGTACTGGTTCGTATTGATCTGTCTAAAGGTCAGTTCCGTCTAGGTGGTTCGATTCTGGCGCAGGTGTATAAAGCAATCGGTTCAGTGACGCCTGATGTCGACAGTTTCGATGACTTCAAAGCATTTTTCGCATTGGTTCAAGACTGGAACAACCGTGGCTTAATCAAAGCGTATCATGACATCGGTGATGGTGGTTTATTGGCAACTGTTGCAGAAATGATGTTCGCTTCACGTCTTGGTGTCGCACTTGAAGATCAATCTGTTGCTTCATTGTTCGCTGAAGAAATCGGTGTAGTTCTGCAAATTGCCAAAGCAGACTGGGAAGATCTACAAGCTGAAGTTGCAGCATCTACGCTTAAAGATGCAATTGCAGTGGTGGGTACTGTAAATAATTCTGACCAATTGTCTGTAAATGGTCTGGTACTTGAACGTGCTGATCTGCAAGTGGCATGGACTGAAGTTTCTCATCAAATCCAGCGCCTGCGTGACAACGTACAAACTGCGGATCAGGAATTTGCTTTAATTACCGATAAAGCGCACAAAGGTATTATCGCCCAACCAACATTCGACTTGAATGAAGCGATTGAAGCACCATTCATTAACTTGCGTCGTCCAAATATGGCAATTCTACGTGAGCAGGGTGTCAATGGTCATATCGAAATGGCTGCAGCATTTGACAAAGTGGGCTTTAATACCGTTGACGTACATATGAGTGACTTGCTGGCAGGTCGTATCAGCCTGGATGATTTTGAAGGTCTGGTGACGTGTGGTGGCTTCTCGTATGGTGACGTGATGGGCGCTGGCGGCGGCTGGGCGAAATCCGTATTGTTCAATGCTAAATTACGTGACCAGTTTGAGAAATTCTTTAACCGTCAAGAAACCTTCTCGCTGGGTATCTGTAACGGCTGTCAAATGTTGTCTCAATTGGCTCCGTTAATTCCGGGTGCGGATGCTTGGCCACGTTTCCATCGCAATACGTCTGAAGTATTTGAAGCGCGCGCAGTGAACGTTCGTGTAGAAAAATCGAATTCAGTATTGTTACAAGACATGCAAGGTTCGATTCTGCCAATCGCTGTGGCGCATGGTGAAGGTCGTGCAGTTGCAACGGCGGAAAACTTTGCTGCATTGAATGCATCGAATCAGGTGGTTCTACGTTATGTCGACAGCCATGGCAATGCAACTGAACAATATCCATTGAACCCGAACGGTTCACCAGAAGGTATTACCGGTGTAACGTCTCAGGATGGCCGTGCAACGATTATGATGCCGCACCCTGAACGTAACTTCCGCGCGATCCAGCATTCATGGAAACCAGAAGACTGGGATCAGGATGGTGCTTGGTTACGTATGTTCCGTAATGCACGTAAATTTATTGGCTAATTGATATAATCAAGAATTAAAAAAGCCCCGAAAGGGGCTTTTTTAATAAGCAAATTATAGATTTATAGGTGATTAGATATAGAATTGAAAAAGATTAAAAAATGAATAAAGAGTCCTCAAATGTCCGATTTAATTGAAAAAGTTTTACTTTTACAAGAATTGCTAATAGCTAGAGCTACTAATACTTATGAAAAAGGTTCTTCAGAGGCATTTATGCAGCTTAGACAAGAGTTACTGACATTTAAAAACTTTTATGAATATATTCCATTTTTTATTAAAGACACACGCACATTAGATGAATTTGAAGCTAGGATTAAGTGGGATTTTGAATCTTACGCTGAACGTGAAAATTATATTTATTCGGAATTTAAAGAATTCTTTAATGTATTAGAAAGTCTAGATGTTCCTCCATTGGATCAGGTAGTACAGTTGAAGATTGCTGAATTAAGCTCGGATTATATACATCAAATATGGCAGAAAGCATTAGAGCGAAGAAGTACAGATCCCGAAGGTGCGATTACATTAGCTCGAACACTTTTAGAATCGACCTGCAAATATATTCTTGATGAATACGAAGTCGGTTATGGCAATGCTCCAGATATAAATCAACTGTATAGATTGGTGAGTAAAGAATTAAACCTTGCTCCATCTCAACATACGGAGCAGACTTTCAAACAAATTCTCGGAGGATGTAGTTCCATCATTGAAGGTTTAGGATCATTGAGAAATAAAGTGGGTGATGCTCATGGGCAAGGTAAAATAAACTTTAAACCTTCTCCAAGACATGCAGAATTAGCAGTGAATTTGGCTGGTACAATGTCCGTGTTTTTATTCTCATCTTGGAAATTAAAACAAGGTGAATGAATTTTTTATTATAAATATTGTTTTTAAATAGTATCTTAATTTTACTGTATGGAAAAATTAAAATAAATTCACTAACATAGGATTATTCAACCACCAATTTGGTGGATTTTTGCTTTTTAAGCATTCTGATTTTTTAATTTTTTTTCTTCCTGCTGAGTTGGTTTAGATTTTGCTTTTATATTGTATATAAAGTGCTATGGTATGTTTTATGCACAACTTTATTGCACTATAAAAGAAAGATGGAATAGATCGGTTCAGTATCAATTCTCAAAGATGAGGTGATGACATGGCTAAAACACTTAGAATAATGGATAAGGCGGCAATGCGTCAGAAAGGCTGGATGTTGTTTTGTATTGTTGTAGGACTACAAATATTGTTCGTTGTGGGCAGTTACTTGCTGCAGGGTTCTTGATCATCAGCTTTAAGAAAGCCACCATTAAGGTGGCTTTATAATTTAAATAACCAATTGAACCTGCTTCAAGGTGGCTTTATAATTTAAATAACCAATTGAACCTGCTTCAATACCGCCTTTAACGTATTTTCATAATCAAAAGCTTTATTGGTACTGTCCTGATAACGCCAAGCCACATAACCATCCGGACAAACCAGTACTGCACCAGATTCATGAATTTCAGACTTGGCATTCCAGGTTCCATACACATCACGATAGTCACGTGAACCAATCTGAGTCACATCCAGATATGACAAATCCAATGCTTCTGCCGCCTGTTTCCAGCCTTTACCGGATAAACCTGTGAGCAGGGTAAAACGACCTTTACCCGTAATATCCAGTGTCGACTGCTTTTGACCTTTGGCATTGATCAGCCAAGTATGCGGAACTTTAGCGCCTGGGCGAGTGGTTGCCTGTAAATAAAGCTGCTCATCTTTTTCAAAAATCTCAGGCTCGGATTCTGCAATCACCGTATTGGAGCTATATCGCTGGTTCAGTTCTACACCTTGTGCATTAAATTCGAAGTTTTTAATTTCCAAAGCTTCAAATAGTTTTTGACGGATTTCAGCACCTTACTCATCTTCCGCAAAGATACGTTCCAGCATTTGCTTCTGAGTCGTCACCCCTTGATCAAAACCAAAGACTTCTTTCAGGTATTTATAATCAAAACGTGACTGGTTCGCACGCGCTACAATCTGCTTGCCGACCGGTGCACGCTCGGTGGTATAGGAATCCAGCAGGGAAGGTGCAGCCCAGCCTTTTACCGCGTATGCCAGTTTCCAGCCTAGATTAAAGGCATCCTGCATGCAGGTATTTGAACCTAGGCCACTCGATGGTGGATGACGGTGTACTGCATCACCACCACAGAACACTCGACCTTTAGAATATTCAGTGGCCCAGGTCTGGTTCACATACCAGTACGATAATTTCTGGATTTCAACTTCTTCGACTTCAGTACCAACAAAAGCATTTAGGCGGGCACGGACCTGTTCTTCAGTAACTTGTGGTTCGCCTTTGGAAATGTCAAAGCCCCAACCCATGATCCATTCATTCCATGGCGTAATGGCACGTAACAATCCCATACCGAGATCGCCAAAGCTGGCTTCAGGATTCACGATCCATTGCAGAATCGCAGGACGGTGCTGAACGTATTGAGAAAGATCAGCTTTAAAGGTCACATAGACGGTACCGGCACGTGCCATCACGCCTTCCAGTGGCAAGCCGAGCTGTTCCAATACACGAGATTTAGCACCATCCATACCCACCAGATATTTTGCTCTTAAGCTAAATTCAGTATTGGTAATGCGGTTCAGGAAAGTAGCAGTCACGCCATCTTCGTCCTGCACATGTGACAGGTATTCAGTATTGAAGTTATAAATTGCACCACGTTCACCGGCATTTTTCACCAGTAAAGCTTCCATTTTTGGCTGAATCAGATCGACTAATGGACATGGACTGCCTTGGATATAGTCACCATAACGTTTATCACCGGTACCCCATGCACTTAAACGGGCGATTTCTTCGCCGACCAGACTGGTGGTAATCAGGCTTTCACCCATCTGTTCCCATGGTGTTGCAATCTCTTTAACCTGTTCTTCAATACCTAAATCACGTAATACTTCCATGGCACGCTGATTGGTAATATGGGCACGTGGACTATTGGCCAGCCAGCTAAACTGGGTAAACAGTTGTACCTTGATACCATAATTCGCCAAAGCCAAACCTAATGTTGAACCTGCAGGACCAGTACCAATGATCAGAACATCAGTGTCATAGTGTTGTGTCATACAAGACTCCATGTGTATAGGTGAAGAACAAGCTATCTATATAATCAGGCAGTCTAGTAAAACAGGATCTGTTGATATAGCGATATTCATATAAACTATCGACCTATTCTTATTTGCAATACGTGGGTCATAATCTTAAGATGCTGACCTGATCAGAAACCGGGCAGGCTATGGAACTTCGACATTTACGCTATTTTATTACTGTGGCGCAGCAACAAAGTTTTACCAAGGCTGCCGAAAAACTGTTTACCGCTCAGCCGTCATTAAGCCAGCAAATTAAGGATCTGAAACAGGAAGTCGGGGTAAATCTGTTTGATCGTTCATCGAGAAAAGTCAAACTCACCGATGAAGGGAGGGCTTTTCAGGTCTATGCCGAAAAAGCACTGGAAAATGCCAAGCTGGCAGTGGCAGCAGCACGCCAGGTCGCACAGCAGAAAAATAATCAGATTCATATTGGCTTTCTGAATATTGCAGAAATCAAGGTGATGCCTCAGATTCTGGCGTAGCTTAAAAAAACCATGCCTGACTTAAAAATTCACTTGCATAGCCTGACCTGTATGGAGCAGATTCAGCGGCTAAAAAATGCTGAACTGGATTTATGTATTACCCGTTTTCATCTGGATCATCCAGATTTTGACAATATTCATTTATTGACCGAACAGATTTACTTGCTAGCTGCTCAGCATTTGCATCCTACAGATCGAATCCTGAAATTACAGGAACTGAAAAATCACAATATAATTATGTGTGAGCAGAATGCTTCACCCGTGTTTTATGAAAAGCTGGATCAGCTGCTTGGTATTGATCAACTCGAACATGAGCAGCTACTGTGGGTCACCAATGTGTTGCAACACATTAATCTGACCAATATGGGGATGGGTTTTAGTTTTGCTCCTGAGTATTTACTGAGATTTTTGAATGATCATGTGAAAATCATCCAGACGGATCAGGCACTGCCAAAACTAGGCTTGTATGCAACATTTAACAAGAATTCCCAAAATCCTGCATTGAAGATAATTACCCAAGCCCTTAAAAATACAATAAATATCTGAATTTCAGGAAAGAATATATGTTAAAGCTGATTTATTACGTACCGGACGAAAATCTGGAAGACACCAAAAATGCAGTCTTTGCAGCAGGAGCGGGTGGTATTGGTGAGTATACGAACTGCGCCTGGCAGGTTTTAGGAACAGGACAGTTTAAGCCGCAAGAAGGTGCAGATCCTCATATTGGTGAAGTCGGTAAACTGGAACAGGTAGAGGAATGGCGGGTAGAAATTCTGGTGCCAGATGAAAAGGCAGTCGAGGTCGCTAAAGCCTTAAAAGAAAGCCATCCTTATGAAGAGCCAGCTTTTGAGTTTATCCAGCTGTTGGATATCGAAGTCTAAACTCAAAGTATTACTCATATTATATTCACTGCGGCGTGTTCATCTTAGCGCGCCGTCAGTCTACATTTGAAAAACAGTCAAACTGCTTTTGTTATTATAAAATTTGCCCTAGCACTCCAGATAAAAAATACAATAAGGAAAATAACAATGCAGTGGCCAAAACCGCTGAGCAGAATGCTCAAAAATACGCTTAGTAAATCCATTCAATACAGTGCAGAAATTCTGCATAGTCGTATTCCCTATTCCAGTGCACTCCAAAGCATTGATCCGCTCGATTCAGGGACCGATCGAAGATCAGGATATACGACTAGAGCGCTTTATTTTTGAACAAGGAACGGGAAAAGTGACACGAACCTTATTATCAAATATCAAGCAGGAATTTACACGGATTAATGAAGCATTTATTGGGCGACAGTATCGTTATATCTATAGTATTTCTTTTGGTGAATTTGACGATCCTTCCCATGTCAGCAGCAATACGGTGATGTGTTTTAATTTAAGAACCAGAACCACAGAAAGTTACTCCTTTGGAGAAAACTGGGTTACTGGTGAGGCAGTCTTTGTCGCACGGGAAAATGCTCAGGCTGAAAATGATGGCTGGCTAATGTCTTATATCCATGCTTTAGATTGTAGCCCCTCGAAAGTTGTAATTCTGGATGCCCAGCATATTACAGAAGGACCCATTGCAACGATTCATTTACCAGTTCGGGTACCGGTCGGATTTCATTGTAACTGGATTGATTATCGGAAATTAAGAGCGAACTATTCTTAAAAAATGATTTAACATCGACTTGTATTTGCTCTAAATAGATTTCTTCCTTTTCGCCATCCGCGTATCAAATATTATTTCTTTTCAAAATAGTAGTGAATTTACATTGAGGTGACATGGATGTCACCTGCCAGACAGAGGTTCAAGGATGAACCTTCTGTCTGGCAATGGCTTTGGTTACTTTGGCCTGTCAAAGTAACGAAAATGCCTACGCGTATATCAGTTAATTTAAGAAAACAGTCGAGGCCGTGATATTCATTCAATAAACGTACTTAAACCTTCTGAATAAACAGTTCACGATCAAAACGGTATTGCGGGAAGAATACTCCATCTTCAGCACGTTCACCCGCACCAATTACCATGACTGGATACTGTTCATCATTTAATTTCAGAATTTCACGAACCATCGGCTCATCAAAACCTTCCATCATACAGCTGTCAAAACCATAAGCACGTAAAGCTAAAACCAGATTTTCACAAGCGAGCGCCATCGTTTTGGTCGCCCAAAGTTTCGCATCAGCCGGGCTGAAAGCAGACACTGGCATTTGTTTGTCCAGTGTACGGGCAACTTTAAAAGCCACTTTCTTAAAGTTACCGAAAGCATTCAGATAACCAGTTTTATAGTTGTAGGGAATATATTTATAGTATTTCTTAATCGCGGGCGGTGCTTCAGGAAATGGAAACTCATTTACATTTCGCTTCGCCATTTCATCAATACGGTCTGTACGTGCGATACAGACAATTAGCTCAGAAGCTGTTTTGGCTGCCAGTTGACTCATACAGGCTTTGACTAGGCGCTTTTTTTTGCCTGGGCTTTGTACTACATAAAAAGTCCAAGGCTGCAAGTTCGACGAATTTGGTGCCAACAACGCTAGATCCAGACAGGCATCCAGAACTTCAACGGGAATTGGCTTTTTGGTAAATTTACGCACTGAACGTCGACTTTCAATCACCTTACGAAAATTATCTATATCTATATCTTGAGGTGCAGGTTCGTAATAACGTTTCTTTTCTGGATTTGAACTATCTGTTGTTTGAGAAGAGGTTTGGGAGTTTTGATTTGGCATACTTCAGATTCTTGGAAAAATAAAAGATTGAGGCAGTCTAAACTACCTCATTGAACTCATAAGTTTGAAAATTAGTTGAATTGTGTGAAATCAGGTTTACGTTTTTGCATAAAGGCTTGAACCGCTTCCAGCATTTCTGGCGAGCCTACACGCTGCATGAAAATTTCTGCTTCATGGTCAATCCATTCCACAATTTCATTCACATTGTGTTTCATCAAGGCTTTAGATTGCACCAGTGATGCCAATGGCAGGGCAGAGAGCTGGGCAGCTTGTGCTGCTGCTTTGGTGTAAACATCTTCTTCAATGCTATTCACCAGACCTGCGTCGAGTGCTTTTTCACTATTGAATTTTTGCGCAGTCAGCAATAATTCGGCGGCTTTATGATAACCCGCCTGCTGAATCAACAGCTTGCTTGAAGCGCCTTCAGGCGATAGACCCAGACTGACAAATGGAATCTGGAACAGAGCAGTATTGTCACTATAGACCAGATCACAATGCAATAAGATCGTCACACCAATGCCGATTGCAACACCACGCACGGCTGCAATCAATGGCTTGGAAAATTTTGCAGCAGATTTCAGTAAAACAAACGGTGGGCCTTCAGCGGCGGGTGCCTGACCTTTCTTCGCAGCAGATTTCATAAAATCCTGCATATCATTGCCCGCACTAAAGTCTGCATCCTGACCACGTAAAACGACCACACGAACTTCAGGCGCCTGATCTGCTTCATCTAAAGCTTTCGCAATCCAGAGATAAAGTTCGCTATATAACGCATTTTTCGCTTCCGGACGATTGATGGCTAAAGTGAGTACACCATGTTCTAAATTCGCATTCAAATGCTCATGAGGTTGTTGAATACAGCTCAGTGTCATCGTACTATCCTTGCTTTAAAACTTAATTTGATTTTATGGGAATGATTATGTCGCATATTTATTGGGGCAGCACAACTCATGAGTCATAAAAAACTGATCCCTTATGAACTATACATTTGATTATCTGGTTTTCATTGGCCGCTTTCAGCCTTTTCATCTGGCGCACATGCAAACGATTAACATTGCCCTGCAACACAGTCAACATGTGATTTTGGCTCTCGGCTCTGCGCAAAATGAACGCAATATCAAGAATCCATTCTTGGCTTCGGAGCGTGAAGCCATGATCCTGTCAAATTTTAGTCCTGAAGATCAAGCTCGGATCAAATTTGTAGAAGTCATTGATGTTTATAATGATGAGAAATGGCAAAAACTGGTGAAATCGCTGGTGAATCAGGTCATTGAGCCGGATGCCAAAGTCGGACTGATTGGGCACTTTAAAGATGATTCTTCTTATTATTTAAAGTTTTTTCCAGAATGGGAAATGGTCGAACTTGACAGCCTTGAAGGTGCCTTATCTGCCACGCCGATGCGTGAAGCTTATTATCGTGGCGAAATTCAACGAGATAAATTTCCACAAGGCACGATTGATTTTCTAGAGAATTTCCAAAAAACCACGACCTATCAGCAACTCAGTGAAAAATTTGCCCAGAATGATAAAACCAATCTGGTTTAAAAGTATCAGGTTATTATGGGTTGATTCATGTTAGTTTGAGCATGCTGTTTCAAACACTCCCCAAGGATTTCTAGACCAGGAGACTGTTCTTTCCAGTGATGCCAATACAAGGGCACTTCAATTCGCATCTCACTTGAAAGTTCAAGCAGTCGACCTGACTCCAGCAAATTCCTAGTTTGATAGTCCGGCAGCCAGCCATAGCCTAGACCCATGACAATCGCATCAAAAAATGCATGGGTCGATGGAATAAAGAAATGAGGATATTGAGCAAGGTTCAGGCCAAATTCGTGCTGAATAAATTGGGTATGGAGTTGGTCTTTTTCATTAAAAATAATGGCAGGGGCAAGGCGTAGCGCATCCCGATGTACCCCTTGATGAAACCAGTTTCGGGAAAAGTCAGGGGTGGCGACCAGACGATACTGCATCTGTCCGATCAACTCAGCCCGGCAACCTTTCATTGCCTTACTCTCTGTACTCAAACAGGCATTGACGAGACCTGCTTCTAACAGATGATGAGTCTGTGATTGATCATCTACCTGAAAATGCAGCACAATTTTATGCTGGATCAGCTGGGTTTGTAAGGTTGGTAATAGCCAGGTCGCGAGTGAATCAGCATTGGTGGCAATATTCAGGCAGTAGAAACCTTCATGTTGCAGCTGTCCACCCAGATCCTGCATCAGATTCTGTTCTAGCAAACGTTGATGCTGTAAATAATGTAATAAGGTTTGCCCGGATTGGGTCACACGGCAAGGCCGATCTCTGACCAAAAGCAATTGTCCCAATTTTTTTTCCAGACTTTGAACACGAAGGGTCACTGCGGAGGCAGTAATATTTAGCTGTTCGGCAGCCAGATCGAAACTTCCCGTTTTTGCAACTGCGTAAAAAGCATCACATTGTTTCGCATTCAGCATATCTGTTATCTAAAAATAATTTAGTTAACTTGATATTAACTTAGTTTTAATTAATCGCACTCATTTTGTTGAATAATTGATTTATTCAAAAAAAGGGGAATGTGATGTTCAGTTATATGATGAGTGGTTTTGCTGTGGGAATGAGCCTGATTGTCAGTATCGGTGCACAGAATGCTTTTGTATTAAAACAAGGTTTAAAACAGCAGCATGTGTTCTGGGTCTGTGTGATTTGTGCCTTGTCTGATTCCATTTTAATTCTGCTTGGCGTACTGGGTTTTGCACGCGTCATTGAACATTATCCGGATATTGTTATATTTTCTAAATATGTTGGCGCAGGCTTCCTATTTTATTATGGTTTGCACCATGCGATCAGCGCATTTAAATCAAGAGAGGTTTTAACACCAAGTGATCAGCTAACAGAGCATTTTCTACAAGTACTAATGATCTGCCTAGCTTTTACCTGGCTAAATCCGCATGTTTACTTAGACACAGTCATATTGATTGGATCAATTTCAACCCAATACGCCTTAGGAAAATGGTGGTTTGCTTTAGGTGCTGTCTGTGCTTCCTGGTTTTTCTTCTTTAGTTTGGGATATGGGGCAAAGATATTGACACCTTGGTTCCAACATCCAAAAGCATGGAAAATACTGGATGCTATTATTGCCTGTACCATGTGGGGCGTCGCAGTGTCATTAATTCTCAGTATTTGATTCAGGCTACGAAAGCTGATAGATCGGTTAAGAGTTGTCTAAGCGTGTCATTTTAGATAGTGATCGTGAATAGGCAGCGTAGAAAACAACTCTTTTCAGTGCTGCAAGCACATGGATATTTCCAATATAAATTGAACTTAAAATAAAGGATCTGGTTTGTATAAAAAATTTATAAAATCAAAATTTTATAAGATGAAACCAGTCTCCTGTTAGCCTAGCAGGGCCACTTATAAGAGAAAAACCAGCACAAGCATTTTGTCCGTTAGTCATGAATGATTTTACAAAAACTTCAATAAACTGGTATAAAAATAACGAAAACCTGTTCGCTCAAAAAACAAGAAAATTTAGTTTCAGATTAAGCCGTGTACTTAAATCCGATCAATAAGAAATTAAACAAGGTGGATTTAAAATTGAAAACAACAATAAAAACTGGGCTCCTTAGCTTGGCGATCTGTTTAGCTTTGACCAGTCAGTCTTTTGCAAGATCATGGACCTTAACTCCCAAAAGTGATGTCGGTTTTGAGATCAAGTCGATGGGTCTTACTGTAGTTAAAGCCAAGTTCAATCAGGTTCAATCCACGATGCAGTTTGATGCTAAAGCACCGCAAAATGCCTCAACCCATCTGGTCATGGATGTGGAAAGTTTAAGCTTTAGTAAGCCGCTATTTAAACATATGATTCTGGGCGAAGACCTGTTTTATGTAGAAAAATATAAGACTGTAATTTTTAAAAGTATCCAGTTTAAAGACTTGGGCAATGGCAAATACAATGTTTTAGGTCATTTAACCCTGCGTGGTGTGACCAAGCCTGTGATTTTCGAAACAACCTTTAAACCCAGTATGTCGAATACCAACCTGCTTGATGTTCAGGCATCTGCTGTGATTAACCGTAGGGATTTTGGTATGAAAAAAGGAATTGCCGGGGTAGGGGATAAAGTTAATCTTCATCTATCAGGCCAGTGTGAAATGAACTAGGGTAGATATAAAATACTTGATGATATGAACGTTATTGTAAAAAAAGCTCGAATATTTCGAGCTTTTGTCTATACGGTAAGCATGCAATTAAGCAGCTTGCAAAGCTTTTAAATCTTCCAGAACTTGTTCTGCGTGACCTGCTGCTTTGACCTTACGGTATTCTTTGACCAGTTGACCGTTATGGAAAATGAAAGTCGAACGCTCAATGCCCATCACTTGTTTACCATACATGTTCTTTTCTTTAATCACATCAAAGTGATTGCACAACACCTCTTCTTTATCGCTGATCAGGTTAATACTCAGGTTCTGCTTTTCAGTAAAGTTCTGATGAGCTTTTACCGAATCACGGGATACGCCAAGAATTGTGGTATTTAAAGCATCGAACTGATCTTTTAAACAGGAAAATCCTACTGCCTGAGTTGTGCAGCCCGGTGTAGAATCTTTAGGATAAAAATAAATCACCAGCCATTCTGTATTTAACTGGGTTAAATTAATTTCCCCTGTCGTCGCAGGAAAATTCTGGTCAAGCAAACTAATTTCAGACATAAAAACTCCTGTTTTCTCTAAATTTTTTCAAAAAAAAATAAGCCACATTATAGTGGCTTATTTTATCAAAGAATAATCAGATATTATTTCTTTGGTGCCGCTTGGGCTGATTTCATTGCTTCTTCAGTCAAAGTTTTCAGTTTGCCTGTTAACTGTGGACCAAAGCATGCTTGAAGATCTTTATTCTGCTTCTGTACAAAAGCTAAAGTGCCTGGGCTTTTCTTCTGGTTAATGGTGCTTTGAATTTCCCATTTTTGTGCATTGGTTAATTTTCCATCTGCTTCAATAGCACAACCACAATATTTGCTGACTTCAGCAGCCGTCAATTTTTTACTTTTGCCAGTTTCATTTTTACAAACATTGATCAATGCAGATTTTACATTGGTGCTTTTATAAGCTTGTTGTAATTTGTCATCAGCCGCTTGAGCCGTAGTTGCGAACATAGCAGCAGCTGAAACAATTGCTGAAAGCACGATGCTTGATTTTAAATTCTTCATAAACTCTACCTTGTTATTACGGTATATAACGTGTCGGGTCTTCAACACCTGCGTCCGCAAAACCCTGTTTACGTAAACGACAACTGTCGCATTTGCCACAGGCACGTCCTTGGTCATCTGCTTGATAGCATGACACCGTTTGACTGTAGTCTACGCCATGTTCAATACCTAAGCGAATGATATTTGCTTTGGATAAATGTAACAAAGGTGTTTCAAATTTGAGCGCCTGACCCTCTACGCCAACCTTGGTCGCAAGGCGTGCCATGTTGGCAAATGCGTCAATAAATTCCGGACGGCAATCCGGATAACCGGAGTAATCAACTGCATTAATTCCGATAACAATCGCTTCAGCTTCGAACACTTCAGCTGCTGCTAAGGCGTAAGACAAGAAGATGGTATTACGTGCCGGAACATAGGTAATCGGAATGCCAGCCTGTTCATGGTCGGGCACCTCAATACTATGATCGGTAAGGGCTGAGCCACCCAGATTACCCAGATCAATATTGATCACTCGATGTTCCACACCCGCACGTTGCGTTAAAGCTTTTGCTGCATCCAGCTCGGTCGTTGAACGCTGACCATATCGAAAACTGAGTGCGATACATTCATAGCGTGCCTGTGCCCAAGCCAGACATGTGGTTGAGTCTAATCCGCCAGATAACAGGACAATGGCACGAGGGCGCATAAGCTGATTCTCCAAAAAAAATACTTTACAAAAAATTAACGACCAGTTTCATCATTCCATAACAACTTGTGTAGCTGTAACTGGAAACGAACAGGGAGATGGTCTTCTAAAATCCACTGAGCCAAATCACGTGCCAGTGGGGGTAAACAAACCGCACCTTTTTCGACCGCAAATGCAGGCGAAAACCAAACTGTACTCACTTTGTCTTGAAGTTGGTACTGTTCAAGCTGCTGTTTTGACCATTCATAATCTTCACGATTGCATATCACAAACTTGATTTGATCATGTGCAGTTAAATGATCCAGATTAGAAAGCAAATTTCGTGCAACTTCACCTGAAGTTGGTGTTTTTAAATCTAAAACTTTGGAAACACGTGAATCCACTTTGGACACATCTAAAGCGCCACTGGTTTCAAGTGAAACTTCACATCCTAAATCCGCAAGTCGCTGCATCAGGGGTAGGGCATTTGGTTGTGCCAGTGGTTCACCGCCGGTCACACAAACATAAGGGGTTTTAAAATCAAGCGTGGTCTGGATAATATCGTCCAGAGACTGACGCTCACCGCCTTCAAAGGAATAGGTGGTATCACAATAGCTACAACGTAATGGACAACCGGTTAAACGGATAAATACCGTTGGTAGTCCTGCGGCATTGGCTTCACCTTGCAATGAATAGAAAATCTCCGTAATGCGTAAACCCGCAGACGGATCAGAGACAGGAATTGCGGAAGATCGAAGCGTATTCATAACAAAACTAACCAATGAGAAATAAATAACCGGGTATAAAAATAAAAATCCCTACGATTATTACTAATCGTAGAGACGAGGAGCGGTTGAGGCTCCGAGGAACACGAATGTATCCTCTAAGTTAAAACATCTTAGTCTTCGCGTAATAGATCGTTCAGACTTGTTTTAGAACGAGTTTGTGCATCAACTTTTTTTACGATAATGGCAGCATATAAGCTGTAAGTACCACATTTAGATGGAAGGCTACCTGCAACAACGACAGAACCTGCTGGTACGCGACCATAATGGATTTCGCCAGTGGCACGGTCATAAATCTTGGTCGATTGACCAATGAATACGCCCATTGAAATCACAGAACCTTCTTCAACGATTACGCCTTCAACGATTTCAGAACGTGCACCGATAAAGCAGTTATCTTCAATAATGGTTGGATTCGCTTGAAGCGGTTCAAGCACACCACCAATACCTACACCACCTGACAAGTGAACATTTTTACCGATTTGTGCACATGAACCTACAGTTGCCCAAGTATCAACCATCGTGCCTTCATCTACATAAGCACCGATGTTGACATAAGAAGGCATCAAGATCACGCCTTTGGCCTGAAAAGAACCTTTACGTGCGACAGCAGGTGGTACGACACGTACACCAGCTGCCTTAAACTGCTCTTCAGTCCAGCCTGAGAATTTAGTTTCTACTTTGTCATAGAAACGAAGATCACAAGCTTCCATTGGTTTATTGTCGTTTAATTTAAATGATAACAATACCGCTTTTTTAATCCATTGATGGACAACCCATTCACCATCGATTTTTTCAGCAACACGTAAAGTACCATTGTCTAGACCAGCAATTACTTCCTCAACTGCTTGACGGATTTCAGCAGAGCAATCTGCAGCTGTAAAATTCGCACGGTCTTCAAACGCTTGTTCAATGATTGTTGAAAGCTGCGACATGATCTTCCTTCCAGAAAAAAATTTTCTAGATTTTACACTATATTGCAGGAAAAATAGTTGAAAGCACTAAAAATAGATGAAAAATAACCAAAAGTGTAGAAAGCGTGAAATTATTAAAGTGATAAGTGTACTTTTTCATTATGTTGAAATGTAGGAGAAGTGTTAGAAAACGCTCGGTTCTGAACAAGAAAAATTAATTTGTATCAAAAAATAACAAAAGATGAGCAAAATGCGAATAAAAAATATTTTTTAAGTCCTTTATATTGAACCCATCACGAATAACTAATGATCAAAATAAGTTCTTTTGAGGAGAGAAATAATGAAATCTTTACATAAAATTTTAGCAGTTTCCATTTTGGCTGCAGCAGCTGGTTCTGCTATGGCTGCTGATGAAACGATCGTAACAGATGAAGGTGTAGCATCTTTCTCTTTCTTTAAACCTGCAGCTGTTCGTGCTGAAGTCGGTACTACCGGTTATGGTGGTGCACTTTCATGGAATGTAAATCCATATGTTGGCGTGACTTTAGGTTATAACGGTGGTGATATCTCTTGGTCTGATGATTTGTCAATCAATGGTTCTAAATATGACCTGGATATGGACAATAACCTGACCTATTTAAATGCTGAAATCCGTCCTTGGGCGAACTGGTTCTATATGGCTGCCGGTGTGGGTTATGTTGATAATGATTATGATATTGACCGTCGTGTACGTAATGGTGAGAGTTTCTCAGTAAATGGTGTAGATTTTGTTTCTACAAGTGATGCACGTATTAATGGTCAATTATCATATAAGAATAATCTTGCACCATATGTAGGTATCGGTTTTTCTCCGGCGATCACCAATCGTTGGGGCGTCTTTGGTGAGGTTGGTGCCTACTATAATGGAAACCCAACTGTTAATTTAACTGCAACTGGAACTGCGAGACCAGAAAATACTGGAGTTATTGCAGATTTTGCAGATCAAGTTGAGCGAGAAGAAAATAATATTCGTAACGACAATGAATACGAATGGCTGCCAGTAGCAAAACTGGGTGTCAGCTTCCGCTTCTAAGTTTGAGCTGCATAAAAAAACGAGCTTCGGCTCGTTTTTTTATGCTTTGTAATAAGTAATTTAAAAGTGATAGCCCAGTTTTAAACCTGCGATCCAGGCACTATTGTCAGAAACAGCGGATAAACCTGCAATCTGTGGCGTAATAGGTTCGGATGAGGAAATTTCAGGTTTTTGAAACTTTAAATAATATAGTCCTGTAGCAATATCCCAGATTTCTTGGATCTTATAAAGATGACCTAGTCCGATGCCCCAATAGCCATC
Source organism: Acinetobacter sp. WY4 (assembly GCF_018438165.1). Lineage (GTDB taxonomy): Bacteria > Pseudomonadota > Gammaproteobacteria > Pseudomonadales > Moraxellaceae > Acinetobacter. Next base: position 1,001,195 of record NZ_CP053947.1, on the reverse strand, counting down.
ACTCGGATTTAAAGTTGAAGCCGGATTTCCTGTACCAGAATCCCATAAAAGTTCGATAGAATTTATGCCAAAAGATGGCCATTGATGAGCAAGTCCGATTTTTCCAGACCATTGATCCTTACGATAATTAATCATTCTAAAAGATTTTACTTCAGGGAACTGTAAGGCCGCATAGTCAATTACAGCGCCAAATTTAGGCGGCTGGATCACGAAATTTTGCCAGTTTGACCAACGCAGCGTGCCATAGAGTGCATTTTGATCAGTTAAAGCTGTCTGAAAATCCAAGTTCACAGACTGTGGAGTTTGAATTTCTGTATAAGGTGCTGGATTTGTACCTACAATAATTGATTCAGTGGTTTTATTGTGATGAGTAATTGCAGAACGATAGGTCAGTGCGGTTCTAAAAAAATTCAGGAATCTGATAACTGATTCCTGCAAGCCAGCCCCAAGCGGGATCTCGTTCTAATGTGGCTCGATAACCATTGAATATATAAAATGTCTGCCCGGATAAATATAAATTTCCCTCTAAGCTTTGATAACTTAGCCCTGTATAAAAATTCCAGTTATCGTTTGGTTGAAAGCCAATTAATGAGGTCAAATTATGGCTCTCAAACTGAATGGTAGCAGCCTCAATTGGAAGCGCTGCACCTGCAAAAACAGGATCATAACGATAAGCGATATCTATAGAATAAGGCTGATCGTAAATCAGTCCCCACGACACTTGAGGATTCAACTGGAATTTTAATGCGGCATTGGAAACCCATTGGTTATGGGTAAGATTTCCTGTAGAAAAATCGGTGATGCCTAATTGTTGCAGCTCTTCGGTATGTTGTACCTGACCGCTGATATCGGGGCGAACCCAGGCCAATGAAACTTCAGCATAATGATTTTTTTCAAAAAACGATTGAATGCTTTGGTTAGATTGTTCAAACGCTGCTGCATAACCTGACCCGGAGAAAAACAAGCCCATGGAGAAAAGAGCAAATTTATGATTGATCATCTTGGTATAATTCAATTTATTATGTACGTGATTATGCTTGATATTTATATTCTTTATCTACTCAAAAAATAAAAAAGAGGCCATGTAGCCTCTTTGATTAAAAACTTAAAATAGTGCACTTTATTCGTCTGGATAAGCCACTTTTTTCAGTGCCTTAATATCTGCGTCTGGGGAACAGAGTGAAATAAACTCGTAGCCATAACCTCGCAGTAAATGACCTTTACGCACTGCAATCCAAGTGGTATTTATGCCGAAAATATCGGTTTTAATCTGCTTTAAGCGGTAATCACGCTCCGGGTCATAGGCCACATCGTTGACAATGCCGACACCCATATTCATTTCTACATAGGTCTTGATGACATCGGCATCAAGTGCGGACATCACAATATCCACATCAAAACCAGCTTCTTCAAAGGCGGTATCAATCTTGGAGCGACCGGTAAAACCACCATGATAGGTAATAATCGGGTAGTGCGCCAGATCTTCGATGAGCACGTGTTCTTTGCTTGCCAGTGGATGATTCTGCGGGGTAATAATACTGTGTTGCCAGTTATAGTAAGGCACGCTGGCCAGATTATCTTCAGTGGTGAGTGCTTCGGTCGCAATACCGATATCAGCTTGACCTTGCAGTAACATTTCCGTGATTTCAACCGGGCTGGCCTGTTGCAAAATCAAATGAACTTTAGGGAATTCTTTTTTGAATTGGCTGACAATTGGTGGCAACACATAACGCGCCTGGGTATGCGTCGTGGCAATGGTCAATGTGCCTTCATCGACTTTATTGAAATCATCGGCCAGACGTTTGATATTGTCGGCATCGACCAGCATGCGTTCTACAATGCCTAAAAGTGCCTGGCCCGGTTCGGTTAAGCCCAGTAGACGTTTACCTTTGCGAATAAACAGCTGTACCCCCAGTTCATCTTCCAGATCTTTAATATGCTTACTTACCCCGGACTGTGAAGTATAAAGCGCAGCGGAAGCTTCTGTTAAATTAAAGTTTTGTCTAACCGTTTCTCGTATAATTCTTAATTGTTGGAAATTCATAATTCTCTTACCCTAGAAGAGGATGGGGCATTTTAAAGCCCCATCTTTTGATCTTAAGCGACCTGGTTTTCAAATAAATGCAAATTCACCGCACTTAACCAAACAGTTTGATTTGGGCGGAATTGATGCGCTCTCGCTTCATCAGGCGTCAGTAAAATTTCAATCAGATTGCCTTGACGGTCATTTAGCTCAGCAACTACTTTACCCGCGATCCATAATTCACGAATGAAGGTCGCCTGAATGGCATTGTCGTGTGGCTGTGCATGGATGCGTAGTTCATCTGGACGTGCGAATAAAATCACTTCACCTTGAGCGGCATTTTTTGCACCCTCAAATTGAATGCGGTCTTCGCCGAGCTGGATGATGCCTGCATGGTTCTGACCTTCAAAACGGTTCGCCTGACCCAAAAAGTCGAATACAAATGGAGTTTTTGGTGTTTCATAGACTTCACGTGGAGATCCGATCTGCTCTACATTACCTTTGTTCATTACTACGATCTGATCCGCAACTTCAAGCGCTTCTTCCTGATCATGAGTCACGAAGATCGAAGTGATATGCAGTTCGTCATGCAGGGTACGTAACCAACGACGCAGTTCCTTACGGACTTTGGCATCCAGTGCGCCGAAAGGTTCATCCAGTAATAATACACGCGGTTCAACCGCTAAAGCACGTGCCAAGGCAATACGCTGACGCTGACCACCAGAAAGTTGAGCTGGATATCGATCAGCCAGGAAACCGAGCTGAACCAAGTCGAGTAAACGTGTCACACGTTTTTTAATTTCCGCTTCCGAGGGACGGGTTTTGCGCGGACGAACACGCAGACCAAAGGCGATATTGTCAAATACCGTCATATGACGGAACAGGGCATAGTGCTGGAATACAAAGCCAACTTCACGCTCACGCACATGCACATTGGTGGCATCCTGACCTTCTAAAATCACTTGGCCGCCATCCGCAGATTCCAGACCGGCAATAATCCGTAGCAAAGTGGTTTTGCCACAACCAGATGGGCCAAGAAGCGCGACCAGTTGACCATCTGGAAAATCCAGCGAGATATTTTTCAGTGCATGGAATGCACCAAAGTGTTTTTCAATATTTTGTACTTGAATACTCATGTGGGCATTCCTTAAGAAACTGTTGAATCTTCATTACGTTTGTCTTGTTTTTCCTGGCGCAGTTCCACCCATGTTTTTAAAATCAGGGTCACAATTGCGAGGAGAGCCAGAAGCGAAGACACGGCAAACGCAGCACTAAAGGTATATTCGTTATAAAGAATTTCGACGTGTAGCGGCAAGGTATTGGTTTCACCACGGATATGGCCGGAAACCACCGACACCGCACCAAATTCACCCATGGCCCGCGCATTACACAGAATCACGCCATAGATCAGACCCCATTTGATATTGGGCAGGGTCACTTTCCAGAAAGTCTGCCAGCCAGATGCACCGAGTACAATCGCAGCTTCTTCTTCTTCGGTTCCTTGTGCTTCCATTAACGGAATTAGCTCACGCGCAACAAAAGGTACCGTAATAAAGATAGTCGCTAGGACAATCGCAGGCACTGCATAAAGGATCTTGATATCGTGATCCATCAGCCAAGAACCCATCCAGCCTTGGGTACCGAAAATCAGCACCAGCATCATACCCGCGATCACAGGTGAAACCGAGAAAGGGAGATCAATAATGGTGGTCAGGAATGATTTCCCCGGAAAGTTGAACTTCGCTACAGACCAGGCTGCCGCAACACCAAATACGACGTTGAGCGGTACTGCGATTGCAGCCGTCAGCAAGGTAAGTTTTACTGCCGACAGAGTATCCGGATGCACCAGCGCTTGGGTATAAACGCCAACCCCTTGTTTAAAGGCTTCAACAAAAACCAGAATCAAGGGCAGAATCAGGCAGCTTAAAAAGAAGATTAAGGCAATAGTGAGCAGCGTATAACGTACCCAAGTTGGCTCGCGGGTTGCATCACGGGATTGCAACTTTTCAGCCAGCGCATTGCTGTTGGTATTTAAACTCATCGCGCAGTTCTCCCGGTACGACGGCTAGCCCATGCCTGTAATAAGTTAATCAAAAATAGCATCACGAAGGAAATCAGTAGCATGACGACAGCAATCGTGGTTGCACCGGCATAGTCATATTCTTCTAGGCGAGAAATGATCATTAGCGGTGCAATTTCCGTTTCAAAAGGCTGGTTACCAGCAATAAAGATCACTGAACCATATTCACCGACACCACGGGCAAAGGCCAAAGCAAAACCAGTGATCAGTGCAGGCAGCAGAATTGGAAAAATCACTTTGGTCACGATCTGAAAACGGTTGGCACCCAGTGCAGAAGCCGCTTCTTCCAGTTCAGTTTCCAGATCACTCAGTACCGGTTGGACGGTACGCACCACAAAAGGCAGGCCAATAAAGATCAATGCCAGTGTAATACCAATCGGGGTATAAGCGACTTGAATGCCAATCGGTTCTAAATATTGACCAATCCAGCCGGTCGGTGCATATAAAGAGGTCAGGGCAATACCCGCAACCGCAGTGGGCAAGGCAAAAGGCAAATCTACCAGGGCATCGACAATACGTTTGCCCGGAAAGCTGTAACGTACCAGACACCACGCCAGTAACAGGCCAAATACTACATTGACCAGTGCAGCGACAATGGCTGCGGTGAAGCTTAACTGCAATGATTTCAAGATACGTTCAGAGCTCAGGATTTCCCATAAGCCATCCCAGCCAATGCCCAGTGATTTAATAAAAACAGCTGACAGCGGGATCAAAACGATTAATGACAAATACGCTAGGGTAAAGCCTAGAGAAAGACCAAATCCTGGCAGCACTCGGGATCGCTGCGACATGATTACTCCTCAAAAGAGAGAATGCTGATTAAAAATAACCAGCGAAATTAGAAAATAAATTTGGCACAAGCATAGTTTGCAGCGACTAAAATGCAAATTTAAAATAATACTTGCTCTCATCAACTTTGCTGATATGGCGCATAGGGTTTTCTGAAATCAGATATTGTTCAATTTCAGGAAAAGGGCCAAAACCAGAAGCGACATTGACATGACCGACTGCGCCCAGATTGATCGGTTTGATTTTCCAAGCTTGGGCCAGTATGTGCGCATCTTCAAAACTTAACCAGGGATCATTTTCACTGATCAATAACGTGGTGGGCACCTGAAGCTTGAGCTGTTGAAAATAGGTGCTGTAGTCAGTCTGACTGTCGCGCGAAAAACCATTTTCCCCAAATCGTGCCGGATTAGCTGGTGCCACCAATAGCAGATTTTTTACTTTTGCATTGAGTTCGGGATGTTGGGCAAGGGCCGCAATACTGGTCAGACAGCCAAAGCTGTGTGCGACAATCTGAACCTCTGCTGGAATGGCTTGCAGAGTTTTGACAAATTCTGCTACCCAGATATCCAGTACCGGATGATTCCAGTCCTTTTGCTGCACACGGGAGCATCGCATCAGCCGGTGCTGTAAGCAGGTTTGCCAGTGGTTGTATTCACTGCCACCTACACCAGGAACGATAAGCGTATGAATCATGTCGATGCTCCTATATCAATCAGCTTGGAAAATTATTTCGCGCTGTTGGCTTTAACGATCTGGTCAAATACACCACCATTTTCAAAGTGAGCCTTTTGTACTTTGTTCCAGCCGCCAAATTCCTGATCAACCGTCACCAGTTTTAATGGCTTAAATACTTGGCTGTATTTGGCCAGTACTTTGGCATTACGTGGACGATAATAATGTTTACCTGCCAGGTCTTGACCCAATGGCGAATACAGGAAGTTCAAATAACCTTGAGCCAAGTGCTGGTTGCCTTTTTTCTTGGCATTTTTTTCTACAATCGCCACCGGTGGCTCAGCCAGAATCGACAGAGAAGGGGTAATAATTTCAAACTTGCCCGGCTGTTCGCGAAGGGCTAAATGCGCTTCGTTTTCCCATGCGAGTAAAACATCCCCAATGCCACGTTCAGCAAAGGTCGTGGTTGAACCACGTGCCCCGGAATCCAGAACTTTGGTATTTTTATAAATTTTACGAACAAATTCTTGCGCAGTCTTATCGTTGCCGCCCGCCTGATGTTTGGCCCAAGCCCAAGCCGCCAGATAATTCCAGCGTGCACCGCCTGAAGTTTTCGGGTTTGGGGTAATGATTGCTACGCCCGGTTTGACCAGATCACCCCAGTCCTTAATCTCTTTCGGATTGCCTTTACGCACCAGGAACACGATGGTTGAAGTATAAGGCGTCGAGTTTTGCGGCAATTTCTTTTGCCAGTCCGCAGGTAACAGTTTAGCTTTTTCTGCCAGCACATCAATATCGGCAGCCAATGCTAACGTTACGATATCTGCATCCAGACCATCAATCACGGCACGTGCCTGTTTGCCTGAACCGCCATGCGATTGCTTGAAATTGATTTTTTGACCGGTACGGCTTTCCCAATATTTGCCAAAATTCTTATTTACATCTTCATAGAGTTCACGGGTCGGATCATAGGATACATTGAGAAAATCACGTGCTGCTGCACCAAATGAGGTTGCGGAGATAACAGCTGCTAAAACCCCAAGTTTTAATGTGTTTGAAATGCTCATCTGGACTGAATCTCTGATATGTTCTGTAACATAAGCGCAGAATAAACTTATTCTTTATGCATAAAAAATAATTAAAAATGAATTTTATATGAAAAAAAGAGATAAATAAGCTCTTAAGTGTTTGAAATAAGAATGGCCTTATGAATAAAGGCCATAATGAACTGCATTTAAAGTATTATTTTGCGTGATTGGCTTTGACAATCTGATCAAACACACCGCCATTGTCAAAATGCTGTTTCTGAACCTTGGTCCAGCCACCAAATTCTTTATCAATGGTGACCAGTTTTAAGGACTTGAATACGGTACTGTATTGCTTTAATACATTCGCATTACGTGGACGGTAAAAGTTTTTCGCCGCCACAGTCTGTCCAGCAGGTGAATAGAGGTAATTTAAATAGGCTTTGGCCAGATGTTCATTACCATCTTTCTTGGCATTTTTTTCTACGATTGCCACGGGTGGTTCAGCCAGAATAGACAGAGAAGGAGTAATGATTTCAAATTTTCCCGGCTGTTCGCGGACGGCCAAATGTGCTTCATTTTCCCAAGCCAGTAATACATCCCCAATCCCGCGTTCAGCGAAAGTCGTGGTAGCACCACGTGCACCCGAATCCAGTACTTTGGTTTGTTTGTAGATTTGACGGACAAAGTCTTGTGCTTTGGCATCATTGCCACCTTTCTGGTGTTTGGCCCACGCCCAGGCAGCCAGATAATTCCAGCGTGCACCACCTGAAGTTTTTGGGTTCGGGGTAATAATGTCTACGCCTGGTTTAACCAGATCTCCCCAGTCTTTGATTCCTTTTGGATTGCCTTTACGTACAAGAAAAACGATGGTTGAAGTATAGGGTGTCGAATTCTGCGGGAATTTCTTTTGCCAGTCTTTAGGCAGCAAACCACGTTCTGCAATTTCATCAATATCTGCTGCCAGTGCCAGTGTTACAACATCGGCATCCAGTCCGTCAATCACGGCACGTGCCTGTTTGCCTGAACCGCCATGTGACTGTTTATAGTTAATATCCTGACCGGTGGTTTTTTTCCAGTATGCGCTGAATTCCTTATTGAAATTGTCATATAATTCACGAGTCGGGTCATATGAAACGTTTAGGAAATCTTTTGCAGAGACACTAAAAGCGCTTGCTGATACCAGTGCTGCCAATATCCCAACTTTTAATTTACGAATGCTCATTTTTTCCTCAAGTTTTTTAGCTTTTGTTAGATGAGGCAAGAATAGCTTGAGTTTTTTTGCATAAAAAATAATTAAAAAAGAATTGGATGTGAGTAAAAGAGATATATAGGTGAAGCCTGGATATTACTGCTCAATTTATATTTTAGAGACCGTAAAAATATGCTGTATTTAAAAAATGCCCAACGTGTCAGTCATATAGAGGTGCTGGATCGTGGCTTTCATTATGGTGATGGTTGTTTTACTACGGCCCGGATTCGACATAACCGGATTGAATTGTATGATCGTCATTTGACACGTTTGCAAAACAGCAATCAGAGCTTAAGCCTGAATGCCAATCTTGATCTGATTGCAGAAAGCTTACAGATTTTACGTGCATCAGAACATGAACTGAATGGCACATTGAAAATCGTGCTGAGTCGTGGAATTGGTCAGCGCGGTTATAGCTTGCCGGATCATCCTGCAGATCTCTGGCTATTTTATTATCCTCAAACCGTACAGGATTTTAAGTTTGAGCAGATTCAAAGTGGCATTTTACAGCAGGCATTAGGACTGACGATGCCGAGTCTGGTAGGGCTAAAAACCTTAAACCGTCTAGAGCAGGTTTTGCTGAAACAGGAAGCAGATCAAAGCGGCTGGCCTGAGGCCCTGGTGAAAGATGTACAGGGCGGTGTTGTCGAAGGGGTAAGCAGTAATTGTTTCATTCGTATAAACAATACATGGATTACGCCGGAACTTCGTTATAATGGCGTCTTCGGTGTCATGCGTGCAGAAATTCTACAACGTATGCAAGATCAGGGAATTAGCTGTCAGCAACGCTGTATCGATATGGATGAAATCAACCATATTCAAAGCCTGTTTTTCTGCAATGCACTCAGCCCGATGAAAATTGTCACGCAATTTGAGCAGCGAACCTTGGATGGCGATGCTTGTATTGAAATTTTTAACCGTCTTCGATTGAACCAGATGTCTTAATATGTCAGCTTCCAAACCTAAAGCCAAAAAGAAAAATAAAGCGAGATTCTCCTCATCTTTCAAAGGAATTGCCTTGGTCCTGATGGGGATTGCTTTGATCTTGGCGTTGATCCTGAAAAGCAGTTTGTGGAAGGAGTATCCTGTCGAAGGAAAAAAACAGCTGCTCGCGATTGAATCTGGTCAAACCTATTCCGGTTTTATTGATCGTCTGGCCAAAGAAAATCAGGTGAGTTTTCCGATCATTCTCAAGCTGTATCAGCGCATCATGATTCATGACAGCATGAAAGCGGGCGTGTATGAAGTGCGCCAGGGCATGAGCATCCGTCAGGTCTTGGAGATGATTTCCGATGCAGACAATGCCCAGATGAGCCGGATTCTGGTGATTGAAGGAACGACTTTTAAGCAACTGATTGATGCCCTGAAGAAAAATGATCTGGTCACCAAAGAAGTGCTGCATCTGCCTACTGAGCAATTACTCAAAGAACTGAATATTCCGTTTTCACATCCTGAAGGGCTGTTTGCACCGGATACTTATTTCTTTGCCAAAGGTGAAACTGACCGTAAAATTCTGACCAATCTTTATCAGCGCCAGATGAAAGCACTGGATGAGGCGTGGGCGAAACGTGCAACTGATCTGCCGTATCAGAATAAATATGACGCGCTGATCATGGCCTCAATCATTGAAAAAGAGACCAGTGTAGATCGTGAATTGGAACAGGTTTCTGGGGTATTTGTACGCCGTTTAAAAATTGGCATGCGTTTACAGACCGATCCAACAGTGATTTACGGAATGGGCGATAATTATAATGGCAATATTACCCGTAAAGATTTACGCACACCGACGCCGTATAATACCTATACTATTTCAGGTTTGCCGCCAACGCCAATTGCGTTGCCAAGCAAGAAAGCCATTGAAGCAGCCATGCATCCGGATAATTCTGACAACCTGTATTTTGTCGCTACCGGTAATGGTGGACATAAGTTCACGAGCAATCTTAATGACCACAATAAAGCCGTACAGGAATATCTGACGATTTTACGCTCGAAAAATAAGGAATGAGTATGTTTATTAGCTTTGAAGGCACAGAAGGTGTAGGTAAAACCACGCTCATTCGTTCGATCTATGAAGATTTTATCGCACAGGGTAAGGACGTTATTCTCACCCGAGAACCGGGGGGAACACCAATGGCCGAGCAGATTCGCTCGCTGTTGCTAGCTGTGAACCATGAAGAAACCATGGCACATGATACCGAGCTGTTATTGATGTATGCGGCGCGTGCCCAGCATCTGGCACAAGTGATTCTGCCCGCATTAGCAGCCGGGAAAATTGTCCTGTGTGACCGTTTTAGCGATGCCAGCTTTGCCTATCAATGTGCAGGTCGGGGTCTGAGCGAAACCAAGTTGCAGTTACTGAATGACCACTTTGTCGCACGCATGCCGGACATTACTTTCTGGTTAGAAGCGCCTATTGAATTGGGGATGAACCGAGCACGTGAACGTGGTGCGCTGGATCGCTTTGAACAGGAAAAAGTCACTTTCTTTGAGAAAGTGAGAGCGGGATATGAAACTTTATGGCAACGTCATCCTGAACGGATCAAACGTCTGGATGCAACTCAAACGCCTGAGCAGGTATTTGAGCAGGCCTTAAGTTATTTAAAATAAGCTTGGAATTAAAATACTTTTTATTTAATTTTTCTCTAGGTTTATCTATGAAGAATCTTCTATATTAAGGCTGATATAGAAGATTTTTTTAATAAGATGAAAACGACCAAAACAGAGATAGAACAATTTTTACAACAAGAATTTCCACAAAGCCTGGAGAAGTGCCGAATTGAGAAGGTTTCGCCGCGTGGAGCCACTCTGCTTTATCAGGTGAGATCAGAGGAATTGCGTCCAGGCGGCACAGTTTCTGGCCCAACCATGATGACCTTGGCGGATTTTGCTCTTTATGTCGCCATTCTGGGTGAAATTGGATTGGTCGGTTTGGCTGTCACGACCAATCTGAATATCAACTTCTTACGTAAACCTTCAGGTGGGACAGATATACGGGGAGAGTGTAAGCTGATCAAGGTCGGCAAGGCACTGATCGTGGGAGAAGTCTGGATTTATTCGATAGATCATGAAGAACCTGTGGCGCATGTGACCGGAACATATTCAATTCCACCACAACGTTAGATGTTTGAAAGTTAGATGACCACTCTAAATAGCCTAAGATACCTTTGAGCAGATAAAAATCTAAAAAGAAAAGGAGATATCACCCAAGGATGTTATCTCCATCTACTTTTAACAATTCACCAAAGGTGTTTCCACTTCAAAATTTGGTGGGACGAGGACTGTTTTGCGTAGTTCTGGTAGCAGCTCTGGATAATCCAGGGTGAAATGCAGACCGCGAGATTCTTTGCGGTGCATGGCACAGCGTACAATCATCTCGGACACCAGCACCAGATTACGTAACTCGATCAGATTTTTGCTGACCTGGTAATCCTGATAATACTCGGTAATTTCTTTTTTCAGCATTTCAATCCGATGTAGTGCACGTTCCAAGCGTTTGGTGGTGCGGACAATGCCCACATAGTTCCACATGGTCTGACGTAGCTCATCCCAGTTTTGCAGAATCACCACATCTTCATCCGGGTTGGTCACCTGAGAATCATCCCAAGATGGGACTGCAGGAGCTGGCTGATCGGCCTTGAAATTTTCCTGAATGTGCTTGGCTGCACTCATTCCATAGACAAAACATTCTAAAAGTGAGTTACTGGCCATACGGTTAGCACCATGCAGGCCAGTATAAGAGGTTTCCCCAATTGCATAGAGTCCAGCAATATCAGTCTGACTGTTTTCATCGACCACGACGCCACCGCAAGTGTAATGGGCTGCCGGAACGACTGGAATCATGTCTTTGGTAATATCGATCCCTAGTTCAAGCAAACGGGCATACAGAGTCGGGAAATGCTCTTTGACAAAGCTTTCATCTTTATGGGTAATGTCCAGCCAGACATGACGAATACCGAGACGCTTGATTTCATAGTCGATGGCACGTGCCACAATATCACGCGGTGCGAGTTCGGCGCGTTCGTCAAAACGCAGCATAAAGCGTTCACCATCAGGCAGGCGCAGATAAGCGCCTTCGCCACGCATTGCTTCAGTAATTAGGAAAGAACGTGCTTGTGGATGATAAAGGCAGGTGGGGTGAAACTGGTTAAATTCCATGTTGGCGACCCGGCAGCCGGCACGATAAGCCATGGCAATACCATCACCCGTGGCAATGTCGGGATTTGAGGTGTAAAGATAAGCTTTCATAGCACCGCCACAGGCAAGGGCGGTAAATGGAGCCAAGAAGGTATGCACTTTTTCAGTTGTTTCATCCAGGGCATATAAACCCAGCGCACGATTATCGCCGTCTAAACCGAGCTTTTGTGAACAGATCAGGTCAATCGCAATATAATTTTCAAAGATTTTAATATTCTGTTTTTCTTGGGCCCGTTGTACCAAGGTGGTGGAAATGGCACGACCAGTCGCATCGGCCGCATGAATAATTCGGCGCTGTGAATGACCACCTTCACGGGTGAGATGTAACTGTTCCTGTTCATCCAGAGTAAATTGCACGCCGTGTTTCAGCAGGAAATCAACTGAAGGTTTGCCACCTTCTACCGTCTGTTTAACCGCATCCATTTCACATAGCTGTGCGCCTGCAATCATCGTGTCATCAATATGCTGTTCAATTGAGTCCATTTCATCCAATACTGCGGCCACGCCGCCTTGAGCATAAAAGGTACTGGCATCTGTCAGGGTGGATTTCGCTAAGACTGCAATATTAAAATGATCTGGGAGCGATAAGGCTAAACTTAAACCAGCACCGCCACTGCCCACAATAATGACGTCAAATTGATGGGTAAGGGATAAATTAGACATGTCCATCAGCTAATTTTAAAAAAGTTTGGTAATAACAGCGCTTTTTTGTACAAAAGGCAAGCGTTGAAGTGTTCATTTATTGATGAAAAAAATTAATCAAAGCCTTAACTTAATGCTTTAATAATGAGATATTGCCCAGAATAAAGTATTGAAACATATTATTACTTAAACTTTACAGTGTTTGTGATAAAACCTATTTACATAAATTTATCAATAATTTGAGTGAATAATTTATATGAAAATTCTAGACTTAAAAAAAGGATTATTTGCAGCCACTCTCACCATGAGTGCTGCACAGTTGCAGGCTGTAACGCCGGTTGATTTTTCAAATCTGGTCGAGCAGGTCAGTCCTGCAGTGGTCAGTGTCAATGTCGTTAAAAAAATGAGCGAAGAAGAGCTCTTACAACAACAAGTGCCGGAAATTCTGCGCCGCTTTTTTGGCAATCAGGTGATTATTCCGCAGCAGCGTATGCCACAGGAAAAAACCGGTTATGGCAGTGCATTCTTTATCAGCAAGGATGGCTATCTGCTGACCAATCATCATGTGGTTGAAGATGCTTCCAAAGTCACCATTACCCTGAATGACCGTCGGGAAATTGATGCCACTGTTGTTGGGAGTGATGCACGAACTGACGTAGCTTTGCTTAAAGTTAATGGCTCGAATTTTCCAGAATTACGGACAGGGGATGTAGGACGCTTACGTGTTGGTGAGCCTGTACTCGCAATTGGTTCGCCATTTGGTTTTGATTATTCAGCTTCTGCCGGAATTGTCAGTGCCAAAATGCGTAATATGATGGGTGAAACTGCAGTACCTTTCATCCAGACAGATGTAGCATTGAACCCGGGTAACTCAGGTGGCCCTCTGTTTAACCAGCGTGGTGAAGTAGTCGGTGTCAACTCACGGATCTTTAGTGGAACCGGTGGGTATATGGGCTTATCCTTTTCGATTCCGATTGATGTGGCAATGGAAGTTGCAGATCAACTGAAGAAGAATGGTAAAGTGACCCGCTCTTATCTGGGCGTAAGTTTACAGGATATCGACCGTAACCTGGCCGAATCTTATAACTTACCTAAACCAGAAGGTTCTCTGGTAACTCAGGTTGCACCAAACTCTCCGGCTGCACGTGCAGGTCTGCGTGCCAGTGATGTCATCTTGAAATACAACGGTACCCCAATTTCACGTACCAGTGAACTGTTGAACTATCTGAACCGTACTGCACCTCAGCAGCAGGTACAACTTGAAATCTTGCGTGATGATAAACGTCGTAGTATTGCAGCGACTTTAAGTGCGGCACCAGATGATACTCCGGCAAAAGCAGGCACACAGGCTCAACCAAACAAAGGACCAGTGATCGGGGTTTCAATTCGTGACTTAAGTCCAGCAGAGTTGGCGAGTCTGGAAATCAAAGGCGGTGTGGTGATTCAGGATGTACGTCCGGGTGGTATTGCAGCACAGGCACGAATCATGCCGAATGATGTGATCACTCAAATTAATAACCAGACAGTACTGAATTCAAATCAGTTTGTGCAGGAGGTGTCTGAACTGAAAAAGGGTAGCATCGCGCGCGTGACTTTGATTCGTCAGGGGCAGCTTGCGGTGGTCGGGATGCGTATCTCATAAAATTGCTAGATTTTTGTGAAAGACCGCTTGTATAAGCGGTTTTTTATTTTTTGCAATTTACCCCAGCGATAAATTCGGTAGACTCTATAGCCTTAAAATCATGGAAAGGATAACAGCAAAGTGAGTGGTATTTTTGATCTTTCTTTAAAGGTACAAGCCAAACATATTGATGGTTTGGGTCATGTGAACAATGTGGTCTATGTGCAATGGATGCAGGATGTCGCATCAGCTCATATTGAAAAACTGGGCTTGGGACTCAAGCAATATGTAGAGCTGAAACATGCCATGGTCGCAGTTGAACATCAGGTGCAATATCGCAAGGCAGCTTTTGAAGGAGACGAGATTATTCTGCGCACTTGGCTGAATGATATCAATGCCCTGTATTCCTTTAGACAATACGCATTTTATCGACCACAGGATCAGACCCTGTTGTTTAACGGCAGTACGCAATGGGCTTGTATCGAAATGGCCACGGGGCGTCCAAAACGTATGTCACCAACTTTTACTCAGGCTTATCAGCCACTTTCAGAGCATGTAAATCCTTTTGACTTTTCAACTTTACATCTGGATTAATGAGGCAACATTTTCCAGTTTGATCAGTACACTTTGATAATATTGAGGAAGAAGTGGAGCTGGGGAGCTATTTTCTAATCATGGTGATCCAGATTTCATCTGACTGAGGTGTACGCGACCTAGGGAATAAAGGAAAAAATATAATTCTTTTTCTAGATCACCATTCTGCTATAATCCTTCGCAATTTCTATTCGGCTTTTGTTATGTAATATTTTTAAATTACATAGCGTGTTTTTTCTCAAGGTAACCCATGGCGCAAGCTAAAAAATCTGTTGATATTAAAAACATTCGTAACTTCTCGATTATTGCGCACATTGACCACGGTAAATCGACCCTAGCGGATCGCTTTATTCAAACTTGTGGCGGCTTGCAAGATCGTGAAATGCAGGCTCAAGTCCTTGACTCAATGGAGCTTGAGCGCGAACGTGGGATTACCATTAAAGCCACTTCGGTAACCTTGTACTATACGCATCCCAACGGTCAAGAGTATCAGTTGAACTTTATTGATACACCGGGACACGTCGACTTCTCGTATGAAGTCTCACGCTCCCTTGCTGCCTGTGAAGGTGCCTTGCTGGTTGTAGATGCTGCGCAGGGCGTAGAAGCACAGTCTGTTGCTAACTGCTATACCGCAATTGAACAAGGTCTGGAAGTACTTCCGGTACTGAACAAGATCGACTTGCCGCAAGCTGAACCTGAACGTGTCATTCAGGAAATTGAAGACATTATCGGGATTGAAGCCACAGAAGCGCCGACCTGTTCTGCAAAAACAGGTTTAGGTATTGAAGGTGTGCTTGAAACACTGGTCAATGTAATTCCTGCACCTGAGGGTGATCGCGAAGCGCCATTACAAGCGCTGATTGTGGATTCATGGTTTGATAACTACCTTGGTGTAGTTTCTCTGGTTCGGGTCAAGCAGGGTCGAGTGCGTAAAGGCGACAAGATGTTGATCAAATCAACTGGTCAAACGCATATTATTACTTCTGTAGGTATCTTTAACCCGAAACATACTGAAACCGGTATGCTGGAAGCGGGTGAAGTTGGTTTTGTCATTGCCGGTATCAAAGATATTTTCGGTGCGCCAGTCGGTGATACGATTACCTTGGCAACCACACCTGAAGTGGCAACATTGCCGGGCTTTAAAAAGGTGAAACCACAGGTTTATGCTGGTCTATTCCCGATTGATGCCAGCGATTTTGAACCTTTCCGTGAAGCATTGCACAAGCTGCAAATCAATGACTCGGCTTTGTTCTTTGAACCTGAAAGTTCAGATGCGCTCGGTTTTGGTTTCCGCTGTGGTTTCTTGGGCATGCTGCACATGGAAATCGTACAGGAGCGTCTGGAACGCGAGTATGATCTTGACCTGATTTCTTCTGCGCCAACCGTAATTTATGAAGCGGTGATGAAGAATGGTCAGACGATTTATATCGACAGTCCATCCAAAATGCCGGATGGTTCAACGGTTGAAGATTTACGTGAACCGATTGCTGAGTGTCATATTCTGGTACCGCAAGAATACTTGGGTAACGTCATGACGTTATGTGTTGAGCGCCGTGGTGTGCAAAAAGACATGAAGTTTATGGCGAATCAGGTTTCCATTACTTTCGAAATTCCAATGGCCGAAGTGGTCATGGACTTCTTTGATAAATTGAAGTCTTGTTCACGTGGTTTTGCATCACTGGACTATAACTTTGTCCGTTTTGAAAGCTCATCTTTAGTCAAAGTAGATGTCTTGATCAATGGGGAAAAAGTCGATGCCTTGGCGATGATCTGTCACCGTAATGATGCACGTCATCGTGGTATTGCACTGGTTGAAAAAATGAAAGACCTGATTCCACGTCAAATGTTTGATGTCGCGATTCAGGCGGCAATTGGTGCGCAAATCATTGCACGTTCGACTGTAAAAGCGATGCGTAAAAACGTATTGGCGAAGTGTTATGGTGGTGACGTGTCACGTAAGAAAAAACTTCTATCTAAACAGAAAGAAGGTAAGAAACGCATGAAACAGGTGGGTAGCGTAGAAATCCCGCAAGAAGCGTTCTTAGCTGTATTAAAAGTCGAACGCTAAAATAATAAGGATATAAGCCCATGGATTTTGATTTTAATTTAATTCTTGTTCCTGCGACCCTGTTTTTTGTCGCAGTGTGGTTGCTAGACAAGTTTGTTTTGAAGCAAAGACAAACCCGAGGCAAAGGCCATGAGAATTTCATTATCACCTGGGCTTATGACTTTTGGCCGGTACTGGCCATCGTGCTGGTACTGCGTTCGTTTTTATATGAACCTTTTAATATTCCGTCCGATTCGATGGTGCCGACGCTGGAAACCGGCGATTTTATTCTGGTGAATAAATTTGACTATGGCATCAAACTGCCTATGGTCAATACCAAAATTATTGATACCGGCAGCCCGGAACGTGGTGATGTAGCGGTATTCCGTTATCCACCGCAACCGACCATCAGTTATATCAAGCGTATTGTCGGCTTGCCAGGCGATCATATTGTTTATGATCATGGCCAGTTGAGCATTAATGGTGAAAAAGTGGCGAAAGTTCCAGTAGAATTTAGCCGCGAAAAAGACCGTTTAGATACTCCAAATGCCATTTATCATAAAGAAACCTTGGGTGAGCATACCTTTACCATGCGTGAGCTGGAAGGTGTGAATGTCGCTCGTCAGGCACCTTTTATTAACTATCTGGAAAATGGTAAATATTCAGGTGAAAATGGTTTATATTGGGAAGTGAAAGTGCCAGAAGGTCATTACTTTGCGATGGGGGATAATCGCGATCAGAGTGCTGACAGTCGTTTTTGGGGGCTTGTTCCGGAAGAAAACTTAACAGGTCGTGCCTTCTATATCTGGATGCATAAAGAACCTGGCTTTAAATTGCCATCGTTTGGTCGAAACGGAACAATCGATTAATTGTTTCAATAAGGAAAATAAAAATGAGACATCAACAAGGTGCTTCTTATATTGGGGTTTTATTTGCAATCGTGGGCTTTGCATTTCTTGCAAAAGTGGCGATTGCAGTGTGGGGGCCATACTTCGATGATCGTATGGTAGATGGTGAGATTGAGGCGCTGTTAAAAAGCGCTCCAGCCAATATAACGCCAGAAACATTCCGTCAACAGATGAGTCAGCGTTTAGAAATGAATAATATTCGTGATCTGAAGTTTGACGAAATTGCCAAAGTTACCAATACCGATGGTTTACAGGTGCACAAGAATTATGAAATTCGTAAAAATTTCATAATGAATATCGATTTAGTGATGAAGTTTGAGAAAGAGTTTGATCAAAGCACAGTCAAAGCTAAATGATGAACGTCTTGCCAAACGGATCGGCTATCAGTTTAAACAGGCTGATTTGCTGAAACTGGCATTGACTCATCGTTCAGTCAGTCATAAACACAACTACGAGCGCCTGGAATTTCTGGGCGATTCTCTTTTAGGGATGATCATTGCGAATTATCTTTTTAATGCCTATCCAAGCGAAAATGAAGGCCGGTTGACGCGTATGCGTGCGACCTTGGTTCGTCAGGAAGCATTAGGAAAAATCGCCAATGATTTAAAACTGAGCCAGAATTTAATTCTCAGTACCGGTGAATTGAAATCTGGCGGTCATCATCGTGAGTCTATACTGGCAGATACGGTAGAAGCTATTATTGGTGCAATCTATGTCGACTGCGGTGATCTCACTGTGCTAGAACCGATTGTGTTAAAATGGTACGAGCCATATTTAGATCATATTGAGCCGACAGATCAGCTTAAAGATCCTAAATCTCGCTTACAAGAGTATTTACAAGCACGTAAGAAACCTCTCCCAGTTTACGAGGTTGTAGATATTCAAGGTGATGCACCCAATCAGCATTTTAAAGTGGAATGCCAGATTGCGGGATTGCCGACCATGCAAGGCGAAGGCGCGAGCCGGCGTTTTGCTGAACAAGCCGTTGCGGCGGATATTTTGAAACTTTTGGAGCATAAGTCTTAATGACTACTCATTCCGATCACATTGATGCTGATCACGAGTCGCAAAGCGACAGTCACGACCTTATTAGTCAATTTTTTAGTGCACAAGGCACCGAGATCCCATCGGATTATCGTAGTGGTTTTGTTGCCATTGTAGGTCGCCCGAATGTGGGTAAATCTACCTTAATGAACCATATTCTGGGTCAAAAACTTTCGATTACCTCACGTAAACCACAAACTACACGTCATAAAATCGTGGGGATTGATTCACGTGAAAAATCTCAGGCGGTATTTGTCGATACACCGGGGATGCATAAAAAAGAAGTCCGTGCCATCAATAAAATGATGAACCGTGCGGCACATTCGGCTTTACGCGATGTGAACCTGGTTTTATTCGTAGTGGATGCACAAAAGTGGACGCCAAATGATGACCTGGTTCTGGAAAAGCTGAAAAATGCTGAAATGCCAGTGATTCTGGTGATCAACAAGCTCGATACTTTTGAAAACAAGAACGAAGCTTTGCCGCTGATTCGTGAACGCGAAAAGCTGATGAACTTTGCGGAAATCGTACCGGTATCTGCGCTTCGTGGTGCCAATCTTGAACATTTACGTGACACGATTGCCAAGTATCTTCCGTTCCAGCCACCACTATACTCACTGGATCAACTGACCGATCGTTCAGAGCGTTTCCTGGCGTCTGAAATTATCCGTGAAAAGATCATGCGTCAGCTGGGTGAAGAGCTTCCATACGATTTGACCGTTCAGATCGAATCATTCAAAACTGAAGAGCCGGTCTTGAATGAAAAAACGGGTCGTATGAAAGCTGCCTGTACCTATATTGATGCCACGATTTTTGTCGATCGTCCGAGCCAAAAAGCCATTGTGATTGGCGAGAAAGGTGTCAAACTGAAGAAAATCGGTATGGATGCGCGTCTCGACATGGAAAAAATGTTCGAACAGAAAATCATGTTAACCCTTTGGGTGAAAGTCAAAGGTGGCTGGTCTGATGATGAACGTGCATTAAAAAGCTTAGGTTATAGTGATATCTAAGCGATAAGCTTGATAAGACCCTTCGAGGAATCTGTGATGATGAAAGTGTTGGCAGTGGTTGCATGTGTTTTATTTCTGCAAGGCTGTATTCATAAAGTGGTCACGGTTCCTGTCAAGGTGGCTTATAAAACCACAAAAGTCGCAGTGAAAGGTACAGCGGCTGTTGTGGGCGCAGTGATCCCGGATGGGGATGACGAAGAAGATGATAAAAAATCAAAAAAAGATAAGGATTAAAGTACCCGCTTATGCGTAACGAAGTACTGCATGGCTATCTGATTCATCATCGTAAGTACCGTGAACGCAGTCATATTGTGCATTTATTTACCCAAGAATATGGCAGGGTAGACGGCATTCTCAGGCAAATGCCACCACCGCAATATCAGCCCATTCGTTTGCAAGCTTCAGGTAAATCCGAACTCAAAAATTTTACTAAACTGGAAATTGTCAATCAGCCGATTTTCTTTTTTGGCGATGCCTTTTTTTCGGGTTTTTATCTGAATGAAATCCTGTTGCGGTTAT
The DNA here is from genome assembly GCF_018438165.1 of Acinetobacter sp. WY4. Lineage (GTDB taxonomy): Bacteria > Pseudomonadota > Gammaproteobacteria > Pseudomonadales > Moraxellaceae > Acinetobacter. The sequence goes on along the minus strand of NZ_CP053947.1, from coordinate 980,775 downwards.
GTCCTTTAGAAGTCGAAATGCCGCAAACTTTTGCCAAATATGCTGAGACCTTAACTGCATTACAGCAATTATCCGTACAATCTAATCCAAATTTATATTTAAAACAGATCTTGCGCCAGTTTGAGCATGTTTTGCTGGAAGAACTCGGTTATGGTCTGGATTTTTCGGTAGATGCCAATCAGGCGCAGATTGATCCACAACAGCACTATTATTTTCAGCTCAATGCCGGCTTTATGCCATCGGCCAAAGCCTTACGCTCCACCCTATCCGGTCAACAGATTTTAAGCATGTTGACGTATGAAAATGGTGGGGATTTTAATCCGGAACAGTTACAATTACTGACGAAACTGTATCGACAGGTGATCACGACCTTGCTTGGTGATCGACCATTAAAAAGTCGACAACTCTGGATTCAAAACTCTCAATCTCAATCGTAGTTAGGAAAAGATTATGGCTGCATTACTTGGTGTCAATATTGACCATGTCGCAACATTAAGACAAGCACGTGGTACGACGTACCCAGACCCAGTCAATGCTGCATTGATCTGCGAACAGGCAGGGGCAGAAGGCATTACCTTGCACTTGCGTGAAGACCGTCGTCACATTCAGGATGACGATGTGCATCGTATGCGTCCTGCGTTAAAAACCCGTATGAACCTTGAGTTGGCGGTAACAGATGAAATGATCGCCTTTGCCAAGGAAATCAAGCCACAGCATGTTTGTTTTGTTCCTGAAAAACGTCAGGAAGTGACCACTGAAGGTGGTCTGGATGTCGTGGGTAATTTTGATGCTGTAAAAGCCGCGACTCAAGAGCTGGAAGCCATTGGTTGTGATGTATCTTTATTTATTGATGCCGATTTTGCACAAATTGATGCAGCAGTTGCTTGTGGTGCACCGACGATTGAGATTCACACAGGCGCCTATGCCGATGCAGAAACTCCAGAAGCGCAACAAGCGGAACTGGAACGCATTGTGAAAGGTGCTGAATATGCTGCATCTAAAGGTTTGGTGGTAAATGCGGGCCATGGCTTAAATTTGGATAACGTGACGCCGATTGCTGCGATTCCACAGATTCATGAGCTCAATATCGGTCATTCTTTAATTGCGGATGCGGTATTTGTTGGTCTGGCACAAGCGGTTCAGCAAATGAAAGCCGTGATTAAGTCAGCGCGTTAAGATTAGAGTAATTATGTCGAATATTAATTATGATGAACTGATGCAGCCGGTGATTGCTTTCCTCGGTTGTGAAACACCGCAAGCATGGCTGGATATGGCGGTCGAAAATCTTGAAATCTTGATGCAAGATCATGCCAACTGTGAAAAAAAAGCAGCCAGCACGGCCATGAACCTGATGTTTCGCTATAGCTATTTTGTTGATCTACAGGTGAAGCTTGCACAGCTGGTGCGTGAAGAAATGCTGCATTATGAGCAAGTGCTTGAATTGATGAACAAGCGCGGTCAGGCTTGGCAAAACTTGAGTGCAGGGCGTTATGCCGGTGGTTTGCGTAAGGAAATCCGGACTTTTGAACCTGAAGCCTTGATTGATGTCTTGGTGATTGGTGCCTTTGTAGAAGCGCGTTCCTGTGAGCGTTTTTACGCGCTTGCTTCGCGTGTTGATGATGAATTGGCACGTTACTACCGCTACCTGCTCAAGTCCGAATCTCGCCATTTTGAAGACTATCTGGCTTTGGCGATGGATGTGGCTACCACAGCGAAACTGAAAAATCCGAAAGAGGATATTCAGGAGCGAATCCTGCATATTCGTGAAGTTGAAAAACACCTAATTCTCACGCCTGATGAAACTTTCCGTTTTCATAGCGGTGTTCCGGCTCAAGCGGCTTAATCTCGGTGACAGCTTAAAAATCCTCCATCTATGGGGGATTTTTTATATCTCGAAATTTTAAAAGAGGGGTATTTATATATCGAGTTTTATGAGGGATTGAAAATAATTATTCATTTTAAATAGTTGAAAATAACAAGCCGTCAAATTTTAAGTAATAAAAAAGCCCACTTCATGATGAGTGGGCTTTCTTGAATTTGGCTCTCCAACCTGGGCTCGAACCAGGGACCTGCGGATTAACAGTCCGTCGCTCTACCGACTGAGCTATTGGAGAATCTGAAAGCGATTATAGAGAGATTTTGACAGGGGTCAAGCAAAAATTATCATATTTATTATAAATACAGCCTGTCTGTTTTTAATTTAGGCAATTGCATAAATTTCACGAAAAATACTTGTCAGAATAAATTTCACTTGCTAGATTAAAACCATAAAGTCGTTTGACCAAATGGTCAAACAGTGTGGATTTAAACCTACTTGCCAGCACAAAAATGGCTAAACCGGAGACAGCGAATGAATACGCTCAGCATCCCTCAAATTTTCTCTCAACTGGCTTATTATCAAGAAAACTATCTGCAAATTATTGCTGATCCTGCACAGTATTATATCCCGGTTAAAGACGCTCATATCACGCTATGGCCCTTGGCGCAAAAATCACTTTATTTAGGTGATTTGCTGCAATTATGGTTTGCAGAAAAATGGTTGGTAGAAACTGAACGTCAATTTAACTTTGAAGTTTTCCTGAATGCAGACTATCTGAAAGAGCAAGACAAAGATCTTTATATCTATGCCATTTCTGGGAATCTTTTGACGGGAACCAATCAGTCTAAAGCGTGGCAAGCCTCAATAACACAAACACAAGATGTGGAATTAGCCAATGTTTCCAAGCATTATTTTGAGTTTCAAGGCTTAACTCGACCACGCTTGTCATTTGTTGAAGCGGGGCAGGCGAAAAGCAGTATTATTTAAATGAATTACCTGATGAGGTGCAGGCTAGCAATTTCATTCAGTCCGAATAATCATACAGGTCGCAGTGGCATGAGCATACAGGCGACCTTCTTCATCCAGAATCTGACCTTCAGAAATACCTAAATTTTTACTGAGATTAATTGATTTTCCTACGGCTTTCAGTGGCTGATTCTGAGGTATGGGGCGGCACATCTTTACATTCAGATCAATGGTGCCATAACCGACACCTGCTTCAAGTAAAGTATGAATCGCGCAGCCTGTCACGGTATCCAAAACGGTTGCAGCAAAACCACCATGGACGCCGCCAAGCGGATTTAAATGTCGATGATCAGCTTTTACCTTAAATTCTACATGTCCGCTTTTAATCACTGCTGGTTGCATCGACATGGTTTCGCTAATACTTGGGGCCGGGATTTTTTCATCACGCATCGCTTCCAGTAATGCTAAACCGCTCATTTCTTTTGGGTTCATTGTAATTTTCCTGTCATTATTCTTGAGTTGTTGAGATTTAATTCAAAATTGTGACATCGATAATAGCAATCTGGTATAGGAATGGCGGATTATTTTGTAAGAAGTACATTGCCTGCACCTGAGTAATGTCATTTTTATAAAAAATAAGAAATAGAATGAGTTATGGCAGGATACTTGTATACATTTCTAATGAAATATCTCAGATCTAAATAATCTGCCAAAAAACGAATCTTATAAAAGAATTAAAAATCGAGTGATAGGGTAATGAAAAAGTTTCTGCATCTTTGGGTGCCTATTTTTCTCAGTAATGCCATTATTATGCTCAGTAGTTTGTTCGACGTGATTTTTCTATCACATTTTTCACCTCAGCATGTGGCTGCATTGGCAGTCTGTTTGTCTGTTTATTCTTTGTGCTTTGTGACGGGTATTGGGGTGTTACAGGGCATGATGCAAGAGCTGGCAGAAGCCAATGGACGTCAGGATTATGCGGATATACAGCGTATTGTGAAGCAAAGTATTTTGATTGTACTGGTGATTTCTGCTGTTGCGATGTACCTGTTTAATCATGCAACTCCTTTACTTCATTTTTTAAAGGCAGATGCGGCCTTACAGGCATTGATTGTGTCATGTCTGTGGCTGTTGGCTTGGACGATTCCAGCGCATTTATTGTTGCGTATTTTATATATTTTAACCCAAGCCTGTGGGCAGGCTAAGCGCGTGTTCTACGCCAATATGATCTATTTATTACTCAAAGTGGCTTCGGCTTATGTCTTGATTTATGGCATTGAGGGTTATGTTACAAGCTATGGGGTTGAAGGTGCATTCATGGCACATATGATTGTGCAGTGGGTACTGTTGTTTGTTTACTATTTTTTCTTCCTTGAGCAGAAGTTAAAGATCCAGTGGTCTGGTGTTTTCTTTCACTGGCAGACTTTGTTGAAAATTTTAAAAATTGGATTGCCCAATGCGGTGGTGACTTTTGTGGATGTATTTGCCATCAGCGCGATTGCTTTGCTGATCTTGCCTTTGGGTGACATTGTAGTGAATGCACATCAGGTGATGCTTGGTTTATTGGGCTTGATGTTTATGTTGCCGATGTCGATGGCATCCGCCTTCGGTATTTTGGTGTCGACTAAAATCGGTGCGGAGCAGATTGATGCTGCATGGCAACTCAGTAAGCGGGCACTGATGGCTGTGATGCTAATAGCTATCGTTGTCGTGTTGACTATTTGGGGCTTAGATAGTTGAATTGCAAGGTTATTTAGCAATGATGCGCAGGTGATTGCATTAGCCTTGGCATTGATCTTGTTAATGTGTTGGATGCATATCTTTGATGCGCTACTGGTGATTAATTTGGCAATGCTACGTTGCTGGCGTGAAATTGTCAGACCAATGTTTATTTTTATCAGTACGGTGTTGGTCGTGGGCTTAGGGGGTAGTTGGTATGTGGCGTATCATCCAATGACACTGTTCAATTGGCAAAGCAATGCATTGGGGATTCATGGTTTTTGGTGGATGTTGAGTATTGCGTACACGATTGCAGCAAGTCTATGTTTTGTTTGTTTACTCATGAAATACTTGAGCTATAAGCGAATACGGCTCACTGTTTAATACATGTTGAAGAACATAAAAAAACCCGCGAAATTCGCGGGTTTTTTTATCTAGCAAGCTAGATTATTTTGCAGCTTTTTCAGCTTCGATTGAAGCAATCGCAGCATCAACGCCTTCGATAGAATCAGCAGCTTTTTTGATACGTGCAAGTGCATCAACAAGTACTTCGTCAGCCGTTGCGTAAGAGATACGCATGAAACCGCCAAGACCGAATGCATCACCAGGAACCACTGCAACACCAGTTTCTTCCAGTAACCATGCAGAGAATTCTGTGCAAGACTTAAGACCTTTGGCACGAATCAACGGTTTGATGTTGGCATATGCATAGAATGCACCATCAGCAGGCAAGCAAGAAATACCGTGAATGTCATTCAAGCCTTTCACAACTAGGTCATGGCGACGTTTGAATGCTTCAATCATTGGCTCAAGTACATCTTGAGGACCATTCAAGGCAGCTTCAGCAGCAACTTGCGAAATTGAAGTTGGGTTTGAAGTTGACTGAGATTGGATCTTTTTCATTGCACCAATAAGTTTAGCAGGGCCCGCTGCGTAGCCGATACGCCAGCCAGTCATTGCATAGGCTTTAGATACACCGTTTAATACGATAGTACGGTCATAAAGGTCTGGTGCAACTGTTGCGATGTTGTAGAACTCGTCATCCCAACGGATTGGTTCGTACATATCATCAGATGCGATAAATACTTCTGGGTATTTACGCAGTACGTCAGCCAGCGCTTCAAGCTCAGCTTTAGTGTAGATCATACCTGTAGGGTTAGACGGGCTGTTCAATACTACTAGACGTGTTTTTTCAGTGATTGCAGCTTCTAATTGTTCAGGGGTGATTTTGAAACGTTGTTCTTCACCACATTTCACAATAACAGGAACACCTTCAGCGATGATCACCATATCCGGGTAGCTTACCCAGAATGGTGCAGGGATGATGACTTCATCACCTTTGTTTAACAAAGCAAGGGCCAAGTTAAAGAATGATTGCTTACCACCACAAGAAACCAGAATCTGGTTTGCTGCATAGTCTAGGTTATTGTCGCGTTTGAATTTAGCAATAATGGCTTTTTTAAGACCTGGCGTACCGTCAACAGCGGTGTATTTGGTGAAACCGTTGTTAATCGCTGCAATTGCTGCATCTTTGATGTGTTGAGGGGTATCAAAATCTGGTTCACCTGCGCCCAAACCAATCACGTTATGACCTGCAGCTTTTAATTCAGCAGCTTTGTTGGTCACAGCAAGCGTTGGGGACGGTTTGATGGCATTTACACGATCAGAGAGACGTACGTCCACGGCAGTATTCCTTCTTATAGGGATTAAAAAATAAAAAGCACATTATCTTAGCTTAAAATGCGAGGCATGGGGCAAAAGAATTTAGAAAACTTTAAGGAAAAAATGGTGTATTGACCGAACTTTATCTTGAATTTCGATGCGCTGAGAACACACTAGGAGAGACTTTTTACATCTCGGTCATGCATATGGATGCATGAAATATAAAATAAAAATGGCCACTTTAAAGTGACCATTTTGTGTTGCTGATGTTGTGGTTATGCGCTAAAGCGTGACAAATCTTCGTCCGGGCGTGCTGTTAAAATTTCCGCGCCGGTTTTAGTCACTAGAATTGTATGTTCATATTGTGCTGACAATGAGTGATCTTTGGTGACCACTGTCCATTTATCACCGAGTAATTTGGTTTTCCAGTCACCGCCATTGACCATTGGTTCAATGGTAAAGGTCATACCTTCTTCAAGCACCATGCCAGTATCTGGTTGACCATAATGCAGCACTTGCGGTTCGTCATGGAAAGTTGTACCAATACCGTGACCACAATATTCACGTACCACGCCAAAACGCTCGGATTCAACATACTGCTGAATGGCATGACCAATATCGCCAATGGTTGAACCTGGTTTTACAGTTTCAATACCCCGGTACATGGCTTCTTGCGCTACCTTACATAGACGGTTGGCAAGGATCGTGGTTTCACCACCCACGATGTACATCATGTTGGTGTCACCATGATAGCCATCTTTAATCACGGTCACATCAATGTTCAGGATGTCGCCTTTTTTCAATTTTTTACTGTCTGATGGAATGCCGTGACACACTACGTGGTTCACAGAAGTACAAATAGTATGTTGGAAGGCAGGTCGACCCGGTGCAGCGCCATAGCCTAAGCATGCTGGAATCGCCTGTTGTTGATTGACAATATAGTCATGACAAATCGTATCAAGTTCCAGAGTGGTGACACCCGGAACAATATGCGGTTTGATCATATCCAAAACTTCTGCCGCCAGTCGCCCTGCCACACGCATTTTTTCAATTTCGTCAGGGGTTTTGATGAGTCGACGTGGAGCTTGGTAAGTGTTGTTCATGATCTCTAAAAACTTTTGGAAATTTGTGTATGACTATGGTATAAATAGCCGCCCATTTTATCAAATGCTTTTTCGTGAATAAATTTCACGGGCTTTGTGCGATGAGGCAAAAAAATCCGCACATATATCGACACATTACTCTGGGTGCCCTTTAGGGTGGAGAATGCGGGTATATGGAGGCCTAACCCAAACTTTAAGGTAAAGAAAATGGCAGATTACAACGTAAGCATGCGCGACCTTCTTCAAGCTGGCGCGCACTTTGGTCACCAAACTCGTTTCTGGAATCCAAAGATGCGTGATTACATCTTTGGTGCGCGTAACAAAATTCACATCATCAACCTTGAGCACACTGTTCCTGCGTTAAATGATGCTTTGAACTTTGCTAACAACTTGGCTAGCAAAAAGAACAAAGTTTTGTTCGTTGGTACTAAACGTGCAGCTTCTGCAATCATCCGTGAACAAGCTCAACGCGCTGGTCAACCATATGTAGATCACCGCTGGTTAGGTGGTATGTTGACGAACTGGAAAACACTTCGCCAATCTATCAACCGTTTAAAAGACCTTCAAACTCAATCTCAAGACGGTACTTTCGCTAAGCTGACTAAACGTGAAGCTCTAGAGCGTACTCGTGAGATGGAAAAACTTGAGCGTGGCTTAGGCGGCGTTAAAAACATGGGTGGTTTACCTGACGCATTATTCGTAATCGACGTTGATCACGAAGCGATTGCAATCAAAGAAGCGAAGAACCTTGGTATTCCTGTAATCGGTATCGTTGATACAAACTCTAACCCAGACAACGTAGACTACGTTATCCCGGGTAACGATGATGCGATCCGTGCAGTAACACTTTATGCTTCTGCTATGGCTGATGCGATTCTTGCTGGTAAAGAATATGCTCAATCACAAGCAAATGCACAAGCTAAAGCAGAAGAAGCTCCAGCTTCTGAGGCTTAATGCGTTTGACGCTAGCTTGTCATTTTTGCGACATGTGATGGTGGCAAAGTAAGCGTTATGTATGCAGGCGGCCCATGAGAACTCCTCTGGGCCGTTTCTGTTCTAAAAAGAATTCATTTTCTACCGAATTTAGGAGATAAACATGACTGCAGTTACAGCAAGCATGGTTAAAGAATTGCGCGATCGTACTGGTCTTGCAATGATGGAATGTAAAAAAGCTTTGACAGAAGCGGGCGGCGACGTTGAACTAGCGATCGATAACCTACGTAAATCTGGTCAAGCTAAAGCTGCTAAAAAAGCAGGTAACATTGCTGCTGACGGCGCAATCACAATTGCTCAAGACGGCAACAAAGCACTTCTTCTAGAAGTTAACTGTCAAACTGACTTCGTTGCAAAAGACGAAAACTTTGCTGGTTTCTCTGCGAAAGTTGCTGCTGCTGCACTTGCTGCAAACGTAACTGATCCTGCTCAAATCGCTGAATTGAAACTAGAAGATGGTGCAACTGTTGAAGAAGCGCGTATCGCTCTTGTTCAAAAGATCGGTGAAAACATCCAAGTACGTCGTGCGAAAATTGTTGAAGGCGAAAACCTTGCAGTTTACAAACACGGTCTTAAAATCGGTGTTGTTGTTTCTTACACTGGTGATGAAGCTACAGGTAAAGGCTTGGCAATGCACGTTGCTGCGTTCAACCCAGTTGCTGTAAATGCTGAAGGCGTTTCTGCTGAGCTTATCGCGAAAGAGAAAGAAATTGCTGAAGCGAAAGCACTTGAATCTGGCAAGCCAGCAAATATCGTTGAGAAGATGGTTGTAGGTTCTGTTGAGAAATACTTGAATGAAGTTGTGCTTGAGCGTCAAATGTACGTAATCGACAACGATAAGAAAGTTGCAGACGTTCTTAAAGCAACTGGTACTACAGTTGCAAACTTCGTTCGTTTCGAAGTTGGTGAAGGCATTGAGAAAAAAGCAGAAATGAGCTTCGCTGAAGAAGTTGCTGCTGCTCAAGCTGCTGCAAAATAATTCCTTAGGAATTAGAAAAAGCCCTATCTGATTGATGGGGCTTTTTTATGTTGATTTATTCTTCATCAGCAATTCAAGAATAGGATTTGGGTTTGGTGATAGAGCTCAGATCATGTATTCATCATTTAATAAAAAAGTTATAAAAATGCCAAATAAAACCAATCTGAGCATCGGTGCAGTCATTGCACTGTTGATTGCTGCTTATCTGGGCCTGGATCTACAACAATCCCAACCACTTATTCCATCCGCATCTGATACTACAACTGAAACGCTTGATTCAGAGCCTAATTTAGTACCCTCTCAAACGACTGATGATCTGGACCGAATTGCACGGGCGTTTCAACAGCGCCAGAGTGATCTACAAGTGCGTTCAAGCGGGCAGGTGATTGTCGTTTTGCCAGATGATCATGAAGGATCGCGCCATCAAAAGTTTATCCTCGAATTACCAAATGGCCAAACTGTACTGGTTGCACATAATATCGATCTGGCACCGCGTATTCAGAGTATTCAAAAACAGGATCAGGTCGAGTTTTATGGAGAATATGAATACAGTGACAAGGGCGGGGTGATTCACTGGACGCATCATGACCCTGCGCGAAAACATGTCGATGGCTGGTTAAAACATCAAGGAAGAACCTATCAATAAGGTTCTTCCAATTGGATAAATCGAATATGGCGTTTAAACGCTCATAATTGCGCTGTTATAGCGCGATTTCCAGTTCGGTAGGATTTTACCTAAATAGGCATCCATGCACCAAATTGGGCCAATGAGGAGGAATTGGAGGTCTTTGAAGAACGAAGGCTTTTTACCTTCCACTTTGTGCCCATAAAATTGGCCAATCCAGGCTAAGACAAACAGGGCAATAAAGAAACCGGTACCGACTGGCAGAATCCAGATGAGCCAAGCCATCACCAACGTTAATACAGCCATCGCTACTGCCAAAACAAGATCTAGGCGTGCATAGAAGATAAAAGCCAAAACCAGTAGCAGGGTAGTCAGCAAAGCGCTGAAATGCGCTAGAATGCCAATAATCGAAAAATAGATGGTCGGTACGCAAACCCAGTGAATCAGCTTATTGGTTTTATTTTGATGGCTGTCACTATATTCATCAAGCCATTCAGATATTGTTTTCATTCTTCGCTCCATTCCATGAACATGTTTTGCTTATCTGGAAATATAAAGCAGAATCCGGATATGGTCAAAAGTTAATCATGCAAGCGAGCGAATTTTATCAGGCAGGATGAGCCTACCAAAATTTTATTGAAAGAACTTTAAGATAGTGCTGAGCAGAGGCGTTTATATTCTTCTGTAAAAATGAGCACAATAAAAAAGCCACATTACTGTGGCTTTTGTTAAATGTGTTGCAGGTCAAATCTTAAGAATTTGGACCAGCGACACGTTCAATACTGACTTTTGCAGTACCGGCACTGGTAATACCTAACTGTTTCGCAGCACCGTAAGATAAATCAACAACACGGTTGCCATGGAAAGGACCACGGTCATTTACTTTAACCACAACGCTCTTGCCGTTATTGCGGTTAGTTACGCGAATATAGCAGTTCAATGGCAGGCTACGATGAGCAGCCGTCATTGCGTTCATGTCAAAGGTTTCACCGCTTGCAGTTTTACGGCCGTGGAATTGACGACCATACCAAGACGCTGTACCTGTCTGACTGAATTTACGTACAGTATTAGAAGCCACTGTATTCAGTTTTTCAATCACTGAAGGCTCTTCTGCAGGAAGTTCAATTTTCGCTGCAATGGTTTCACGGCGAACTTTATCGCCAGAACGCTCAGTGATTGAAAGGCTGTTCAAATTTGTGAAATTTGAATTGAAGCTTTGAGCTTCTTTATTGAGTACTCGCGTGGCAAGACGCGAATTGTCATTTTCATTGGTGAATGAAGATGACGGAACCATATCTGCCTGCGATTGCGTCAGCGTGACGATCGTGGCAATGGCCATAAAAGACTTCAAAATTGAAGAATGCATCGAATCAACTCCTAACAGCATATCTATTGGTTATTCATAAATGGCTGAAAAACCATGTAAACATGCCTGATATTTAACTTATGCAACTACATTTAACGAAATGGATAATATTCATGCCGGCAATACCCTGTCTAGTGTTTAATTAAAATAGTTAAAAAAAGAACGCAAAATAAACAATGATTGATCAAAAAATAATCAATATTGTAACATAATATTAAAAATGCTTAAAATACGCACAAATTAACCCATAAAAATGTTGACTTTCATAATTTGTATTAATTTTTAGTGTTAACGGCTGGTAATTTCGGTACCTAATAACCACAAAGCAGTGGCATACATACGGCTGCGATTATAGGTGGTAATCACTTGAAAATTTGGATAAGTGATGTAGTAAATCGAGCCATAATTTTCTTGTAATTGAATTACATTGACCAGATCCAGATCGTCAATTTTTACGATTGGATTCATTGGGCTAATGCCTTGCGTTTTTAACACACCATAAGGCATAGGTTGAGTCAGATCCTTGGCAATCACAGCATCGGGATTTGAACCGGTATAACGTGCCGGAAAGGCAATCGGCTGATTACGCTGCCAGCCATGCTGTGCCAGATAGTTGGCAATCGAGCCAATCGCATCTACCGCTGAGTTACGCAGGTCAATATGACCATTGCCATCGTAGTCCACGCCGAATTTGGGAATGTTGCTCGGCATAAACTGCGGATAGCCAACAGCGCCAGCATAAGAACCCACCACAGAAGAGGTGGCAACACCATCTCTATATGACCAGGCAATTAAAGCAGCCAGTTCATCCTGAAAATACTGGGCACGACGTTCATAGCCAAACCCTAAGGTTGCTAGGGCATCACGAGTGACAAAAGAACCCTTGTTGCTGCCAAAACCGGTTTCTACACCTAAAATGCCCAGAATGATCGATTGCGGCACACCAAACTGCTGTTCAGCACGGTTAAGCGTTTCTGCATATTGCTGTTTAAAGCGTACGCCGCGCTGAATGGTAGATTCAGCCAGGAAGTTAGTCTTATACGAATACCAAGGCTTACTTTCACCTGGGCGATTCATGATATTGATGATATTAGGCAAATTACGCGTACCGTTCATGGCGGAATCTACTTGTTGGGCGCTCAGCCCATAGCGCTGCATGGCGTTTTGCTTAAAAACGGCATAAGAGGGGTGATATTGGAAATCGTTGGCCAGACTCAAACTGCTGAGACCGAATGCGGTAAGTGCGATTGAAAGCTGCTTAAACTTTTTATAAAAATCCGATTTCAACATCTTGCTACGATTTCCAGTTTTTTTGATGAGTTGCTGGCGATGTCATTTGAATCATGCCATGAAAAAGATTGATAAATTTTTTCAATCGTGGGGCTTAAAGTGCCAGATTAAAGATAACATTCGGATGAATAAGAGACCTAGCCGCTTATACAAAAATAGCGATGGATTGGCTATTTTTACGGCAGTCTGTCTTATAGAGCCGCTTATCTGTAACAAGCTATTTCACTGATCATAAAAAAGCCTGACCGAAGTCAGGCTAATTCCTCAAGATTTGTAGAAAATCTTGAAACCGTGCTATCCAAAACTATTCTGTATAGAACAAAGTATCGTGATATTCAGCCATGGCACGCAGCTCATCTTTATTCAAATTCAGAATAATTTTATCTGCTGCCATATTGATGGCCTTGATCACTGCAGATGCACCAATATCTGCTGCCTTGCGTTTGATCATGCCAAGATCCAGGGTTTTATTAAAGTCGACCATAAAATGTCGGACTGTCGCTTCACCAAATTGCTTGTACAGGTTACTGAACGCTTGTTTATCGATACTCTGACCGGCTTTAAGTTCCGCATAATGATGTTTTAAGTTAGTTACCAGATTGGCATCTAGTGACTCACCAATGCGGAAATGCCCTTCAGGATCTTTAAACAGACTGCGCTCAGAGAATGCAATCGACTCTCTGACTACGTCATTTGGTGCTTTACTCAATAACTGTTTCAGCAAAACTGCAACAGTCGACTTGATATAGCCAGCCAGTTTTTCCGCAGTATCGCGTTTATCACTGGCAGGGAAGCGACGCACCAGCTCGGTGAGAATCGCATCAATAATTTCATCATTAATCATCAATGCGGTTTTATCACGCAATGGGTAAAGCGGCTCACTTGAATTTTTGTTTTTTTGTGCAGTCTGAATTGTATTTAAAAGCTCTGCAGAAGGAATAAACCCAAAAAATGGCATTGTTCAACCTCAATGTTTTTTATTGTCGCGCTAAACGAATAGGGCGAGGCATCCATGTTAAATCCGATACACGGCAAGGGTTGATATCCAATCCACCACGGCGTGTATAGGTTGCGTAGACCATCAGCTTTTCCGGTTTCAGTTGCTGCCAGATATCGGCAAACATCTGCTCCACACATTGTTCGTGGAACCCATTGTGCTGACGGTAGGAAATAATATAAGCTAAAATACTCTTATAACAAGGTTTTTTACCCTGATAACGTATAAAAACTGTTCCCCAGTCCGGCTGGCCAGTGACAGGGCAGTTACTTCTGAGTAAATGTGAATACAGCTGTATTTCGCCTTCTGCTGCATCCTTCGAATCCAAAGCCAATAAACTGGCATCTGGATGATTTTCTAGGCGCTCAGGTGTCAGCTCATCAATACAGATGCCTTCAGGCTTGCTGATCTCTAACTCATCAACCTGAAACAGTTGCAGTTTAACTTTAGCTTCAGCCGCAGTAGATAAATCTTTTTCTGCGGTCGCGATAAAGGCCTCTTTAGATGCAAACTTGGCAAAATTCAGGCTATTGAAATACAGCTTCAAAGATTTAGATTCGATCAGATTCGGCGAGGACGCTGGCAAGCTAATGCGGCCAATGGCGACTTGTGGCACACCTGCTGGATTTAACCAGGAAATTTCAAACACATGCCACCAGTCTGCACCTTGCTGAATCGCTTCGACATGTGCGTATTGTTCACGGGCAGGCGCGCGTGAAATCGGAAACAGAACATCAGGATGATATTCTGTCGGGTAATTGGTGTCTTTACCAAGGAGAGATTGTTCTACACTCATTATTCACGCATTCCTGAACCACGGGAGAGTAAATGATAGGCCACTGCATACAGCACGGCACAACATAAGGTAATTACTGTCAGTGAAATGGCGACATTGACATCGCTATGTCCTAAAATGCCATAGCGGAAAGCATTCACCATATACACGACAGGATTAATTAAAGATAAATTTTGCCAGAATGGGCTTAAGCTCGAAATAGCATAAAATACACCACCCAAATAGGTCAGTGGCGTTAACACAAAAGTCGGGATGATCGAGATATCATCGAAAGATTTGGCATAGACGGCATTGATAAAACCACCCAAGGAAAACAGCAGGGAAGTAATCAAGACTGTATATATAGTCACAAACCAGTTGGTGATGTATAAATCGGCAAAAAATAAGCTCACTGCACTGACAATGATCGCAACCAGTATCCCACGAATCACACCGCCCAATACATGACCCCATAAAATGGCATGCATCGGTACCGGACTCATGATCAGTTCTTCAATACTTTTCTGGAATTTTGAGCTGAAGAAGCTAGACGAGACGTTGGCATAGCTATTGGTGATCACGGCCATCATAATCAGACCGGGCACAATGAACTCCATATAACTATAGCCGCCCATTTCTCCAATGCGTGAACCGACCAGATTACCGAAGATCACAAAGTACAGGCTCATGGTAATTGCAGGTGGCAACAGGGTCTGTGGCCAGATGCGCATAAAGCGACGGACTTCTTTATAGATAATGGTATATAAAGCTACGCTGAGTTGATTAATGTTCATTGCGCAGCTCCATCCAGATTTTTCTCGACCATTTTCACAAAAAGTTCTTCCAGACGATTGGATTTATTGCGCATACTGCGTACCTGAATATTCTGTGATTCCAGCAATTGGAACAGATCATTCATGCTATGCGCCTTGTCCATGGTGATTTCTAAAGTCATCGGATCGATCAGGTTAAAACGCACGCCGATGATATCCAGATGCAAAGGTTCAATCGGTTCGGCCAGATCAAAAATAAACGATTCTTCATTGAGCTGACTCAGGAAGCTTTTCATGGTGGTGTCTTCTTTAATCACACCGCGATCAATAATCGCAATACGGCGACACAGCATTTCTGCTTCTTCTAGATAATGTGTGGTCAGAATGATGGAAGTGCCTTTTTCATTCATCTCGTTCAAAAATTCCCACATCGAACGACGCAACTCGATATCAACACCAGCCGTCGGTTCATCCAGAATCAGCAGTTTCGGTTCGTGCATCATGGCACGCGCGATCATCAGGCGACGTTTCATCCCGCCCGATAACATGCGGGCCTGAGTGGCACGCTTTTCCCATAAACCCAGTTTGGTCAGATAAAGCTCCGCCCGTTCCTGGGCAATTTTTTTAGGAATGCCGTAATAGCCTGCCTGAGTCACCAAAATATCAAAGGTTTTTTCAAACTGGGCAAAGTTGAATTCCTGAGGTACTACACCTAGGCACTGTTTGGCCTGGGAAGGGTGGGTATCCAGATTATGACCAAAAATTTCGACTGTACCGGAGGTTTTTTTTGTTAATGAGCTGATAATACCGATGGTAGTAGATTTTCCTGCGCCATTAGGCCCCAATAGCGCATAAAATTCACCTTCTGGTACATTTAAGTTAATCCCTTTCAATGCCTGAAAGCCATTGCGATAGGTCTTTGACACATCCCTTAAGATCAGTGCATCAGTCATGAATATCTCAAATGGTGAAAAGTTGAGATATTGTGAGTGATCTCGCAAAATAAGCCAAGTGATTCACATGCAATTCTGTGTTGCTGTTTTGGAACATTGTATAAAGCTTAAGCATAAAAATGATGAAGTTAGAGATAGTTGCTTTACCTTATGCTTTTTTTTGTTATGATGTGCGCGATCCAAAAAAGATGCGCTCATAGCTCAACTGGATAGAGTACAGGTCTCCGAAGCCTGTGGCGTGGGTTCGAGTCCCGCTGAGCGCACCATTTATTTAAACTATAAAACTGAAAAATAAATCAAATTAGTATCGCACACAGTTGCGGCCATCATCTTTCGCCCGATAAAGATTGTTATCGGCAGTTTTCAAAACGTCTAGAATATTTTTAGAACTGTCTGGCCAAGAAGCAATACCAATCGAAATGCTGATGAAACCTATGTTGTGAATTTCTTTACATGCAATCTCTTTTCTGAACCTTTCTGCACTTTCATAAACTTCAGTAAGATTGCTGTTCGGTATAATAATGATAAATTCTTCACCGCCATAACGGCAGCAAATATCATCTTTACGAAATTTTTGCTGCATCGTCTTGGCAATATGCTTTAAGACAACATCACCTTGATCATGACCATAATTGTCATTCACGTTTTTAAAGTGATCCACATCCATCAGAAGTACTGAAAACGGGATGTTCATTTTCATGTTTTGAGTCATGACGTAATTTAAACCACGACGATTCATCAAGCCGGTTAAAGGATCCGTATTAATATGATGATCCATCTTGCTCATTTGTTGTGAAAATTTGCGAACACTGAGCAGTAGGGCTAACTTGAATTTTGTGACCTCATAGTACCAAGGCTGGATATTCTTAATTTTTGAACCGATTTCTGCCTGATTTAGCAGACTCGCCATATCTGCCAGTTGATTCAACGGGGCCGAGATAGAGTCAGACAGTCGCCATACAATATAAAAAACAAGCAGATAAAATAAAAAGAATCCTGCGGCTAATTTATAAAGGATAGAATTTGCCTGTTTAAGTAAATCATGGGTGGGTTGTTGGGAAACCACGATCCAGTTTGAAGTCGGAATATGAGAAAAACCCGCCAGATTATCAATGCCCTGGCTATTGATTAAACGAATTTGACCATTTTTATGCGCATGCATATATTCCAGACCAGTATTATTGCTGGCCAATTGACCGATTCTTTCACGATCGGGATGGAAAATAATTTTATTTTCATTTTTAATCACATACATATAACTATTCTTATAATTTTTATAAGTGGTTAGAAGCTGATTAATTACATTTTTTTCTTTTAAATAAATCGCTGAACCGATGAAGCCCTGATAGTGATTTGACTTGTCAAAAATAGGTTGAGAAATAAACACAATCATATTTTTTTGCACAGAAAAATAGGGCGAAGATATATAAGTCGATTTTTTATGAAGAGAGTCAATAATCCCTTGAGTATGTTGTATTTTGCTTTTATCAATATGCAGAATATTAGGGGAAAAGTTTATCAGTCTGCCTTGGGTGTCACTGATCACAACACTGTTATAGTGTTCAGACTGATATTTTAATTTATTGACCTCGGCTTCTCTTAGCTCATTGTTATTAAAGTCTTGACCTAATATCTTGGCACTATAGTCCAGCTCAAGAAGCATATTTCTAAAATGGTTGTCTGTGCTTAATGCAATTTTATGTGCATGATCAGAGTTTAAGGCAAGAGAATTGTCGATTAACTGATTTTTTACGATCTGATAGCTAATAATGAGAGAAATAATAAAAAGGCTAGACACACTAAAAATAGCCAATAAAAGTATTAACTGCCTTAAATTGAGATCAAGGTGTTTCCTAAAATTATTAGCTGACATAAAAAATTAGATATACCTCGATGTATTTATGAGCATTGTATTGCATTTATATTCAATGTTTAAGGTTGATATAAAATTAAATTTCCATTAAGTGGGAGTTTTTATTTCGATCAAATTTAGAATTTATAGATTGCTTGGCTGTAAATAGGGTGGATTTGAAAAGCTGAGTAAGGTTCTGAATATTTGACTATGCTGCAAATAAAAATATGGTATTTAACGTTCAGAAAATCAATTGAATAATTTTGATTTCCTTATGTAAGTTATTAAATAATCAGACAAAAATATGGTTAATTGACATTGATGGGAGATTAAATTGTCGCCATTTTTTGAAAAATAATCATTTTAAAATTAGTCGTATCGATTCATGACAGCAGTTTCTTTGAATATTGCGTCCTTTTCCGGAAGTATTTTTTATTTATAAAAAATCATATTCCAACTTAAATTTTAAAGCGCTTATTGAGATTATGAACGAGAGTATTGAGCCGTCTATGCAACGGGAAGTTGTATGCTTAATAAGGTATTTTTCTAGAAATCAATAAATTAGATAAAGATGATATGAATGCAAAATTCTTCGTAAGACAAGCCAGAAATATTCTAATCTGCTTTAAAAAAATGACAATTGGAATCTTGTATAAGTCTTCTTTTAGAAGTGTAAAAGAGTATTGTTGGCTAAAAAAATACTGTTATATTGAACTCATGGTAGGTCGTAAAACCAATAAGACGCTACCGATAAGTTGGACGGATCAATGACAGTTAGTTGAGTTTGATGTTTATCACCAGACAATAAATCTAGCACTAGCCATCCAACACAGAGCTCGCAGAAATGCGAGCTTTTTTAATGTCTGCACAATTCATTAAGTTTAATATTCTTTTTCTTATAATCCATTCAGATAAAAAAGTTTACATTGCCAAATTCGCTAACATCTTGAAGATTAATCGCTTGGCTAATTATGGTATAAAAAACTGCAAATTGGATAATGAGAGAGGAAGGAAAAATGTCAAAGATGATTGATATCAAAGTGAAAGATCAATTTAGCCAAGTGACTGAAGCGAAAGCGATGCTGCGTTCCTTTGCAGAGCACAACATTCATCATGCAGCTGAGTTGGTCAAAAAAATTGAACACATCGTGGTGGATGGTGAAACCATTCTGCCGAGTATTGAGTTGTTGTTTGAAAGCCAACAATCTTCAAATATTTATCGCGTTATCGAATAATTTAATCAGTGAACTTCAGATAGGTAGAAAAAAATTGAACTTATTTATCCGAAATCACCGATTCAGCAGATAAAAAACTCACCATTTAGGTGAGTTTTTTATACTTTGGTGTTTGCTAGCTTGGATACTACTGTATGCAGCTATAATCAGCTTCTGATTCAATATCTAAGAGAAGACAACGTGATAATGGGCTTTAATTGGCCGAAGAAATTCCCCATACCAATAAAAAAGTTCGCTAGAGTGAGCAAGTATTTAAATCTGTTTAAGCTGTACATCCACATCATATTTTTCAAATTTTTGCAAAATCTGCGCTAAAGTTTGCTGTGCGGTTGTATGCTCAGGGCTTAAAGAAATTTCCTGACGAGTCGTGCTGTCAAAACATTCAATGGCCTGAATCAGCCAATGATGCTCAATGGGACTTTTTTGAATCAATATACGGCGCGGTTGCAAGCTATCACTGATCTGGCGGGGAAGCACATAGGTAATCGCCAGTTGCACAAATTGCAGTTCTTCAACCGGACTTAAAAAGGTGATCACCCAGTTGCCAACTTTACTCAGTTGCATGGGATTATCGAACGCATCGAATTCTAAATAATGTGACATATACATGATCCAATCGGATGTCTATGCTCACCTATATGGCGGGATTGTAATTCTTTTTCTATCACGCTTAAGTCGGATATTCCGAGCTTTAAATTTCGCTTGAATATAAATATTTCAAATAATCAATTAGTTATCTTAAACAATCAAAGCTAGCTTATTGTTAAACTTGCTCATTTAAGAGTTTTAAAGACTAAGATCTTATTAGTCTTCAGCTTTATTTTGCTGTAATTGATCTAAAGCAAAATTGATCTGCTTCAGAATGTGATTCAATTCTTGGGGAGCAATACGGCTTTCCTGAAGGGACGTGATCCATTGCATTTGGCACAGTTTTAAACTGCGCGTATCCGGCGCCTGTAAAATCTGATGAATTTGCTGCTTGGCCATCAAGCCACAATATTTTTGTAAGCTTTCCATCATCATATATTTAAGGTCTTCAAAAGACATAGGTTGCAGTTCAGGCAGCTTTTTTGCATGGCTTGAATCCGTTTCAGCAGATGGAATGTCCTGCGCTACTTTAATGGATTCCATCTCAGGATGGAGTTCTTTTGTCGCAGAAGCTGCTGCTATCGATGAGTCCAACGATCGGTGAATCTCGGAGTGTGCCAGGTCAACTTTTGTATCTGTTCTTGCATCAGCCTGCTTTTGACTGATGGCTACCTCGCCCGTTTCAGCTGGAATAATTAAATCCATGGCATAAAGCTGATCTAAGAGTTCGGCAGGAGCAAGCTGTTGTTTTAAGCCATCATTTAATAAGTTGAAATCCTGGCTGCCGATCAGAACCAGTAAGCGGCGTTGGCGTGCGGTCAGTGGGATGGAGCGATCCTGTAGCACCTCGATCCCACGTTGAGTTTTATAAAAATGCATCATAGCTGAATAGATGGTTGCTAAAATTCAGCTAGAGCATAGTCTGTGAAAATTACATTAATATGAAGTATTTATTAAAATACTGAGGTTTATTTTGATAAGACCTATAATGTCGTGATCGCCGTATTTTCAAGGGCCTTACGTAAATAAGGATCCAGTTCATCCTGACGCAATAGCCATTGCACATAGTCAGTAGGAAGTTCGGCGATGGCAGTACCGCGATGTTTGCCAAAATTAATCGTACGTGGAATTCGGGCATCTTCAGAAGCGTCGAATAATTCCTGCATACTGTTGATTTTTAAATGATGCACAATATGCATCAAAATATTAGCAGTTAAAATAATATCCATATCGGCACGATGCGCTTTACGGATCATTTCACGCGCTCTTTCGCTGCCTTTGGTGATCATATAAATCAGGGCAGAAATATTGTGTGCTTCCGCATCTGGCCAGACCCGACGTGCTAAAGCCAAGGTGCAAATTGCCTTGATTTTCGAAGTATCTACTCCACATTTTTCGATGGCACGGACATCATAATCAATATTATGGCCGATCATGTAGATGGTTTCATCAGGCAGGCGAAAGGTACTGTAATGCGGCTGACCTTCCAGATCCGATTCCAGAATATGATGCACGGCCATGGCAGCAAAAGAAATGGCTTCGTCACAGGTATAGAGCTGATCAAACAGGCGACTTTTATCCAGACTTATTTTATGTTCTACAATTTCGACAGGCGCATAAGCAATTTCGATGGGTTGACCATTTAAAGTATGCGTTTCGGTATCAAGAATAATGGCCTGCATGTCGGAAATGTGCCTGAAAAAGAGAGGAGAGTAAAATCTAACATTATTATTTTGCAACTGACAATTGAATTGCTTTATTTCTGTATTAATTACCGGCTTTTTAACGTATGACGACTATTTGTATAGTTCTGGAGACAGAAACCTCTCTATTCTTAAGTTTGCATGCTGATTTCATAATAAATCTAAACCAGTGCGAATTTAGCAAAAAAATAACGCATTCTTTTCTTGATATTGTTTAGATAAATTGGGAAATTAGATATGGTTTTATCGTTTGTTAAAGATAAAACCAGAAAAACTCATTAGAGATGATAATAAATAAGATAAGGATAAGATCGATGAAACGTCAAGTATTGACCTGTACTCTTCTCACATTAAGTGTAGCCTTAACTGCTTGTAACGATGATAGTGATAATGATCGTTTTTACGAGTCCAAACCTGCTGTTCCAGTAAATAATATCGATAATCCAGTCGTGGCAACACCTGTAGCCTATACTCAAACGGATTTTTCTGGGATCGCTGACGAAAGTGTGATCATGACTTATAAGATGTTAGGAATTAATGGTAAGGAAACACAAGCTACTGCATTAGTTTTCACACCCGAGGGAACGCCTCCAGCTACAGGCTGGCCAATTGTGGCATGGGCACATGGAACTACCGGTGTAGCTGATCAGTGTGCGCCGAGTCGAAAAGCGCTGAATGATTATATTAAAGCCATGATTGGCGGGTTTCTCCAAGCTGGCTATATTGTAGTGGCACCTGACTATGAAGGTTTAGGAGAGCCGAGTGGAAAAGAACTTCATCCTTTCTTGAATCTGAAAAGCGAAGCTTATTCTATTACTGATGCAGTCGTGGCTGCACGAAACTATTTAGGTTCACAAGCGTCTAATCAATGGGTTGCAGTAGGGCATTCTCAAGGTGGCCAAGCAGCTTTAGGCGCTGCGCAATATGCAGCACGTGCTTCTAAGATGACCTATAAAGGTACGGTAGCTTTAGCACCGGCTTCAAATTTCAATCTGATTTTGACAGGAGGTGAACAACAGGCGGGACAAGAAACAAATCTGGATAAAAAAATTGGAACTTTAGCATCTTTAGATACCTTTACTGCACTGATTGTTGCTGGTTTGCGTAACCCGAACCCAAATTTGCAATATAGTCAGATTTTTAAAACGCCAACCGATGAAATCGCAAAAAATGCAGAAACTGACTGTTATGATGTATTAGGCCAGAAATTTGGTACTGCAATGTATGCTTATACACAATCAAATAATAACTCAGTAAATAATTATCCTCGTACTCAAACTAACTTTATGAGTATTCCAGTCGTAAAGAGCTTCTTAGAAAAAGATTCTCAGCCTTTACTTGTTAAAGTTTCTACGCCAGTGATTATTTATCAGGGTTCAGCAGATAGTACCGTTCCCAAAGCAGCAACAGATGTTTTAGTTGCACTCGCCAATCAGAAACAAACTTCAGTACGTTATATTACGGATGAGTCAAATGTGACTAAATGGGATCATGGTAGTGTCTATGCACTGAATATTCCTAATATTATTTCAGATGTAAAATCTCTAATGCCAATTCAATAACTTATTTTTATCTGAATGGCTCATGTTTTTTTAGACATGAGCCATTTTTATTGCAAACTGAATAAAGTTCATGATCGAAAATTTAAAACTTCATGCTACAATACGCGCCAATCTTAGCACGGCTTAAAAGCCCTAAATCAATAGGACCTCGCTAATGTTTGCCAATATCTCTATCGCTGAATTTGATCCAGAATTAGCTCAAGCAATCTCGAATGAAGATGCTCGCCAAGAAGCTCATATTGAGCTAATCGCTTCTGAAAACTACTGCTCACCAGCAGTTATGGAAGCTCAAGGTTCAAAACTTACTAACAAATATGCGGAAGGCTACCCAGGTAAACGCTACTATGGCGGTTGCGAGTATGTAGACGTTATCGAACAATTGGCGATTGACCGTGCTAAAGAACTCTTTGGTGCTGATTATGCTAACGTTCAGCCACATGCTGGTTCACAAGCAAACTCAGCAGTTTACTTAGCGCTTCTTAACCCGGGCGATACAGTTCTGGGTATGAGCCTTGCTCACGGTGGTCACTTGACGCACGGTGCAAAAGTAAGTTTCTCTGGTAAAACATATAATGCGATTCAGTACGGTTTAAACCCTGAAACTGGCGAGATCGATTACGAAGAAGTTGAGCGTTTGGCGCTTGAGCACAAGCCACGCATGATCGTTGCTGGTTTCTCTGCATACAGCCAAATCGTTGACTGGCAGCGTTTCCGTGACATCGCGGACAAAGTTGGCGCTTACCTATTTGTTGATATGGCTCACGTTGCAGGTCTGGTTGCCGCTGGCGTTTACCCAAGCCCGGTGCAAATCGCTGACGTTACTACGACTACGACTCACAAAACACTTCGTGGTCCACGTTCTGGTTTAATCCTTGCGAAAGCAAACGAAGAAATCGAGAAGAAACTTCAATCGGCTGTATTCCCAGGCAACCAGGGTGGTCCTTTGGTTCACGCGATTGCTGCGAAAGCAATCTGCTTCAAAGAAGCAATGGCACCTGAATATAAAGCGTATCAACAACAAGTCGTTGTTAATGCGAAAGCAATGGCTGAAGTATTAATCGCTCGTGGTTATGATGTAGTTTCTGGTGGTACTGAAAACCACTTGTTCTTGCTGTCTTTAATCAAGCAAGACATTACAGGTAAAGAAGCTGATGCTTGGTTGGGTGCTGCTCACATCACTGTGAACAAAAACTCTGTACCAAACGATCCACGTTCTCCGTTCGTGACTTCAGGTATCCGTATCGGTACACCTGCAGTAACAACGCGTGGTTTTGGCGAAGCTGAAGTACGTGAACTTGCAGGCTGGATCGCTGATATCCTAGATGCTAAAGGCGATGAAGCTGTTATCAACGCGGTGAAAGAAAAAGTTGCAGCGGTATGTGCTAAATTCCCAGTTTATGCATAATTGCTTATAAACGGAAAGGAGCTCCCAACCGGGAGCTTTTTTTATAGCTGTAAAAATAAAGATATAAAAGGTGTTTGGACTTGATCAAACTTACATAGATCAATTTCCTTGCCGCAAGAGATTGAGTCATCAATAAAATCATATTGAGTTTTTCTCAATCTGGCTTAAAGTCTTTTATCAACTATTTGTATTTTTAAATGCTTTAAAAGAATGGATGCATTCATTGCACGCTTTGCTTGAAATTATTTACAGGAATTATTTTCAGAACCTGACACTTTAAGAATAATAGGTTATTGAGCTGAAGATCATGGTAGATGAAGCGCTTGAGTGAATCCCATGTTACTGTAAGGTGGTGCTGATATAAGCGCCGTGAATGACATCATTCTTTTTATTTAAACGTTATATGGATCGGTATCATTTGAATATGGGTAAATCCTGTATTTAAAAATGCTGCTGGCGGTTAATTGATTAATTTTTCATTTATGCATTAAACAAGGTAATAAGGATGACTAAACCCAACATTATTTTATCTGAACAAGATTTACATCGTCTGGAAACGATGCTGGAGAATCAGAGCAAGCTGAGCGAAACCATGATCCGCTTAGAGGATGAATTGGCACGTGCCGAAGTGGTCGAGCCGCAAGCGATCGCAAGCAATATCGTGACCATGCATTCCCGTGTGTTGTTGACCATTGCACCTTCTACGGAAGCTGTTGAGGTGACACTAGTTTACCCACACGAATTTAAAGGTGAAAAGGGGCAGGTCAATGTCATCGCACCGATAGGTGCAGCCATTTTGGGCTTAGCAGAAGGTCAAACCATTGAATGGCCACAACCGGATGGTAATACCATGAAAGTGACCATTGAAAAAGTGCTATTTCAGCCGGAGAGCGAAGGGGATTATCTTTAAGCCAGCGTTGGATCATCCTTGAAAGCCATAGCAATATGGCTTTTTTTGTATATGGATTTTAAGTAAAACCTGATGTTGTAAGCATTTAGATCAGATTGAATACATTTTAAAGTTCTAAATGCTTAAAGTTAAATAATTCTCAAAATGCAATGTAGTCATTTATCTCTGCAATTGAATCGTATTGCCAAAATCATAATTAAAATAAAGATAAAACATGGATTTAGTTAAAGTGATGTAACGAATTTCTGGATAAATATACACAACGCGGTCTGTTTTTTTGCTACATTCGAAGATGTTCTAGACTTCTTTGTTTCACTTTTTTAAAGGATATCGCCTCAACCATGTCGCGCTTTGAAGCTCTACCTGCCTTGACTGACATGATGCTTGATCGTGAGGAAATTCTGGCGATTAAGCGTAATGAGCTTGTGCCTGTACTGGATAATCAATATGGGCTGAATCATTATGCAGATGCTCTGATTCAGGCACAGTCCGTTCTACTGAATGGTGTAGATCCGCACTTGACCCAACAGTTAAGCCAGACCATTGAACAATTGATTCATGCCTTGGCAGAATCTAAAAAATATCTGAAAAAACGTAAATTTAATGCTCTACAGAAATGGCTGGGCATCGATCTGGATTATGGCTCAAGTCAGGTGGAATATTATCAACGACTGGACCGTCTGCTGGATCAGGCCGACCACCTAAGCCGTAAATTACAGATTGAAATTCAGAAATCGCAGTCGCGTTTTCAGCAGCTTTTGGGTTTGCGCGAACAGATGGCTAAGCACATTGTCGCAGCAGATGAGTTTTTATCTGAATATCCGCTATTCGTCAAAAATCAGCATCCACTGGATAATTTTTCAGAACGCCTCTCCAAGAAAATTAATACCTTACGTACCTTGCAAAGCAGTAATGACATCGCCATTACCCAGATGCAGCTTTCGCAGCAGCTTTCCTTTAGTTTGTTGGATCGCTTTAAGGAAGCACAGCAGGTCTTGATTCCGGCTTGGCAATATCATGTCAAACAAAGCCAGACGAAACACTCGACAAGTGATCTGGAAAAACTTGATAATAGCCGTGAGAGTCTGATTAAAACGTTAAAAAAATCCCTCGAGAAGCCCTCGAAAACATAACAATATAAGGTGAACTATGACCAAGTCTGATTTAGTAAATTTACCTGTTGAAAGCTCGAATGAACTGGTCGAACAAAAATTCCAGCAAATGGACCTGAAAGAACTGGGCTTGCAGCCTGCTGACTTTCAGGAGGTGCTGGCTGCACGTAAAGAGTTGCAGAACATGAGTCATAACAGCGTGGCTGAGTATGGTAAAAATATTGCGACCAAAACTTCGACCTATACCGATGAATTGCTGAATCTGGTGCAAAATAGAGATCTGGATGCGACAGGACAAAAACTGAATCAGGTGGTACAGGTGGCTCAGCAGCTGAATACCAGCAGCATTCTCAATAAAAAGAAAAGTTCGGGTTTTTTTGGCAATATCATTAGCAAATTCAAAGGTGCGAAAGATAACTTTGATGCGCATTTCAATACCACTAAAGAGCAGCTAGATGTATTGGTGAAAGAGATTGAAACCTCGCAATCCGGTTTGAAAGCACGTGTTGACACCCTGGATAAAATGTTTGACGGGGTACAGGATGAATATAAACAGCTCGGGGTACATATCGCCGCAGGACGTTTACGCGAACAGGAGCTGCAACAGGAAATTTCCGCTTTAACCGCCTTGCCGCAAGATCAGAGCACCACTCAGAAAATTTATGACCTGAACCATCTGGCCAATAATCTGGAAAAACGTGTCAGTGATTTACAGGTATTGCAGCAATCTGCCATGCAGACCTTGCCAATGATCCGGATTATCCAGTCGAATAACCTGATGCTGGTCGACAAGTTCTATGCGATCAAAAACATTACTTTACCGGCGTGGAAAAACCAGATCAGTCTCGCAATTTCATTGAGCGAACAGAAGAACAGTGTACAGCTGGCCAATACCATTGATGATGCCACCAATGAGCTGCTGCGCCGTAATGCAGACCTGTTACATCAGAACTCGGTCGATACCGCTAAAGCCAACCAGCGTTCGGTGATTGACATCGAAACGCTTGAACATGTGCAAAACACCCTCATTAAAACCGTAAACGATGTGATTCAGATCCAGAAAGAAGGAGTACAAAAACGCACAGAAGCAACCGTGCGTTTGAAAGCTTTGCAGGATAATCTGAATCATTTGGTGATTGAATCAAGTACCAGTGGATCCAAGCCCAACTAAACCAGGTAGGGCCAAAATCTGAAGAAGGAGTAGAGATTGCCGCCCTTAGATGAATACACCGTTAAGCCTCAGGACATCAAGCAGGGGGTAGTTGCACTCAAGAAACGTCAACGCAATTTGATGCTATTGGGTTTGACCACCTCTACCATATTTATAGCTTCAATGATGAGCCTGTTTTTCCAGCAGGAACTGGTCTATGGTTTTTTTGGCCTGAGTACTCAAGTACAACAGTTGCATTTACCGGTCAGTGTAGATGCCACACTGGCCAACATTGGTGATAGTCCGGATTATTTTTTTAGTTTGCTGAGCTGGTTTGGCTGGCTGATTATTAAAATTTTTGCCTCTTTCATCGGCGCATTTTTTGTGATTGGCTTACTGAAAAA
Organism: Acinetobacter sp. WY4; assembly: GCF_018438165.1. GTDB lineage: Bacteria > Pseudomonadota > Gammaproteobacteria > Pseudomonadales > Moraxellaceae > Acinetobacter. The sequence continues at coordinate 952,834 of NZ_CP053947.1, read as the reverse complement.
GTTGCGTTTCTTTTATGTGCGCTTTCAGTCTTTTGTGCTGAAATTTGTTGGTTGGCTGATTGCTTTTATCGTGATCTGGTCAGGATTGACTTACTGGCAGCATGATCTACGTAATGATCGGGATGATGCTTATCAGCAAGTGGTGTATTACGACAGCAATATCAATGACAGTGAAATCGCCCGTTATCTGGCCGATTCAGAGATTGCAGCACCGGTGAAATCTTATTTACTGGCGCAAACGGCATTGCTGCATAAGCCGCAGGATTTATCTGCCGCAAAACCTTATGTTTTAAACCTGGTTGAAGCAGAAAAACAGGATCTTAAATTTGAACACTATGGTTTCAAGCCTGAACAAATCTGGACCATGCAGCAACAGGTCTATGGTCAAGCCATGACACCAGTCGCCAAGAGTGTAAATACGCAGGTACAACAGGCGGATCAGTTAAGTCAGATCACGAATCTGGTTATTATTGGTGTTGCTATTTTATCGGCACTACTTAGCCTAATCTTGTTTTTCTTGGCCAATTCAATCAAGGGTCGTTCTCTGCGTATCGAACAGCGGATTCATTAATTTCCCAAAATGCTCCTGAATAGGGTAATGCTGATCAGTTAAGGAATTTAGAAATACTCTTTAGCTTTTCAGTCGTTTATGAAAGAGTCTTAACTTTTTAAATCAAATACTTGCAATATCACTTGTTACTTTGGTTTCGCCCAAAGTAACCAAAAGCATTTGTCATCCGCAAAACTCGTCAGCCACTATCCCTTAGTAAATTTGTCGCAAAAACAATCATTTTTTAATGTAGTCCTGCCTCAAACAGTTGCGGATGACTTTGCTACCTATCAAATATAATCTTGAATTTAAAAAAAATGCCAGTCAATTGCTTAACTGACTGGCCTGGCATTACCTGAATAGGGAGCATTTTTTGATGGAATTTCAACGCTATTTTTAAGACAACCTATTCAACTTGCTCTATATAGCCCAAAAATAAAAACAAGGCAGCATAAAGTCTATAACTGGATTAATAATCTAAAATACCGATCAATAAAATAAAAACAAACTGTTTTACCTGTTTATTCAATTCATTTAATATCCTGTTATCAAATAAACATTTACTCCTTTGGAGACGTTAGCAATGTTAGATCAAAATACTTCAGCCCAACTTAAAACCTTATTAGAACGCCTAGAAGGCCCGATTGAACTGGTCGCGACTTTAGATGGCTCTGACAAATCAGCCAAAATCCAGGAACTGGTGTCCGAAGTGGCTGCACTGTCTGACCTGGTCACTGCACGCTTTGACGGCACCAACAAACGTGCGCCAAGTTTCGGGATTGCAAAAGCTGGTGAAGAGCCACGGGTGTTCTTTGCAGGCTTGCCAATGGGCCATGAGTTCACTTCGCTGATTCTGGCATTGCTGCAAACCTCAGGTTATGCACCAAAAGTCTCGGATGAAGTACTGGCAAATATCAAGAGCCTGGGGGTTCAATCTAATTTCGATGTATTTGTATCGTTAAGCTGCCATAACTGTCCGGATGTGGTTCAGGCACTCAACCTGATTGCCATTTATAACCCGGGGACCACAGCGACCATGATTGATGGGGCTTTCTTCCAGGAAGAAGTCGAAGAACGCAAAATCATGGCGGTGCCGATGGTGTTCCAGGACAACCAGCATATCGGTCAGGGTCGTATGACACTGGAAGAAATCATTGCCAAGCTGGATAGCAATGCCGCTGCCAAAGATGCGGAAAAGCTGAATGCCAAAGACGCCTTTGATGTTCTGGTGATTGGTGGTGGACCTGCTGGGAATACCTCTGCAATCTATGCAGCGCGTAAAGGCATTAAAACCGGGATCGTGGCGGAGCGCATGGGCGGTCAGGTCATGGACACCATGGACATCGAAAACTTCACGTCTGTACAAAAAACTCAAGGTCCGAAGTTTGCAGCCGAGATGGAAGCCCACGTGCGTGAATATGGTGTCGACATCATGAGCCTGCAACGTGTGTCTGATATCAAAGGGGCAGACGAAACGGCCAATGGTCTGGTGGAAGTGACTTTAGAGAATGGTGCCAAACTGGAATCTAAAACCGTGATTCTGTCGACCGGCGCACGCTGGAGAGAGATGAATGTTCCAGGTGAGCAGGAATACAAAACCCGTGGTGTGGCATACTGCCCGCACTGTGATGGCCCACTGTTCAAAGGCAAGCGTGTAGCCGTGATTGGCGGTGGTAACTCGGGTGTTGAAGCTGCGATTGATCTGGCAGGGATTGTTGAACATGTAACGCTGGTGGAATTTGATACCAAGCTGCGTGCGGATCAGGTGCTGCAAGACAAGCTGAACAGCTTGCCGAATACCACCGTGATCAAAAATGCTTTATCTACGGAAGTGGTTGGTGATGGTTCACAAGTGACTGCACTGAAATACAAAGACCGTGCTACGGATGAAGAGCATGTGGTTGAGCTGGCGGGGATCTTCGTGCAAATCGGTTTGTTGCCAAATACGGACTTCCTGAAAGAAACCCAAGTTGAGCTGACCAACCGTGGCGAGATTGTGATTAACGACCGCAACGAAACCAATGTGAAAGGTGTATTTGCAGCAGGTGACTGTACCACAGTGCCTTACAAGCAGATCATCATTGCCACCGGTGAAGGTGCCAAGGCATCAGTGTCTGCTTTTGATTACATCATCCGTTCAGGACAATAAAAAAATAGCACCTGGGTTCCCCAAAACCGAGGTGCTATATCTTATAAATACATTATTATCGCTTTATAGGAACTCAGGACGCTAACACCCGAGTTCCTTTTTTTATATTTATTATTGGAACAGCCAAAAGTGTCCCCACGCACTTTCAGCTGTTCCTTTCCTCTGCACAGTTTTTGTTTTCAACCCTTATTTTTATACTTTCCCCAAGGTTGTTTTTATATAAAGCAATGTTTATTCCATCGCTTCATTTTTAAGATTTAAATAAGTTCAAACCCTTAAATTTTTCCAGTAATTGTTCTTGTGTTTCCCGATACTCCGGATGTGGAACAATGCATTCAATCGGACAGACATCTACACAGGTCTGATGCTCATAAAAACCGACGCATTCTGTACAACGGTTCACATCAATTTCATAAACTTTCGCACCCTCATAAATCGCGTCATTTGGGCATTCCGGTAAACACATATCGCAATTGATGCATTTGTCGGTAATTAGTAGTGCCATATTTAACTCGCTTGATAAGCCAGTGAAGATGCCGAAATATCCATAGTCGAGCTTGGCAGATTACGAATCAGCAGGGCATATTGCATATCAACATCTGCCGGAACTGGAATCTCAACGATATGACCTGAACCTTTGGCGTCTTCGATCAGATTACCTTTTTTGTCTTTCATTTCGGTTAAATTGAAAGTGATATTGCCTTTAGTCGTCATCAGTTCGAGTGAGTCACCGACGATAAAACGGTTTTTCACATCGATCTTGATGTAATCTCCATTGCGCTCCAGTACTTCACCGCAGAAAATTTGATGATCAAAACTGGAAGAACCATGTTCATAATTCTGATATTCACTATGCACATGGCGGCGTAGAAAACCTTCGGTATAACCACGATTCGCTAAGCCTTCCAATTGTGTCATCAGTGACGGATCAAAAGGTTTACCCGCAAGCGCATCATCAATCGCTTTACGGTAAATTTGAGCAGTACGGGCGCAATAGAAATAAGACTTGGTACGGCCTTCGATTTTCAGTGAATGCACACCCACTTTAGTTAAGCGCTCTATATGCTGGACTGCACGTAGATCTTTAGAATTCATGAAATAAGTGCCGTGTTCATCTTCTTCTGCGGCAAACATATCTTCATCATTCCGCTGCAATAGCACAGGCTCATCAAACTGATGTTGTTCTTGCATGTGCTGTTCATCAGCATCTTTAGAGCAGCAGCCTGAATCCAGATTTTTTACTGGAATGACATCACCGGTTTCATCTTCCTTGGCATCCAGAACTTTATATTCCCAGCGGCAGGCATTGGTGCAGGCACCCTGATTGGCATCACGTTTATTCATATAACCGGACAACATGCAGCGGCCAGAGTAGGCCATACATAATGCGCCATGAACAAAGACCTCAATCTCCATATCGGGCACTTGCTGTTTGATTTCTGCAATTTCTTCAATCGACAGTTCACGTGACAGAATGACACGGGTCAGCCCCATGTTTTTCCAGAATTTCACGGTTGCCCAGTTCACGGCATTGGCCTGAACCGACAGGTGAATATCCATCTTTGGAAAATGTTCACGCACCAGCATGATCAGACCTGGATCGGACATGATCAGCGCATCCGGCTGCATCGCGACCACAGGTTCCAAGTCGCGAATAAAATTTTTCAGCTTGGAGTTGTGCGGCTGGATATTGACCACCACATAGAATTTTTTGCCAAGCTCGTGTGCTTCTTTGATGCCAATCGCTAAATTGTCATGGTCAAATTCATTATTACGAACACGCAGGCTATAGCGCGGCTGGCCGGCATAGACTGCATCTGCACCATAAGCGAAAGCGTAGCGCATATTTTTGAGTGAGCCAGCAGGTGAGAGAAGTTCAGTAACGGTGGTAATGCTCATGATCAAATCGAAAGACATATAAAAAGTACGGCTTTATTCTAATCATCTGGAATTTGGATTCAACCTAGTAAATCACTCGGAAATACGCGATTTGGAGGTAAAACAAAGTTCTTTTTTAAGTAAAGAATTCTCCATAAAATATCTTCAATATTCAGTCATTTTCAGGGTTTTCAAGCGTTTTTAAAATCTGGCAATGATCAATGGTGGTCGGGGTATTGCAACTTTCTCTAAGTATTATTAGTTGCTGTTCAAATATCTGTAATTCTTTAATTTTATTTGAAATATCCAAAAGATGCTGATCAATCAGTTGGTTGACAGCACAGCATTCCTGCTCTGGATTTTGTTCAAGTTGAATCAGGGTTTCTATCTCTTTTAATGACATGTCCAAGGCGCGACAACGCTTGATAAAAAGCAGTCTTTTTAATGCGTCTTCACCATAATAACGATACTGATTACTTGCTCGAAAATTCGGCTGAATAAAGCCTTTTTTCTCATAAAAACGTAGGGTATCAGTGCTTAGACCAGTCTTTTTGGCCATTTCTGAAATCAAATAAACTGACATATCGCCCTCATGCTTGACCTTGGAGTTAGTCCATAGTTTCTAATCAATTTATCGTATTTTAGATAAAAAATCATCGGGGGAGTTATATGGCCTGTAGTTGTAGTTCTGAACCGGCACCCATCAAGCCCAACAGCAAATTTAGAGCAGCGCTATGGATTGCCTTGCTGGTAAACTTCACTTTATTTGTAGTGGAGCTGATCGGTGGTGCATATGCACATTCATCAGCCTTGTGGGCAGACGCGCTAGATTTCTTTGGTGATGCCGTCAATTACGGGATTTCTTTGGCTGTACTAGGTGCGAGCCTCTATTGGCGGGCAACAGTCGCTTTGGTGAAGGGAGTGACCATGGCGTTGTTTGGTCTGGTGGTTATTAGCAAAGTGATTTACGCCTATCTGCAAGGTATTCCACCTGAAGCACTGACAATGGGCCTGATTGGTGTGCTGGCCTTAGTAGCGAATGTATTTACAGCAGCAATTCTTTATGCTTTTCGTGAAGGTGATTCCAATATGCGGTCGGTCTGGCTCTGTAGTCGCAATGATGCAATTGGCAACTTTGCGGTCATTTTGGCAGCCGTAGGTGTATTTGGTACAGGCAGTCTTTGGCCGGATATTATTGTGGCTGTAATTATCGCTACACTCGGCATCACATCAGGTTATCAAGTGATTAAGCAGTCTCTGGAAGAAAGATCACTTAAACATAAATCCAGCTAATTTTTATATTTAAAGCTGTCCTGCAGGGCAGCTTTTTATTTATTTCCATTTTTATAATATTTGAAAAATAAAGCTTTACAAATAAGCAAATTAAATTAGAATCTCTGGCGAAATTCAGAAAATATACATAAATTTTAATAATTTAGTTTTTTGCATCGTGCGAGGGTTAATGTGAATTTAATTAAAATTTTTTCAATATTGGCAATATCGGGGCTAGCCGCTTGTAGTTCCAAAGTCGTGACTTATGATGCAACAGGAAAAATCATCGGTTCATGTATGGCGACGCGTGGCCTACTTTCGACCGCAAGTGCACATTGTAGTGGTTCAGGCGATGCCTTAGGTGTGAATTACAATACGCCAGATGCGAATACAGGCCTGTTACCAACGCCACCAAGCCAAAATCAGATTAATTTAAAACCGTAAATAATAAAGGGGAATATCATGAAATTATCAGCACTTATTGCACTTGTAGCGACTGTTGTATTGACGGGCTGTGCATCGTCAGTAACTACATTTGACTCTCATGGCCGTATGATTGGTTCATGTAAAGCGCAAACGGGTTTCATCATTGCAGGTGGCGCAGGCTGTTCAGGTTCTGCAAACCAGGAAGGTCGCGATCGTTAATTATTTGGTGATTATTCCAATAAAAAACCGGACTTTTAAGTCCGGTTTTTTATTTTAGAAAATCTTATTTTTCAACGAATGCACGTTCAATCACGTAATCGCCTAAAACGCCCATTTTCGGAGATTCTTTCAGACCGTGTTGATCAAGAAGCGCAGCAACGTCATCTAGGAATGCAGGGCTACCGCATAACATGGCACGGTCAGTTTCCGGGTTGAAACGTGGCAGACCGATTTTTTCAAACAGTTCACCGGTTTCAATCGCGGTGGTTACACGACCTTGGTTTGGATATTCTTCACGGGTGACGGTTGGGTAATATACCAATTTTTCTTTCGCGCCGAGTTCAGAGAAGAATTCATGATTTGGCACTTCATTCAGGATCAAATCTTGATAAGCCAGTTCTGAAATGAAACGGGTACCGTGAACTACGATGATTTTTTCAAAACGCTCATAAGTTTCAGGATCGCGAATAGTCGACAGGAACGGTGCAAGACCAGTACCAGAAGAAAGAAGGTAAAGATTTTTACCTGGGTTCAAGTCATCAAGTACCAATGTACCTGTCGGCTTTTTAGAAACCAAAATGTCATCACCGACTTTGACTTTCTGTAAAATCGAAGTCAGTGGACCATCAGGCACTTTAATTGAGAAAAACTCTAACTCTTCTTCGTAGTTGGCGCTTGCAATTGAATATGCGCGCATTAACGGCTTGCCATTGACTTCAAGGCCGATCATTACAAACTGACCGTTTTTAAAACGCAAAGCAGTGTCACGAGTCGTTTTAAAAGAGAATAAAGTATCATTCCAGTGGTGGACGTGAGTAATCTTTTCGACGTTAAAAGCAGCCATTAAAGGTCTCAATAAATTATCAAATTAGAACAGCTTGCTATTCTAATCTAAATTCATTCTCGATAAACTGAATATATTTAATTGAGCTTATCAAAAAAAGTGATGATGACTGAACTGACGCTGCCGATTATTGGTTATATGCGTTCTCCCTATAAAGAAAAATTTGGTATTCCTCGTCAGCCGAATCTGGTTCAGGTCGAAAGCTATATTGAAATGGTCGGGCTCTATAATGACCTGCTCGCCTTTGAGGGAATTGAAGAATTCAGTCATTTGTGGCTGGTCTGGCAATTTCATGACAATAAAAACCAGCACAACAGCCAGTTTCGTCCACAAGTGCGTCCGCCGCGTTTGGGTGGTAACAAGAAAATAGGCGTGTTTGCTACGCGCAGCATGTATCGTCCATCACCGATTGGTTTATCTGTGGTCAAACTCAAAGAAGTGAGAAAAGTGGGCAAACATGTTCGAGTGTATGTGACAGGGAGTGACTTGCTCGATGGCACGCCAATTATGGATATCAAACCTTATATTCAATATTCGGATGCCATCATTGAAGCACAAAGCGGTTATGCACAGGATGAACCACCACGTAAAACCGTCATTTGGAGCGATGAAGCGGAGCAGCAAAAGCAACAATTACTAGGAAATGGAAAAATTTCTGTGCAGACTATTCAGGAACTGGAAGCTGTCTTATCTTTAGATCCAAGACCTGCATATCAGGAAGATGAAGAACGGGTATATGGGATGAAGTTTGCAAATGTTGATATCCATTTCAAAATTCATGCTCAGCAAGTGCTAATTGTTGCTATCCAGCATATTCCTTCCTAGATTATAGGTTCCACCACAAAACCCCAATCAACACCGCCATATGTAAAATCTGCACCGGTGCAAAATAAAGTACAAACTTCCAGCCACCGGTCAAAGCGGCATTGGCTGATTTGGCCAGGGCATGAGCACCCAGACCTAAAAGCAGGGCATAAATCAGACGCATATTGGAGGGATCACCTTGAACGACGACACTCGCCATCGCGGCATGAATCTCGAACAGAGAGGCGAGTAAGGTCCCGGCCAGTAAGCCGGCATCCCCGAGCCAGACCTCCAGTCCGTAAACTCCAGCCTGAATCAATGTTAATGTGACTGCAATAATCACAGCTTCTTTTAAGCTAAACATCTGGCTGTCTGATGATTCCATGCTCGGCGCAGGTTTTGCCTTGCGCAATAATAAAAACGCACAGGCTGCCAGAAGGATTACGGCAACTAAAGAGGGCAAAAGCAGGATTTTCAGCCAGCTCCATGATACCCCTCCAACCACAATCAATAGCAGTACGATGGTCGAGATACAGGACATCAGTGCGGCGCCGGCATTCGATCGTGCATCCATTTCACCTTTACGGACCTGTAAACCTAACTGAGCGATGGTGGCTGTACTGGAAACAAAACCGGAAGCAATAGAGGACAGCATCAGGGCATTTTTAGTCGAGAAAAAGCGTTTCGCAATATGCGCCAGAGCTTGTACCACTAAAATTAAGGTCAGTAATTTGAGAATAAGATAAGGGTTAAGCACTTCGCCCCAAAAAGGCCGGTCAGGGGTCAGCGGTAAACCAATCAAAATCAAGGCCAGTAATAACAGTCCATCCCTGAATTCGGCTTCTTTGATCCATTTTCCGGCAATATTGTGCATGGTATGTTTGGCCATCAAAATACCGGTTAAGAGCACAGAAAGACCGGCTGCCAGAGGAATATTCCACAAACACATGGCGCCAATAAAATAGGTCATCACAAATGCAAGCTCTGTGGTAATGCCCGGGTCATCTGGCTGATTTTTGATGGATAAAATGACCATGCCACCCACGATCAAAGCACCTATTACAGCAATCACGATTCCAAACAGGAAACACAGTGCGCCCAATAAAGCACAGATCGCAAAGGAACGTAAGCCGGCAAAACTCGGTTGCTGCTCACGTTGTTTATGCCGTTCCCGCTCCAGACCAATCAATAGGCCGCAGCCCAATGCCGAGGTGAGTATCGTGAGCAGTTCATGAAAAGAATGCGCATGCAGGGGAACCGCAGTCAAATCCATCTGTGACCTCAGCAAGCTAAGAGTTGATTATTTAAAAATATATGTGATGAGATCAGGTTTGCATAGATCAAAAATGTTGCAGTAGTGATCAAATCCATTCTTTACTTTCTTTTTGAGATTGAAATAGAAACGTACATTCGATAGGTCGGGAGCATGCGAAAAACTGCAAAAACTTGTTATAGTGGAGGCAAGTTTGGGGACTGATAATAATGAAATTTGACTTTGAAATTGATACGGCATGGTGTCTAGACCAACTCTTTAAAGACGGTAAAATCAGTGAACGCGACCGAATGCTGGTACAAACCACTCATCGGCAACGTGAACAATTAAAATGGCACCCTTTACAGTGGATTGCCAATTTTAATCTGGTCGATCAGTCCCATCCTCAAACAACGCTGACCCTGAACCGTTTATGTCAGTGGCTGGCAGAAAAAACCGGATTGATGTTCTATATCATTGATCCGCTCAAAGCTGATGTACAGGCATTGACCCATGTCATGTCGCAGGAATATTCACTGCGCAACCGTATTCTGGCGGTAGAAATTCAGGCAGACAAAGTTCTGATTGCTACAGATCAGCCTTATAAAACTGAATGGATGTCGAATCTCGAGCAGAATATTGCACCAAAAAAAATACAACGGGTATTACTGAATCCAGAACAATTACAACGTTATATTACTGAATATTATCAGGTCAGTCGTGCAGTCAGTGGTTCACAAAAATCTTCCGCCTATGACCGGGAAAATAAGGGCGTCGAAGCCTTGCTACAGCTGGGTGACTCACAGAATCCGGATGCCAATGACCAGCATATTGTCAAACTGGTAGACTGGGTGTTGCAATTTGCCTTTGAGCAGGGCGCCAGTGATATTCACATGGAACCGCGTAAAGATACGGGTAAGATTCGTTTCCGGATTGATGGCGTACTGCATACGATTTACAACATGCCCGCCAATACATTGACCGCCGTCATTTCCCGGATCAAGATTCTGGGCCGGATGAACGTCGCGGAAAAACGTAAACCACAGGATGGCCGCCTGAAAACCCGTACACCAAAAGGACAGGAAACCGAATTGCGTTTGTCGACCTTGCCAACGGCATTCGGTGAAAAACTGGTGATGCGTATTTTCGATCCGGAAGTGCTAGTGAGAAGCTTCCAGCAACTCGGTTTTGAAGGTCATCTGCTCAATGACTGGAACAATCTGACCAGTCACAGTCACGGCATTATTCTGGTGACCGGTCCGACTGGTTCCGGTAAAACTACTACGCTTTATTCAACCTTGAAACAGCTGGCGACTGAACAGGTCAACGTCTGTACCATTGAAGACCCGATCGAGATGCTGGAACCTAGCTTTAACCAGATGCAGGTCAATAATGGTATCGATCTTGGTTTTGCTGACGGCGTGCGTGCATTGATGCGTCAGGACCCGGACATTATCATGGTCGGGGAAATTCGTGATCAGGATACTGCCAATATGGCGATTCAGGCAGCATTGACTGGTCATCTGGTTCTCTCAACTTTACATACCAATGATGCGCCGTCGAGTCTGACCCGTCTGCATGATCTGGGCGTACAGCCATTTTTGACAGCAGCAACCATCTTGGGTGTTCTGGCTCAACGTCTGGTGCGTAAACTCTGCCCACATTGCAAGCAGGAAAGCTTCCTGAATGAACAGGAATGGCAGCATCTGGCAGCCGATTATCCTTTGCCGCGACCGGAATTTGTCTTTAAGGCGGTGGGCTGCGAAGAATGCCGGCATACCGGCTATAAAGGCCGTATTGGGATTTATGAGTTTATGCCACTGAGTTTGACCACTAAACAGCTGATTGGTGCCGATGCTAATCTGAACCAGCTGCGTCAGCAGGCGAAAAAAGAAGGGGTAGAGCCGCTCAGAATTGCCGGGGCGCGCAAGATTCTGGAAGGTGTCACTACGCTTGAAGAAGTCCTGAGAGTCGTACCCTTAAATTAATTTTGAAAATGAAGTAATCTTAAGGTTCAATTCATCTTCGGCTGTTTTAATAGCATCATCGAAACAAGGCAAGACTTTAAAGAGGTAATTGCGATGAAAATGATGATAAATACGGTTTTGGCAGCTGCATTGATGGGTTCTATCGCGACGGCTACGATAGCAAGCAGTGACACTGCTGTAAATCAGGCCGCTTTTGCTAAATCGACCACAGTCAAACAGGCACTGGCCATGAAAGATGACAGCAAGGTTCAGCTTAAAGGTTATGTTGTGAAAGCAGTCGGTGATGAAAAATACCAGTTCCGAGACAGTACAGGCACCATTACGGTTGAGATTGATGACGAACTTTGGCAAGGCAAACCGATTTCAGCCAAAACACCGGTAATCATCACAGGTGAAATCGACATTGATTATAAGCCGGCAAAACGTGTTGAAATTGAGGTTGATCAGGTTCGTTTCTAATATCGCCTGATTTGCTGAATTCAATCTGAACGCAGCAACAAAAAACCACATGCAAGTTACCAAAAAGCATGTGGTTTTTTTGAGTCTGGAACTTTTTCAAGGCAAGATAGAACAAGGAAACAAACGGAGCAGAATATGCGTATTCTTTTGGCAGAAGATGATCAGTCTCAGGCAGACAGTATCCAGACCTGGCTGGAAATGGACGGTTATGTGATTGATCGGGTCGAGCGTGGTGATCATGCCATTTTAGCGATTGAGCAACATCAATATGACTGCATTCTGCTGGATCGTGGCCTGCCGAATGCCACTGGAGATGACATTCTGAAAATTTTGCGCAGCCAACATCAAGATACGCCGGTGATTTTTATTACGGCCAAAGACAGTATTGATGACCGGGTTGAAGGTCTGGATTTAGGCGCGAATGATTATCTGGTCAAACCTTTTAGTCTGGAAGAACTTTCGGCCCGAGTTCGTGCCCAACTCAGACAGAAGCAGAAAATACCGAATCATATCCTGCACTGGCAGGATCTCAGTCTGGACACTCAAGCCAAAACCCTGACTAAAGAAGGTCAAGCTATGAATCTGACTGCGAAGGAATTTCAGATTTTATACAAGCTGATGCAGCAGCCTGAACATATTGTCACCCGTGAACAGCTGGAAGAATCGCTGTACGCCTGGGGCGATGAAATTGAAAGTAATGCCATTGAAGTATTTATCTATCAGCTGCGTAAAAAAATTGGCAGCCAGATGATCAAGACCATTCGTGGCTTGGGCTATCGTATGCATAAGGCTGAGGCTTAACCCCATGTCGGCTGCTATTTCCCTGCAAACCCGGCTGATCAAACATGCACTGTTTAGTTCCATCTTGGCTGGAGTATTGGCCTGGCTGCTGTTATTGGGAATTTCCAGTTATCAAGCCAGTCAGCTGCATGATGAATTAATGGAGCAGATTTCTGAGTTGCTGCTTGGCGATGTGACCCAGGCCAAAGACGCCCAGGTCGATGAACTCAGTGAACAGTTCGATATCCAGTATGCCTTGTTGCTGGGCCAGCAGGTACTGACTACTTCGATTGATGATGAATTAATTAATACCATTCCAAAAGCACAGAACAACGGCTTTCAGTTTGCTTATGAAAATGGTCATTTTATCCGGATACTGACTGCGGAAGATGACGACCTTCAGGTCAAAATCGTACAGCCACTTTCAGTACGTTTCGATGAACTCTGGCAAACTACTTTGGGCTTTGCCGGGATCTTATTCACTTTATGGCTAGTGCAATGGCTGATTCTAAGGGTCTCGGTCAAACGCCAGTTACGGCCATTAAACAAGATTTCGCGTGCCATTGGTTCCAAGACTGCTCAGGATCTGAGTCCTATTAAAACACCTGACCCTGAAATCACTGAACTGCAACCGATCATTCGTCAGCTGAATGCCATGCTCGGCCGGCTGGAGAAATCACTGGCTGCTGAACAGCGTTTTACTGCAGATGCTTCACATGAGCTGCGTTCGCCACTGTCTGCGATTCAAATGCGTCTACAGGTTTTAAAACGCAAATATCAAGATGATGCACAGCTCCCTCAGGCATTACAGTTGATCCAAAATGATGTCAACCGCGGTACGCAGGTGCTGGAAAATTTACTCTTGCTGGCACGACTCGATCCGGAGCGCACAGAGCAATTACCAACGCAAACGATTAATCTTAAAAATCTGGTTCAGGAGGCTTTGCAGGCATTGCAGCCTTTTGCAGAAGAAAAAGACATTCATTGGAATCTAAACCTTGAGGATGCTGTGATCGAAGCGAATCCAGAGCTGATTTTTAGTTGTATTCGCAATCTGGTCGACAATGCTATTCGTTATACGCCGCCGCAGGGACAGGTCGAGATCCGAACGGTTGTTGAGCAGCATCAGATACAACTATTGATTGAAAACTCAGGAGAGGGGATTACTGATGATGTGCTGGAACGTTTAGGTGAACGTTTTTATCGGGCTTTGGGTACGCGAACTCAGGGTTCAGGTCTAGGTCTGTCCATTTGCCAGAAAATTATGGCACTGCATGCAGCTAAAATTGACTATGCGCCGTCGGATCTGGGCGGACTTAAAGTGTTATTAAGTTTTAAGCTTGAATAGCAAATCTCATGATCAGAAGATTAAAAAGCAGTATGCGCTGATTCATACTGCTGCTTCCCACGTTTGTTATTATTAGAACTGATTTAATTATTTGGTCAGAATAAGACGGTTATTGCGGGTCAGACGCAAGCGGTATTCTTCGCCGGCATGCATGATCCGGATTTCACGACCCAGTGCAAAAAGATTGTTGGAGTGCAGCATTGGCAAGGCATGGTGAGTATCATTGTTACGGGTAAATAGGCTAAATGGGGCGTTCATTCCGTCGACTCCGTGGTGTGTTTTGGATTGATTTAAATGATAATCATTATCGAATAGATCTGTCAACGAAATATTGAGCAATTTATAAAAAACTCTAATTTGCTTACAATCTGTAAAACTTTACCGGTTCTGTACATCATGACTAAAGCTACAATTCATGTCGCAATTGCGCTTTTATTTTATCAAAATCAGGTTCTAGTCGGCTGGCGTGAGGCCAAGCAGCATCAGGGCAATAAATATGAATTTCCAGGCGGAAAAGTTGAACAGGGCGAATTACCAGTCGAAGCCTGCCGCCGCGAAGTGATTGAAGAGGTCGGGGTTGATATCGAACGCTGGCATGCTTCTGATTTTATTTCTCATGAATATGAAGATCTCATCGTCAATTTGCATATTTTTCATGCTTCAGTACAGCCTACTCAACTGGCTGAAATCAAACAGCCTTGGCGCTGGTACAGTCGGGAAGAACTTGGTCAGCTGAATTTCCCGAAAGCCAATCAGTCCATGATTCAAAAGCTGCAATGGCCGCAGCGCATCAAGATTGCTGAAGATCTGGATATCTTATCAAGTCTGGATACAGATCAAATGTTATATTGGTGTTTAGAAGCGACGCCTGAACGGATCATGCAATTACACCAATATCCGGTAGATCAGCTCTCCAGGTTAATCATTAATCAGCAGCTTTGGTCACAACTGAATGAATTGCAGCAGCAGACGATTTGCACGATTCATCTAAAACAGAATCAACTAATGAACTTGAAACAAGGTGAATTGAAATCTGGCTATCGTTATCTGGCAGCCTGTCATGACCTGAGTGCTTTAATGCATGCAGAACAGATCGGTTGTGAAGCAGCCTTGCTGAGTCCGGTACTGGCGACCGCAACGCATCCGGACACGCCTGCGCTAGGCTGGGAGCAATTCAAGCAAATGGCAGAGCAGGTACAGATTCCGGTTTTTGCTTTGGGCGGAATGAAAGCTGAAGAACTCGATTATGCAAAAAGCCAGCACGCTTATGGCATTGCCGGCATTCGCTATATTTAAACACTTTATTTATAAAATAAACTTTCTATTAGTAAGTCAGTTTCTATGGAAAATTATCTTAAAGCTTTTTGAGTGCCTGTTGGGCTTGCTGAATCGCTTTGGCATTTTTCCGCAACTGAGCAGATTTAAGGCGCACTTGCCAAAGCTGCTTTTTCATGGCATTAGATTGTGCATAACTCAGGCCACGTAAGGCAAAAGCATCGGCGCTTGCTGGCTGATTTTTACGGTTAGCAATCATACCCAAGTATAAATAGGTTTCCGGTGCCTGAGGGGCCAGTCGCTGTGCCTGAGTTGCAGACGCTTCAGCTTGAGCGAACTGCTGCTTGGTATAGGCCTGCTGGGTTTGCTGCATCAGACTCTTGAAAGCCGGCAGATTACGGCCATCATCAAACTTTTGGCTTTTCGGCTTCTGTTCAGGAATGACAATTTTCTGACGTTTGATGTCAGGACGGTCATAAGGC